>NZ_JBNCKU010000007.1:174356-360574 GCF_049841715.1 Micromonospora sp. DT41 | reverse complement strand
CGAACCCAACCGCATCGACAATGAACGATCACACGCGCGGGGCCGGAACGCCCGACATCAGCCGTGAACGATCGAGGTGAGTGTGGATGCTCGCCCGACGTACCCCGGTTGGGTCTGGTTGACCGGCTATGCGCTCGACGGCAAGGGCCTGGCCGTCGACCGCCGGGAGGTGTACGTGCAACTGGCCGGGGTGCGCGTGCTCTACGCGGACCGGTGATCTCGGGTTCCTGGAAATCGCGGTATCCCAGATGCGGGGATACCCCGCCTTCAAGGAACCCGAGTCGATCAAGGGAAACCCCGCGGCGTCGGCGGCGCGGAGCTGGCGCTGAGCTCGGCGTACCCCGTGTTGGTGTCAGGAAACGCCCATCGGGGTATTTCAGGGCGGTACCGCGTGGGGTGCCACCCGATCCTGTCGGCCACCACGCATTCAACAGGAGGTGTGTAGTGGTCAGGATTCCTTCGCTGTCCCGCCGGTCCGAGCCGGCGCCGACGCAGGACGAGAACGTCGACGGTCGCGACACCCCGGTGAGCGATCGCGAGAACACCGTGATGACCGGGGGCCGGTCGAACGACAGCACCGCCCGCCCGGTGGTCACGGACCGGAACGCCGACCAGACGACGTACCGCAGCGACGCCGCGCCCACCGAGCAGGCCGGCTCGGCGGGGCGGCCCTCCGAGCAGGCCGCCGAGCGGCGGGCTGCCGAGCGGGCCGCCGTGGCCCGGGCCGCGACCGCCCGGCCGGTAGATGGCGACGCCCGTTCCACCATGTCGGCGGAGCGCACCGCAGCGGCGGACACCGACACCCGCGCGGTCGACCGAGCGGCGGACACCGACACCCGGCCCGGCATCGCTTCGACCCGCGGGCGCACCGACGAGCGGGACACCGACCTCGACCCCACGACCCGGCGGTCCGACACGACGGACCGCGCTGTGACCGACCGTCCGGTCGACCCGACCCCGGACCGGGCTGACGCCGAGCCTGCTGTCGTACGCGGCCCGAAGCCCCGCGCCAGCCTGCTCGCCACCCTCGGCCTGATCGTCGCGGTCGCCGGTGCACTGTTCGTGCTGACCGGCACCCTGGCCGGGTACGGCATCGGGCTCGGCGCGTTCGGCGCGGTGCTCTCGGTCCTCGGCCTGATGGCCACCCGCCGTCGGCACGTCGCGGGCAAGACCGACGCGCTCTTCGGCATTCTGATCGGGATCTCCGCCGTGGTGATCGGCGTGCTGGCGATGACCGGTCAGTTCGTGTGGCCCACCACCGACGGCGACTGGGTGCAGCGCTTCCGGGAGTGGCTTGACTCACAGTTTGTCGACCGTTTCTAGCGGGCACTGTTCGGCTCGCCGGTGGTGCACCGGCAAGGCCGGCGGTTCGTCGGCAGCCCGACTTCCCGGTGGTTCACCGGCCGGGCAACACTCGTTGAGGGGCGGCGATTCGCCGCCCCTCAAGTGTGTCTACGGTCCGGCAGAGTTCCGGGTCGGGCGCGTCCCCAGCGCCCGGACGCGCCAACCAGAGGCCCGAAACCCGAATCGGGCTCATCAAGCCACCGCTACGCAACAGATCGTATCCAAAGGCGGCTTAGACGCAACGAATCTTCGGTCTGCGCAACTCTCGACGGTGGATCCTGCCGCTGACGCCGCATAACGTTGGGCAACGGCGCCAGCCCGTGGGCCACGGTGGCCGGGGCGCGCCCGACCCGTGGGAGCAGGACCATGACGATGGACGCCACCAGCCAGCACCTGTTGATGTGCCGGCCGACGTACTTCGCCGTCGACTACGCGATCAACCCCTGGATGGACCCGAACGCACCGGTGGACACCGCGCTGGCCGTCCGGCAGTGGGAGCAGCTGCGCCAGATCTACAGCGACCTGGGCCACTCCGTCGAGGAGATCACCCCGGTGCCCGGCCTGCCCGACATGGTCTTCGCCGCCAACGGCGGCACCGTGATAGACGGCAAGGCGATGGCCGTGCAGTTCCGCGACCCGCAGCGCGCCGACGAGGCGCCCGCCTACCGGGCCTGGTTCGAGGCCGCCGGCTTCCAGGTGTACGACCCCAAGCACGTCAACGAGGGCGAAGGCGACATCCTGCTGGCCGGTGACCACCTGCTGGCCGGCACCGGCTTCCGCACCGCGCACGCCGCCCACGCCCAGTTGCAGGAGGTCTTCGGCTACCCGGTGGTCACCCTGCAACTGGTCGACCCGCGCTTCTACCACCTGGACACCGCGCTGACAGTGCTCGACGAGCGGACCGTCGCGTACCTGCCCGAGGCGTTCTCCCCCGGCAGCCAGGCCGTGCTGCGGCGTCTCTTCCCCGACGCGGTGCACGCCACGATGGCCGACGCCGAGGTGCTGGGGCTCAACGCGGTGAGCGACGGCCGGCATGTGGTGCTGCCCGTCCAGGCCACCGACCTGGCCGCCGCACTGCGCGACCGGGGCTACGAAACCATCGGCGTCGACCTTTCCGAGCTGCGTAAGGCCGGCGGCGGACCGAAGTGCTGCACGCTGCGACTCCGTCAGGGAAAGGCAAGCAAGTGATCGTGGATGACATTTTGCGTACGCCGGGAGCGGTCCGGGACGCCGAGCGCTGGACGGCGCACAACTACCACCCGCTGCCGGTGGTGATCTCGTCGGCGGAGGGCGCCTGGCTCACCGACGTGGACGGTCGCCGCTACCTGGACTGCCTGGCCGGCTACTCGGCGCTCAACTTCGGCCACCGGCACCCGCAGCTGATCGCCGCCGCGCACGCCCAGCTGGACCGGCTGACGCTTACCAGCCGCGCGTTCATCCACGACCAGTTCGCCGACTTCTGCCGGGAGCTGGCCGAGCTGTGTGGCAAAGACCTGGTGCTGCCCATGAACACCGGCGCCGAGGCGGTGGAGACCGGCATCAAGGTCGCCCGCAAGTGGGGTTACCAGGTGAAGGGCGTGCCCGCCGGGCAGGCCAACATCGTGGTCGCCGAGGGCAACTTCCACGGCCGGACCACCACCATCGTGAGCTTCTCCACCGACGAGGACGCCCGCGCGGACTTCGGGCCGTACACCCCGGGGTTCACTGTCGTTCCCTACGGCGACCTGGCCGCCCTGACCGCAGCCATCGACGAGAACACGGTGGCCGTGCTGCTGGAGCCGATCCAGGGCGAGCAGGGTGTGGTGGTGCCGCCGGAGGGCTACCTGCCGGGCGTACGCCAGGTCTGCACCGAGCGGAACGTGCTCTTCATCGCCGACGAGATCCAATCCGGCCTGGGGCGTACCGGCGCGACCTTCGCCTGTGACCACGAGGGCGTCGTGCCCGACATGTACCTGCTGGGCAAGGCGCTCGGCGGCGGCATCGTGCCGGTGTCGGCGGTGGCCGCGAACGCCGACGTGCTCGGTGTCCTCAAACCCGGCCAGCACGGCTCCACCTTCGGCGGCAACCCCCTCGCGTGCGCGGTGGCGATCGAGGTGGTCCGGCTGCTTGCCACCGGCGAGTTCCAGCGCCGCTCGGCCGAGCTGGGCGAGCGGCTGCGTGCCGGCCTGGAAGCCCTGGTCGGCAAGGGCCTGGTCGGCGTACGCGTGCGCGGCCTGTGGGCCGGCCTGGACATCGACCCGGCGCTGATGAGCGGCCGCGAGGCGTGCGAGCGGCTCGCCGAGCGCGGAGTGCTCGCCAAGGACACCCACGGCTCCACCATCCGGCTCGCCCCGCCGCTGGTGATCACCGAGGAGGAGATCGACCTCGCGGTGGCCCAACTCGCCACAGTGCTGGCCAGCTGACCCGGTACGTGTGCGGAAGGCGGGCGTCGGACCTCCGGCGCCCGCCTCCGCGCGTCAGGGACGGGGCAGGCGCATCGCCATCGTCGGGGCCTCCGCCATCACCGACGTGGGGGTGAACGGGGCACCGGTGGGCAGTTCCTCGGCCCTACCGATCTGCACCCCCGGATAGAGCTCGACCATGTCGGCCTCACCCAACACCCTCGACTGCTGGGGGGCCAGCGGGATCCGGTCCGACTCGGCCATCGAGCCGGAGGGCCGGATGCCGGAACCGTTGGTGCTGATGTCGGTCACGATGACCTCGCCGACCCGCAGCTCGAAATGGACGTGACCACGGCTGATCCACCGCCGCGCCTCGTCGTTGAGCCACTGCCCGAGCATGATCCCGCCGTCCTGCTCGGGGGCACGGCCGGCCACCACCGGCTGGTCCTCGGTGAGCACGAACCGCCGCCGGACCAGGCCACCGACGCGCACCGCGAGCACCTCGCTGCGCGGCCGTGGGCCGCCGTCACCGAGCCGTACGCCGTGCCGAGGGCAGGTGGGCACGCCGTTGCGCAGAGCGGGCGGTGGCTGCGCCGCCGGGCTGCGGTCGGCCCCTCCGGTCAGGTCGGCGAACGCGCCGCCCCCACCGCCACCGCCGAACAGCGCGCAACCCGACTCCGCGCACCGCCACTGGCGGGCCAGCAGCTTCACACCGGTCGGCGAGCGCTTGCCGGCAACGGGTGTGTGCCCGCCGCCGACGTGCGCGATGAACACCGGCCCACCAGCACCGGGCACCGGGGCCACCACCCGACCGGGCTGCTCGACCAGCCAGGGGAACCGGCCGCGCAGGCCGTCGAAGCGGACCCGGCTGAGCACCGGCAACCCGAGCAGGTCGGCGACCTCGAGCATCCGGTCGCCGGGGTTGTCGAGCACCTCGACGAGGCCGTCGTCGGCCCAGCGGCGGACGACCATCCGCTCGTTGGAGGTGAGGTCCGCGTCGGAGAGCAGAGCCCGGTGCACCACTGCGTACACCTGGACGCTGTCCTCCTCCAACTCGCGGGAGAGCGCGTCGATGACCATGCCGAGGCGCAGCAGGCTTGCCGGCCGGCCGCCGTCGATGTCCTGGTAGCGGATCACCTCGGCCAGGTCGAGCACAGCTCGCGCCAGCGACGGGTCCGTGCAGACCCGACCTTCGATGGCATCGAGCACCTTGCTGATCTCGAACCTCATGAGGCACTCCGCCTGATCTCGTTCGAGTCATCTCGTACCGCGTGTGCGGTGAGCAGGTCTGCCATGCGCCGACCCTACCGGTGCCGGCCGCCGGCATCGACCAGCGGCCGGGACCACTCGAACCGCGCAGCGGCCGACCCACTCGAACCGCGCAGCGGCCGACCCGCTCAACCGCGCAGCGGCCGGCCCACCTCGTGCAGGTGGCCGAGCGCCTGCCGGTACGACTCGATCAGCCCGGTCTCGGCGTACGAGATGCCCTGCTCTGCGCAGTAGGCGCGGACGATCGGCTGGGCCCGGCGCAGGTTGGCCCGTGGCATGTTCGGGAACAGGTGGTGCTCGATCTGGTAGTTGAGCCCGCCCAGCGCGGTGTCCACCACCCGGCTGCCCCGTACGTTGCGCGAGGTCAGCACCTGCTTACGCAGGAAGTCCAGCTCGTCCTCGGCGGTCGGCATCGGCATGCCCTTGTGGTTCGGCGCGAACGCGCAGCCCATGTACAGGCCCCACAGCCCCTGGTGCACGGCGGCGAAGAGCAGCGCCTTGCCCGGTGACATGACCGCCAACAGCAGTGCCACGTATCCGGCGGTGTGCGCGAGAAGCAGGCCCGCTTCGACAGCACGGTGCCGCATCGGCGTGGCGTACCGGCCGTCGGGGTTGCGGCCGACGATCGCCCGGATGCTCGCCACGTGCAGGTTCAGGCCCTCAAGCAGCAGCATGGGGAAGAAGAAGTACGCCTGCCGCCGCGCCATCCACCGACCGAACCCGCGGGTCTGCGCCGCCTGGTCGTACGTCCACACCAGGGCGCCCGCGCCGACGTCCGGGTCCTCGTCCTCGTGGTTCGGGTTGGCGTGGTGCCGGTTGTGCTTGTCGACCCACCAGCCGTAGCTGAGCCCGACCGCGAGATTGCCGGCCATCAGCCCCACAAACTCGCTGGGACCACGCCGACGGAACATCTGCCGGTGCCCTGCGTCGTGACCGAGGAACGCGACCTGGGTGGTAGCCACCGCCAGCAGGGCCGCGAGCGGCACCTGCCACCAGGAGTCGCCGACCAGGAAGACGGCCACCCAGCCGACCACGAAGGCACCGAGGGTGAGCACGATCCGGGCGACGTACGAGGCGGGGCGGCGCTCCAGCAGGCCAGCCTGACTGATCCGTCGGGACAACTGTGCGTAATCACTGCCTCGCCGTTGTACCGGCGGTTCCGCCACCGCTCCGAGCGACATCGTTGCTCCCCGTTCCCGGTTCACACCCGCACCGGATGGCCCGGGGTTCACTGTTGAGTCTCCGGGAGCCAGTTGCGCTGAGTAACCCTGACAACCCCCGGGTGGGGGGTAGGGCTCGCCCTACCCCCCACCCGCTCAGCCCAGCCGGCCCACCGCGTCGCGCAGCCGTGCCAGGTCGCGACGCCGCCGCTCGTAGGTGGCGGCGAGCGCGATCAGCGCCAGCCCACCCACGCCCAGGTAGAGCCACCGGGGCAGCAGGTCCCAGCTGAGGGCCACCTCGTGCAGCGCCAGGACCGCCAGCACCGCGCCGCCGAGCACCACCGGAGCCTGCCAGCGGCGGGTGGCACCGCCCAGCACCGTGCCCAGCGCCGCCGCGCCGAGAAGCAGCCGCCGCCAGGGCTGCGGGTCCGACCCGGCAAGCACCGACACCAGGCTCGGCAGCAACGCCGCGGCCAACCCCGGGCCGAGCGCCAGCCAGCTCGTCAGGTCGGGCCGGGTGCGCAGGGCCAGCAGGCCCGCGCCGAGGGCGAGCGCGGCGGCCGGCACTGTGTACGCCTCCAGCACCGTCACCCCGCCGGACTCCAGCAGCGCCCACACTCCGATCAACTCGCTCACCGCGGCGATGCCCCCGAAGGCCCACCGCCGGCCAGCCGGCTCGCCTCGGCGCAGTAGCCGCAGCGCAACGGCCACACCCCAGAGCACACAGATGGTCGGGAAGTGCCGCGTCGACCCGATGGTCAGCAGCGCCGCCACCACCGCCACGGCCTGCGCGGCGGCGTCCAACACCCGACCGATCCGGGCGCGTGCCTCCGACGGCGGAACAGCCGACGCCGCGGGCTGCGCCTGTGCGGCCACCCCAGGCTGCGCGTGTGCGCTCCCCGCAGGCTGCGGCGAGTCGGCCACCGGAGCGGTCCCCGCCCGTCGCGGCCGTGCGGTAAGCGCACCGAGGGCGAGGACCACCGCGGCCACCGCCAGCAGCGGGTACGCCGCCGCGCGCAGAGGCTGCCCGTCAGCAAGCGGAGCGGTCACCGCAAGCGCACACGCGGCCCCGATCGCCGCGAGGCAACCGGTGACCCGCACCCCGGTAGCCCGCGCCGCGACGGCGACGACCACCGCCGCCACGAGCAGCACGCCCTCTGCGGCGAGCGTGCCCGCCCGGTTGGCCACGAGCCCCGCCAGCCCGACCGCGACAAGCACCGCCCCCACCGGTACGGCGATCGGCGCGAGCGCCGGCCGAGGTGCGGCCAGGGCGGCGTACACAAGCGTGGCCACTCCGGAGAGCAGCATCGCGGCCGGCAGCACGGGCCAGGGTGCGCCCGCCGCCACGAGCAGCACCGGCAGCGCGGCAGCGGCGAACGGCAGCGCGGGCAGCCACGGCGGGCGCACCTCTCGACCGAGCAGGACGGCGACGAGCGCCACCGCCACCAGCGCCAGCCCGGCGGGGAACCGCTCCGGTTCGGCGACGACGGTCGGCACACCGGACCAGAACTTCCCCCACCCGTCGTACGGCCTCACGAGCGCGCTCAGCACCGTCGGCAGCGCCGCCAGCACGGCGACCCCCGCCAGCACCACACCCGCCACCGCGTTCAGCGCCCCCGGCAGGCCGACCACCGGCGGCCCTCCGACCGTCGGCGGTCCCCCGATTGCCTGCGATCCCCCGACCGCCGACGGTCCACCGATCACCGGCTGAGGGCCCGACGTGTCGCCGGCTGCCGGCTGCTCCCCCGAACCGGCCGGCTCGGCACCGGTAGTCGACAGGTCCCACCGGGCGACGAACGCGACGCCGAGCGACGCCAGCGCGGCGTACAACGTCACGGGCTCGTCGCGCACCACGACGATCGGCGCGAGCCCGGATACGGCCGCCACGAGAGTGGCGCCGCCAACCGCGTACCCGGTCAGGTTCTCCCGGTGGCGACGCACCAGGAGCACCCCGGCCAGCGCCAGCCCGGCGGTCGCCAGCGCGGCGCGGGCCTGCCACCAGGGCGCTACGCCCGCCGCGAACAACGCCACCACGGCGATGCCGGGCAGCGCGACCTGCGCGACAGCCAGACCGACACCCGCAACCCACCGGTACGGCCCGACGGCACGGCGCACCGTCAGCGCCACACCGAGCACCGCCACGGTGCCGAGCACCACCAGGAACCCGACCGGGGCGGCCAGCGCCACCAGCAGCGCGTGGGCGAGCAGAACAGCACCGCCGAAAGCCCAGCTCAGCAGGATGGCCGGGCGGGTCGACGGACGGACCAGCGCGGCGAGCAGCAGCACGACCCCGCCCGCCAGGTCCACGGCGACCACCGCCGGCCACGACGCCGTCCAGGCGATGGGTACGGCGAGCAGCACCGCCACCCCGCCGGCCGACGCGAGCACCCCCCACACGCTGCGGGGCAGCAGTAGCGCCGCCGCGCCGAACGTCAACGCCACGGCGGGAGCGACCTGCCAGCCCCAGGCCAGGTCCGGTCCGAGAGCAGCCCCATCCCACGGCGGCAGCGACCGGGCGGCGCTTGTGAACGCCAACGTGGAGGTGATCACCAGCGCGACCTGCGCCGCGCCTACCGCGACCAGGAGCGCCCCGACGCGCGGGCCGGTCTGCCAGCCGGCCGGCAGCAGCCGCACCGCACCGGCCAGGCCGAGTGTCACCATCGCCGCGGCGAACAGCAGCAGCGACGGCCGCAGTTCGCCCACCGGGCGCACCAGTGCGGCCGCGAGCACCGGCACCAGCAGCCCTGCGGCCATGGTCCGCAGCATCGGGCCACCAATCAGCCAGGCCGTTCCGAGCCCGGTCAGCGCGACCAGCAGAAGCGGCGCCCCGGCCAGCAGCGGCGAGTCGAACGCCTGGCCGTACAGCAGCGGCACCAGGGCGCAGGCTGCGGCGCCGAACAGCGCGAGGATCTGGCCGACGCCGGCAACGATCTGGCCGGCGAACCGGGCCGAACCGGGCCCGTTACGCAGCGCGTAGAGCACCGCCAGGTTCAGCAGCGCCACCCCGAGCAGGACCAGCGTCCAGCCGGTCGCACCGAAATCGGTCCCCGCGGCGAGCAACGGCAGCACCGGTTGGGCTGCCAACAGCGCGGCGAACCACGGCCCGGTCAACCCGCTCAACCGGGCGTACCCCACGGCGATCGCCGCGCTGGCCCCCCCGACCAGCGCGGCGTACCGGGTGCCCGGCCAGTCGGTCACCCCGCCCAGGTTCACCGACCAGGCCGCGTACCCGTCGAGCAGCACGAGGAGCAACCCCACCGCGGCGAACGTCTCCGCTGTGCCCCGCAGACCTCGACGGACCGCCACCAGCGGGGCGGCAAGCGTGAGCGCGGTTACCGCGGCGAGGATCAGCGCCCGACCAGCGACCCCCACCGACGCCCACGCCACGGCCGTGAAAACCACCGCCGCCGTGCCGAGCAGGAGTCCACCCAGGACGAACAGCAGACCCTGCACCGTCCGGGTCGAGGTCTCCGCCGCGCGCGGCGGAGAACCCGTCGGGACCACCGGCGCCGGGGTGAAGAGGCGCCCCGGCACCGCCTGCGGGCCTGGCGCAACCTGCGGCACCGGCATGACCAGCGGCGCTCGAGCGACCTGCGGTGCCGGCATGACCGGGTGCGCCGCGCGGACGACCGCCGCCAGCTCGGCCCGTCGCCGCGTGGCCGCCGTCAGCTGTCCGGCCAACTCGGTGTACGTCCGGCGAGCCCGCTCCACCTCCGGCTCCAGCCGGGCGACCTCCCGCCCGAGTCGGACCACCTCGGCCGCGAGCGGGTCGGGTGGGCGGCGGCAGCCGGCGCAGCCGGCCTTCAGATCAGCCGAGGCACCGCAGGCGGGGCAGGGGTAGCGGGTGTCGTCCACCCGGCCATCATCCAGGCAAGATCGAAGACTGCCCAGAGTGCGCGTACCTAGGTGAGCGTTTCCGAACTGATAAGTGGGCTGCCCTGGACGTTCATGTACGGCGGGGCGGCCTGGCGGCTGAAACTCCCGACGTCAGGGCCGCGTGTGCTCGTGCACCCACGTGGCGTAACCGGGGTGGCCGCTCTCCACTCTGGACACCAGGATCTCCGGCACCTCGTACGGGTGGCTGGCGCGGATCTGTTCCACCAGCGCGGCGAGCCGGTCCGGCGCGGTCTTGAACTGCACGGACCACTCGGTGCTGGTGTCCACACCAGAACGCCACCAGTAGGTGCTGTCCACCTGACCGCCTACCTGAGCGCAGGCGGCGAGCCGTCCCGCGACGGCTGCGGCCGCCAGCACGTCGGCGACCGAACGCGCATCCACAACCGTCGTCACCACGCAGATATGGTCCACGAGCGCACCCTACGCGGGGCCGTCCCGATTGGCCGCGATCCAGGTGTCAATCTGCGCCCACCAGTCATAGAGCCAGTCGATGCGCTGCTGGCGGCCGGTCGGCACCTCCTCCGGCGGCACCGACCAGAACCGCATGACGATCCGCTTGTCCATGGGCAGTTCCCGCCACACGTCGGCGACGGTGAGCATCCGGTCCAGGCCGGTGTGGGCGACGAAGATGACCCCGGCGTCCGGGGCGGCATCCAGCGCCGCGAGCATCCCTCCGGGCTGCGGGGCGAGCACGTGGCGCATCCGTTCGGCGCGCTGCGCCATCCGCTCCAGGCCGAGGGAGCGCAGCCGGGCGATGGCGCGCAGCCGCCGCTTCGGTGTGAAGTTGCCGCCCTCCGGGAAGATCACGAAGGCGTCGTCGTCGTCGAGGCCGGCGGCCAGGTGCCCGACCTGGCGTACGGTCTCCTCGCCCCGCTCCGGCGTGGGCGCGATGAACCGGCTGGGCAGGCGGTTGAGCAGCACGTCGATCGCCGGGTCCCACTGGAGGCTGTCCTTGAGCACGATCCGCGGCTCCCGGGCGAACCAGTTGACCAGAGCGTGGATCAGGATGAACGAGTCGCCCGGCCCTGCGTGCCGGCACAGCACCACCTCGGGCCGGCCGGGCAGAGCGGTGTCGGGATCGGTGCCGACCACGTCGATGCTGAGCCGCAACGCCCAGCGGGCCTGCCAGAACAGCACCCGCAGGAACCAACCGGCAAGCACGTAGTGCGCGCGCTGGAACGCCGGCGAGCGGGTGCGCCAACCGCAGCCCGAGACGACCCACAGAATGAAGAGCGCAAGCAGCGCGGCGGCGTCCCAGACCAGGTAGACGCAACCGATCCAGAGCAGTCGCAGCGGGCGCAGCCGGCCCGGGACCAGCGGTGAAGCGGCGATGGCGAGCAGCGCCCAGACCGGCAGCGTGGTCACCACGGTTATAGCGAGCAGAACGACAGCGGGGGCGATCAACAACCGGCGTAGCCACCTCGGAGGCAGCGGCATCACCGCTCCACGTTGGCGGCGAGATACCGGCGTGACGCGGTGTACGCCCGACTTATCCGCCGTCCCACCGCCGCCATGTCCCGGTACGCCCACGGTGTGTCGTCACGTGGGTCGAGACCACCGGTCGGCAGGACGTGCACCTCGACCCCCTCGGGTAGCGCGGCCATCTCCCGGAAGAAGCGGTGCCTGCGGGAGATCTCGAACGCTACCTGCGCGATCTCCCAGGGCCGCCGGGGCGGCGTCAGGTCCCGCTCGATCCGCCCCACCTGGAGGACGAAGATCTGGCTCGCGCCGACGGCCACCGCCTCGCCGATGGGGATCGAGTTGACGATGCCACCGTCCACGTAGTGCGCACCGTCGATCTCGGTGGGTGGGAGCAGCCCTGGCACCGAGGCGGACGCCAGGACGGCCGGCACCACCGGGCCAGTGGTGAACCAGTGCTCGGCGGCCCGCTCGATGTGGGCGGCACAGCAGCGGAACGGCACCCGCAGGTCGGCGAATGTGGTGTCGGATCCCAACTCGGACTCCAGCAACCGGCGCAGCGGCCGGGGCGAGTGCAGGTGGGTGCGGGCGGCGAAGCGGCGCAGTTGCCTGGCGACCGAGTCGCCGTACACCTCGCTGGCCTCGGGTGACGCCCAGAGCCGGACCAGCCGGTCGGTCACCCCCTCCGACGGGTCGGCGGCGACCAGCGCGCCGTTCACCGCGCCGATCGAGGTGCCGAGCACGATGTCGGGTTGGATACCGGCTCGGAACAGGGCACGCAGCATGCCCACCTCGACCGCGCCGAGGACTCCGCCGCCGCCGAGGACGAACGCCACCGGTCCCCCTGCCATGTCTCTCATCCTGGCACGGGCCCGCCTCCCGCCGACGGGGCACCATCGCAGGATGGCCGGCGCAGGGCGGGTTCCACCCACCGACGGTTGAGGTGATCGGCGTTGACAGGCACGACACATTCGCGCAACCTGATACCGCTCCCACCCCCGAGGGCAGGTGCGATCAGTGAACGCAGCACTCCAGCCGGGCCGATTGCTGGCCCGCAGGTACCGGCTCATCGACCAGATCGGTGCGGGCGGCATGTCGGTCATCTGGCGTGCCCGGGACGAGGTGCTCGACCGGGTCGTGGCGCTCAAGGTGCTCGCGCCGTCGCTGGCTGCGGACGCGCGGTTCCGGGACATGGTGCGGGAGGAAGCCCGGGCCGCCGCCCAGTTGGTGCACCCGCACGTGACATCGGTGCACGACTACGGCGAGACTGTCGACCCGGACGGGTCGATCACCTCGTTCGTGGTGATGGAGCTGCTCAGCGGCGAGGAACTGGAGCTGCGGCTCACCGAGGGGCCGCTGCCGTGGCCCGAGGCGGTCGAGGTCGGCGCACAGGTCGCGGACGCGCTGGCCGCCGCACACCGGCTCGGCATCGTGCACCGGGACATCACACCGGCAAACGTCATGATGACCGGGATGGGCGTCAAGGTGCTCGACTTCGGCATCGCGACCCGCATCGGCGCGCCGGACGAGGACGAGGACGGCGGCACCTTCGGCACCCCTGCGTACGTGGCCCCGGAGCGGCTCGACGGCGCTCCCGCACAGCCGGCCACCGACGTCTACTCGCTCGGCGTCCTGCTGCACGAGGCGCTCACCGGCCGGGTGCCGTACCCAGCGGACACCTGGGAGCAGCTCAGCGACGCGCTGGCCAGCGGCCCGCCACCGACGTTTGCCGAGCTGCCGGAGCTGCCCGAGCCGGTGGCCCGGATCTGCCTGCGCAGCCTCTCGCTGGACCCGGTCGACCGGCCGACGGCCCGGCAGGTGGCGACGGTGCTGCGCGGCCACCTGCTGCCGGCCGATCCACCGACAGCGACCATCCGGGTGCCCGTGCCGGCCCCGCCACCGCCCACCTTGGCCCTGCCGGCGACCGATCCGATGTTCGGGCAGGCGACCCATCCGACCGTCGGGCAGACGGCGGGGCAGTCCGAGCAGGCTGCGGTGATCGAGGCCGGGCCGACGGCGGGCGAGGCGGTTTCGGCAGGCGGGCGGCCCCGGCGTTCACGCAGCCGCGTGGCGCTGCTGCTGATCCCGGTGGTCCTGGTGGTCGCTCTGGCACTTGTCGGCGCGGCCCTGCTGCCCGACGGACAGCCGGACCGTCAGGCCCAGCCCTCGACCGGCCCGGTGGCGCCCGCGCCCACCGACCCACCTACCGATCCGCCGGTCGCCGAGCCGTCACTGCCGAGCGTGTCACCGTCGGCGCCGCTGCCTACCGGAGCTCCCACGTCGACGCCGGGCACTCTCGGCCAGGCCGCCAACCGGGTCGAGGGCCTCATCGAGGCCGGGCTCAGCGACGGGGAGATCCGCGCCGACGTCGGCCTCGACCTGCGCAACGAGCTGCGCAACCTGACCGCCGCTGTCGGGTCCGGCCGAGACGAACTGGCCCCGCCGGTGGCCCGGCTGCGCGAGAAGGTAGCGGTCCGGCTGGGTGAGGGCGGGATCAGTCCGGCGTACGCGCAGCGGCTCGACGCCGCCATCGTCGAACTGGGCGCCGCCCGGGTCTGATCCGCGCGTCCGCTCCACCGGCCCGCTTGCGGCGACCGGGCTGTTCAGCGGGCCGCGACCGGGGCCGTCTCGCGGACCTCGGGCCTGCCGATGGCGAAGCGCCGGTAGATGTCCTCGTAGCCGTACGCCATCCGCTCGACCGAGAAGTTCTCCGCGACGTGCGCCACGCAGTCCGCCGGGTTCAGCTCGACCGACGCCCGCAGCGCGGCGGATAGTTCGTCGGGCCGCTGGCAGACCAGCCCGGTCAGACCGGGCCGCACCAGTTCGGGCACCGCGCCGCGGTCGAGGGCCACCACCGGCGTACCGGTCGCCATGGCCTCCAGCATCACCATGCCGAACGGCTCGTCCCACTGGATCGGCATGATCAGGCAGCGGGCGTCGACGAGCATCCGCAGTGTCTCGGCCCGGTCGGCGTTGAGCACCACTGTCACGTCCTCGTCGAGAAGTGGCGCGACGACCTGCTCGTAGTAGCGGCGCTCGGCCGGCTCGTTGCACTTGCCCGCCAGCAGCAACGGCAGCCCGGCCTCCCGGCAGGCTCGGATGGCCACGTCCGGGCCCTTGTCCGGGCTGAACCGGGCCAGCCACAGCACCGGCCCGGGGCCGGGCTCGGTCTTCCGCGGAAAACCGCGCAGGTCCAGCGCGTTGTGCACGGTGCCGGCCCAGGGCAGTGTCGAGTTGAGCCGGCGTTGGGCGTGCGAGATGGCCACCAGCGCCGCGCCCTCGTCGACGTCGCCGAGCACGTCGCCGTACTCCCCCACCGGGTTGCCGTGCACTGTCGCGACTGTCGGTACGGCGCGGCGGCCGGCCACCAGCGGGCCGATCGTCGTGTGGTCGTGGATCACGTCGAAATCGGAGGGGGTGATCATGCGTTTGATCCGGGCCAGGTGCGCCAACTCGGGCAACGACTCGCCGAGCCGCTCGTACTGGACCTCCGCGACAGTGGAGACGAAGCCGTCGGCGTCGGTGCCGTGCTGCTCGCCGGCACCGAACAGGGTCACCGCGTGCCCGTGCGCTGCCAGCGCGTCCACCAGGCCGGCGACCACCTGCTCCAGGCCCCCGTAGCCGGGTGGCGGCACCGACAGCCACGGCGGAACCACCATCGCGATGCGCAACGACCGCTGCGGCGAGCGGCGGTCGGCAGGCGGGTGGTTCACGACCACGAGTCCTCCCCCGTTGATCCCCCGGTGCGGGTGGCACGCCACCGTGAGGTGCGCGTGCGCGGCGGTTTCCCCCTGGCGTCACCGGTAAACCGGACAAGACGGACGCTCACCCGCCCACCAGAAGCTGGTCGTGGACGACCCGCACCCCCGGCGCAGACCAGGCCACCCGCTCGACCTGGTCCCGTTCCCACCAGGAGCGGACCACCCCGGCGAGGACCAGCGTCTCGCCGTCGACGTCAACCGTCACCCGCTCGGCGCCAAGAGTCCGCGCCAGCGCCCACTGGACGTCCCGGCGCAACCGTTCAGCGTCCGTCGGCGTGGACGGTCGCACCTCGATGAGGTTCGTGATGCCGCGTACGCCGTCCAGACGGCGTACCTCACCTTCTGCGGCACGACGCTGCCACCCGAATTCGACCTCGCCGCGCAGCATCAGCCAACCGTTCGCCACTGTCACGTCGAGCCGTTCGGCAGGCACGAAGCTGTCCCACTCCAGCGCCCGCGAGGCGGCGAGGGCCAGGTCGGCGTCGGTACGCCCCGGAGTCCCCGGCAGGCGTACCTCGATGGTGTCGGCAACCGCCCGCACACCACGTACGCGCCGCGCGCTGCGGACCGCCGCCCATCCCCGCGCGGCGCCGTCCACGTATCCGGTAAGGGTCACGACGCCCCGGTCGACGGTCACGCCTATCTCGTTCGGTTGCAACTGCGGATCCCAGGCCAGTTCGGCCAGGACATCGCGCTGGATCCGCTGATCGTCGCGGACAACCACCACAGCGCTCACGTCACACCCCCGTACGGTCGCCGGTTCGCCTGCCGAACGTGCCGGGCCAACGGGTGACGGCGGTTCACCCGATCCGGGTGAACCGCCGCGCAGTCGAAAAAAGCGGCGGGTGACGGAGCCAACCCCCTTGGCTCCGCCACCCGCCGCCGGAGGGAGGCAGGTTGGGTTTATCGGTCAGGACGTCTCGGCGAGCGTCACTGTTGCCGACTTCTCGGCGCCGTTGCGCTTGAACTGCACCTCGACCCGGTCGCCGACCTTGCCGGCCTGCACCGCGCCGACCAGGTCGTCGGAGTCGTTCACCGGCTTGTCGCCGAAGCGGGTGACGACGTCGCCGCGCTGGAGGCCGGCCTTCTCGGCCGGGCTGCCCGGGGTGACCGACGCGATGAGCGCGCCGCCGCCCTCGGCCTGGTTGACACCCACCCCGAGGGACGGGTGGCTTACCTTCTCGCCGCGCTGGAGCTTGCCCGCGACGTCCTTGGCCTTGTTGCTCGGGATGGCGAAGCCGACGCCGATGTTGCCCGTGCTCTGGCCGGAGGTGGCGATTGCGGTGTTGACGCCGATCACCTCGCCCCGGGTGTTGACGAGCGCGCCACCGGAGTTGCCGGGGTTGATCGGGGCGTCGGTCTGCAGCAGGCCGGAGATCGAGCTGGCCCCCTGGCTCTGCTGGTTCGGGTCCTGGGGCTGGTTGTTGTCGCCGGCCCGGATGGTGCGGTCCCGGGCGCTGACGATGCCCGCTGTCACCGAGCCCTGCAACCCGAGCGGGCTGCCCAGGGCGAGCACCTGGTCGCCGACCTGCATGGCGTCACTGTCGCCGAAGGTGGCCGGCTTGAGGTCGCTCACGCCGTCGGCCTTCACCACGGCCAGGTCGGTCTTCGGGTCCGTGCCGACGATCTTCGCCCGGGCGTTCTTGCCGTCGGCGAAGACCACCTGCACCGAGTCGCCTGCGGCGGAGGCGACCACGTGGTTGTTGGTGAGCACGTAGCCGTCGGCGCTGAGCACCACGCCGGAGCCCTCACCACTGTTGGTGGCGATGGAGACGACGCTGTCCTGAACGGCGGCGGCGATCTTCGGCAGGTCGGCGCTGTTGAGCACCGGGGCCGCCGTGTAGGTGCGGGTGATGCCGTTGTCGCCGTCGAGGGCCAGCGCGAGCGCGCCGCCGGCCACACCGGAGCCGAGCATGAGGGCGAACACCGCGACGCCGGCACCTGCGAACTTGGCGATCCGGCTCGGCCGTGGCCCGGTGCCGGGCGGCGTGGCCTGCGGACCCCACGGAGGCATCGGCTGCCCGGGGTGCTGCTGGTGCTGGGAGTGCTGCTGGTAGGCCATGCCCGGCTGACCCCCGCCGGTCCAGCCGGACTGCTGACCCGCGTACCAGGGCGCGCCCGGGTACTGCTGCGGATAGCCGGGTTGGCCGTGCGTGGGGTGCCCGGAGACCGGGTACGGCGCGGCGGAGGGGGTGCTCGTCGGGGGCTCGTAGCCGGTCGGCTGGCCGGCGTACCCGCTGGATGGGGCCGGCGCGTCGGGACCGGCGGTGGGGTGCGCACCCTCGTCGGTCGAGACGACCTGGACGGGCGTGGTCGGGGAGTCGGTCTGCGCGCGTTCGTCGCGCGGCAGCTCGGCAGTGGGGTGCGACGGCTCGGCGTCGGTGGGTGCCGGCCGCCGCTGCGGGTCGGACTCGAACTCGGTCATGGGACTACCTTCTCCCCAGGCACTGCGACCAACCTGGAATCGCCCTGGAAGTTGGCTGAAAGTCACTCGCCCACGCCCTCGACGTGTGGCACCTGCGGCAGCCGGACCCGGAAGGTGGCCCCGCCGCCCGGCGTCTCCACCACCTCGACCGAGCCGTGGTGAGCGGAGACCAGAGCGGCGACGATGGCCAGGCCGAGCCCGGTGCTGATGTTCCCGTCGGCCCGTCGGGTACGTGCCGCGTCGGCCCGGTAGAAGCGCTCGAAGACCCGCTCCGACTGTTCCTTGGTGAGACCCGGGCCGGTGTCGGCCACCTCCACCACGGCGAGGTTCCCCGGCTCGGCACGCAGGCGCACGCTCACCCGGGCCTCGGGCGGGGTGTGGGTCAACGCGTTCGTCACGAGGTTGCCGATGACCTGACGCAACCGCGCGTCGTCGCCGAACACCACGAGTGGGCCCGAATCGGGCGCGATCTCCAACTCGATACGCCGGTCCGGAGCGATCACCCGGGCCGCCTGCACCGCGTCGGAGGCGAGCACCGGCAGCTCCACCGGGGCCAGCGAGAGCGGCCGCTCCCGGTCCAGCCGGGCCAGCAGCAGCAGGTCCTCCACGAGCAGCCCCATCCGGGCCGCCTCGTCCTCGATCCGGCGCAACAGGCCGGCGGTCTGCTCCGGTGCCCGTGCCGCGCCCTGCCGGTACAGCTCGGCGAAGCCACGGATGGTGGTCAGCGGGGTACGCAGCTCGTGCGAGGCGTCCGCGACGAACTGCCGCATCCGCTCCTCGGAGCGTCGCGCTCGCGCCTCGGACGCCTGGGCGGCGGCAGCGGCGTCGCGGGCGCTGCTCTCCGCCGAGCGGGCGGCGAACTCCGACGCGGCCCGGGCGGTGAACGCTGCCTCGATCTGGGTGAGCATCGCGTTCAGCGCTCGGGAGAGCCGTCCCAGTTCGGAGGTGGGTTGTTCGTGGCCCTCCTCCGGGTCGGGGACTCGGCGGGTCAGATCACCACCGGCGATGGCGGCGGCAGTCCGTTCGATCTCCACGAGCGGTTTGAGGCTGGTCCGGACGATCGCCGCGCCCAATGAGGCGAGCAGGAGCAGTACCGCGCCGCCCACCAGGAGGTCTATCCAGACCAGGCGCTTCACCGCCTGTTCGACGTCGGTCAGGTGCTGACCGATGGCCGCGAGTTGACCGTTGGGCAGCTCCGTGTACAGCATCCGCCAGCGCACGTTGCTGTCCCGGGCGCGGACGGTGAAGGGTTCGCCTTCCAACTGCTCGAAGCCTGCGGCGTCGGTCGGCCACGGCGGCAGGTCGCCCATGCCGAAGCGCCTGTCGTCGAACTGGTAGCCGAGGACCCGGTCGCCGCTCCGGCTTGTCACCACCACCAGGTAGTCGGTCGGGATACCCAACCGGCCCTGCTGCGCGGTCACCACCGCGCTCTCGATGCTGCGAGCCGAGCCGGTGAGCTCGCTGTCGACCTGGCCCACCAGGTAGCTGCGCAGGAAGAACGTGGTGAGCGAGCTGATGACCAGCAGCGCACAGGCGACAAGGGCGAGCACCGCGGTCACGAGCTTCACCCGCAGCGGTACGGCCCGCAGTCGTCCCTTCGCCTGCTGGACCGCTTTCACGCCGCCGGCTTGCGCAGCACGTACCCCACGCCGCGGAGGGTGTGGATCAGCCGAGGTTGGGTGGTGTCTACCTTGCGTCGCAGGTAGGAGATGTAGGACTCGACGATGTTGTCGTCACCACGGAAGTCGTAGTTCCAGACGTGGTCGAGGATCTGCGCCTTGGACAGCACCCGGTTGGCGTTGAGCATCAGGTAGCGCAGCAGCTTGAACTCGGTCGGCGACAGCTGCACCCGCTGCCCGGCCCGGTGCACCTCGTGGGTCTCCTCGTCCAACTCCAGGTCGGCGAAGGTCAGCCGGGAGGGGGCCTGCTCGCCGGTAGTCGTGCGGCGCAGCACGGCGCGGATCCGGGCTGTCAGCTCCTCCAGGCTGAACGGCTTGGTGACGTAGTCGTCGCCACCCAGGGTGAGCCCACGGATCTTGTCGTCGGTGGCGTCCCGGGCGGTCAGGAAGACCACCGGGGTACGCGTACCGCCCTCGCGGAGCATCCGGATGACCTCGAAGCCGTCCAGATCCGGCAGCATCACGTCGAGCACCACAAGGTCGGGCCGGTGATCCTTCGCGGCGTTGAGGGCCGCGCTGCCACTGGTCGCGGTGGCCACGTCGAAGCCCGCGAACCGCAGGCTCGCGGAGAGGAGTTCGAGGATGTTCGGGTCGTCCTCGACGACGAGAAGTCGCGCCTCGGTCTGGGTAGCGGGCATGTGCCCATCATCGGTGACCTCACTGCACCGGCGCTGGACGCTCCCTGGAAAATCCCTGTGAGTCCCGGTCGGCGCGGCGCCAGCTGCGGCCTCTTCGTCAGCGCAGCAGCCGGCGGAGCCCGTCCAGGGTGCCGTCGAGGAGCCGGGTCGCGGTGCGCAGCTGGGTGTCGCTGAACCGCCGGGCGCGCGCCAGGCGGCCGACCTCGGCGGCGAACGCGGCCAACCGCTTGTCGAACTCGTCGAGCAGGTCCGCGTGCGGCCCGTCCGACGACGCCGGCCGGGGCGGCGGGGCGGACGGCTCCCACCGGGTACGCCGGGCCTGTCGGGTGGCCCCGTTCACCTCCCGCTTGAGGTCGCGCGTCGCGTCACTCGCCGCACCGTGCTCCTGGCCGGCGAGGGCGGCGAGGTCCGCCACGGAGGCCGCGATGTCCGCTTCCAGGACGGCCAGCTCGTCCGCCCGCTGGCGCAGCTCGTCCCGACCGGCCTCGGTGATGGAGTAGGTCTTGCGCCCTCCGCCTGCTGTGTGGCTGACCAGGCCCTCGGCTTCGAGGCGCTGAAGCCGGGGATAGATGGTGCCGGCGCTGGGCGCGTACGACCCGAGGAACCGCTCTTCCAGGAGGCGGATCAGCTCGTAGCCGTGCTTCGGACCGTCGTCGAGGAGTTTCAGCAGGTAGAGCCGGAGCCGACCGTGGCTGAACACGGTGGTCACGGCGGCTCCTTCTGGTCGGACTCCACGGGTCGGGCGCGGGCCACGATGCTCCCGGGTGTCGCGGAGGCCCAGAGTTTAACCATCCCGGTGGCGAACACCCGGTGCCACCACGTAATCGGGCAGGAATCCCACCGGCCGCCGGTCGCTCCCTCGGGGACCAGCCACCTCGCCCGCTCCCCCTTTGCTCTGCTTCAACCCGCGCAACGGAATCGGGCTGGATTTGTTGCGTCCGTTGAAGCAGTGCAAAGGGCACGCCGTGGGTGCCCCGGGTCCGGGGCACCCACGGCCTCTCACGCCGCCAGGTCCAGCTCGCGTCCGGTGACGGGCGGCTCCACTGCCAAGGACAGAACGGATGCCGCATACCGCCGGGGGTCAGCCGCGCCGGCCGCCGCGCCGTTTGCCGCAGGCAGCAGGTGTACGGCCGACTCCGCGGCCCGGGCCAGCAACCGCCGGTCGGCGTCACGGGCCGGGTGCAGCGCGGCGGCGATCGTCACAGTGACCACCAGGTCCCGCGCCGCCACCACCCGGGCCACCGAGCGCAGCAGGGTGTCCGCGCCGAGGAACGCGGCTGCCGTGGTCGTAGATCCGATGGCCTCGCACCGGTAGACGAGTCGCAGCGGCACCACCGGGCTGCCCGAGTCGATGGCCGCCTGGAACATGGCCGGGCGGAACCCGCCGCCGGGGCGACACGTCACCGCATCGCCCGCACACCAGGTCGTACCCTCGGGAAAGACCGTGACCGAGCGACCGGCGCGCAGCGTGTCGGCGAGCCGGCGCACGGTGGCCGGCAGCGCCCGTGGCCGGGACCGGTCCACGAAGACCGTGCCTCCGGCCGCCGCGAGCAGGCCGAGCACCGGCCAGGTACGGACCTCGCGCTTCGCCACCAGTCGGGCCGGCGCCACGGCAAGCACGGCCAGGATGTCCAGCCACGAGACGTGGTTGGCGACCAGCAGCGCGCGCCGCCGGGGCAACCGGCCCTTGATCACCAGTCGGACGCCGAACGCCCGCGCGGTGGTCCGGGCCCAACCACGCGCCAAAGCCTGCCGCTCACGCGCCGGCAATGCGGGCAGCACCACCGCCACCCCCACCCCGGCAAGCAGCATCCCGGCCGCCGACACCAGCCGGAGCACACGGCGGGCCACGGGCACGGTCGGCACCTCGCCGGCCGCCGGCAGGCACTGCTCGCCGCAGCCGGACGTCGGCCGCCACAGGTCGTGCGGTACGGCGGTCACCGCCGCGCCTCGCCGAGGAAGTGCCGCAGGTAGCGCGGGTTCATCCGGTCCAGCGAGAAGAGCACGTAGAAGTCCGCGCAACCGAAGTCCGGGTCGTACGACGGCTCGCCACAGATCCACGCGCCCAGCCGGAGGTAGCCGCGCAGCAGCGGCGGAACTGCGGCGCGACCGACAGCGGGGGCGGCGACAGGTGCCGGGCCTGCGCCTGGGCCCACACCTCGGCGACCGTCCGGCCGCCGTCGGCGATCGGGACCGAGGCGCAGCCACCGAGCCAGCGGGAGCCGCGCAGGTGCAGGTACCTGATGATGCCCGCCCACATCAGGTTGATCACCGCTCCGGAGCGGTGGTCCGGGTGCACGCAGGAGCGGCCCGCCTCGACCAGGTCGTCGCGCAGCGGGTCGAGTGCGGTGAGGTCGAACTCGTCCTCGGCGTACCGCCTGTTGGTGCGCCCGGGCGGCAGCAGCCGGTACGTGCCGACCACCTCGCCTGTCCGCTCGTGGCGGACGATCAGGTGGTCGCAGTGGGCGTCGAAGGTGTCCACGTCCAACCCGGCCGCGCCGGGACGGAGGGTGGCGCCGAGCTCGGTGGCGAACACCTCGTGGCGCAGGCGTTGCGCGGCCGCGACCTGGGTGGGGTCGTCGGCGATCAGCAGGGTGTATCCGCTGGTCGTCAGGGGTGCGCCAGCGGCATGCAGAACGGCCATGGGACCTGTGTAGGTGCCCCGGGTGCCATCGGCGGTGACCACCGGTGTCGATCGGATGAACGGCGGCCGGCCGATGGACCCGACCGCTGTCGTGCGAGGCTGCGGGAAGACCGGCGCCGGCGCCGGCCATGCCCCCACGGAGGTCGACAGGTGCGCATCGAGTCCCGCTACAACGGACCTCCCGGCTCGGGCAACGGTGGTTGGAGCGCGGGAGTGTTCGCCACCGCTGCCGGCGGCTCCGAGCCTGTCGAGGTGACGCTGCGCCGGCCGCCGCCGCTGGACACCGCACTGAGCCTGGTCGACGGCGCGGTCCTCGACCCGGCCGGCGAGATCGTTGCCGAGGTCCGCCCGGCCGGTGACGTGGACGCCGTCGTACCCCCTGTCGACTGGGCGACCGCGGTGACCGCCTCGACCAGCTACCCAGGGCTGGTCGAGCACCCGTTTCCCGGCTGCTACGTCTGCGGCCCGGACCGGGCGGACGGCCTACGGATCTTTCCCGGCCGGCTGCCCGACGACCGGACCGCCGCGCCGTTTCGGGCCCCCGAGCAGGTGAGCGCGGCAACGGTCTGGGCGGCGCTGGACTGCCCCGGCGGGTGGACCGTGCTCGCGGCGGGCCGCCCGTACCTGCTGGGCCGTATCGCGGCAGCGATCGTCGCCCACCCCGCGCCGGGTGACGAGTGCGTGGTGACCGGCGCGTTGGTCGGCGTCGACGGTCGCAAGGCGATGGTGCACACCAGCCTGTACGGCCCGGACGGCGCGCTGCTCGGTACCGCCCGGGCCACCTGGATCGCCCGCTGACCTGCGTCGTCGTCCGCACGGGGGACGCGCCTCCCCCGCGCGACGGACCACGCCGTACGGACCGCGCCTGATTGACCTTGTTGCTCTGGGCCGTCACGCTGTGCCACGGCGTACCTCGACGCCACGCACGGGAGGAGAACGATGACTGACGGGCAGCGAAGCCCCACCAGCGACGGTCAGATCGTGGTGTCCGGTCTGACGAAGCAATACAAGAGTGTGCGGGCGGTGAACAACCTGTCCTTCACCGTGGCACCGGGGCGGGTGACCGGCTTCCTCGGCCCGAACGGCGCCGGTAAGACCACCACGCTGCGCATGCTGCTGAACCTGGTCACGCCGACGAGCGGCACGGCCACCATCAGCGGCCATCGGTACGCCGATCTCACCGACCCGCTGCGGCACGTCGGCGCGGTGTTGGAGGCTTCCAGCGCGCACAAGGGTCGTACCGGCATCAACCACCTGCGGGTCATCTGCGCGGCGGCCGGTCTGCCCAAGCAGCGGGCCGACGAGGCGTTGGCCCTTGTCGGGTTGACGCCTGCGGCGAAGCGCAAGTTCAAGGGCTACTCGCTGGGCATGAAGCAGCGCCTCGGCATCGCCGCGGCGATGCTCGGCAACCCGCAGGTGCTGGTCCTGGACGAGCCGGCCAACGGGCTCGACCCGGAGGGCATCCGGTGGATGCGTGGGTTCCTCAAGAACCTCGCCCACGAGGGACGCACGGTGCTGGTCTCCAGCCACCTGCTGTCCGAGATGCAGCTGCTCGCCGACGACGTGGTGATCATCGCGGCCGGGCAGCTGATCCGGCAGGGCCCCGTCGACCAGGTTCTCGGGTCGATGGCGCAGAGCGCCCAGGTCCGGGTCCGCACCCCGCAGGCCGAGGCGCTTACCGCCGCGCTCAAGGCCCAGTCGGCCACCGTCAGCACCGACGAGCAGGGCACCCTGCTGGTCGCCGGGGTGGACGCCCCGACGATCGGCCGGGCCGCCCTGGCCGCCGGCGTCGAGCTGCACGAACTGACCACCGAACGGCCCGACCTGGAACGGGTCTTCCTGGAGCTGACGGCCGGAAAGGCGGGCATCCGATGAACCTCGTCCGATCCGAGCTGCTCAAGATCCGTACCACAAACACCTGGTGGGTCTTCGCGCTGATCAGCCTGCCGCTGTGGGCGCTCACCCTGCTCATCAACTGGTTGCAGGCCGACGTCCTGACCAGCGAGGACCTCGGCGAGGTGCCGGCCGACCAGGTCGACACCCTGACGGCCGCGGCCAGCGCGGACGCGCTCTCTTCGAACCTGTTCACCACCGGGCAGTTCTTCGGTCTGCTGATCGTGATGCTGCTCGGCATCATCGTGGTGACGAGCGAGTTCTTCCACCAGACGGTGACCACCACGTTCCTCACCACCCCGCACCGCACCGCCGTGATGAGCGCCAAGCTTGCCGCGGCGGGCGTGCTGGCGCTGCTGTTCTGGCTGGTCACCACCGTGCTCAACCTGATCGCCGGTTCGGCGGTGTTGAACGCGGTCGGGCTGGGCTCCCAGTTGGGCAACGACGCGGCCTGGCGGGCGATCGGGTTGAACCTGCTCGCGTACCTGCTCTGGGCGGTGTTCGGGGTCGGCATCGGTGTGCTGATCCGCAGCCAGATCGGCGCCACGGTGACAGGCATCCTGCTCTACCTGGGCGGCTCGATCGGCGCCATCCTGGTGATCAGCATCCTGGCCGCCCGCTGGGGTGACTGGATCAACAACCTGCAACTGCTGGTGCCGTCGCTGGCCTCGTCGTTGATGGTCACCGGCGCGGACATCCCCGGCAACCCGCCGCGCTGGGCGGGCGCCGCCGTGCTCATCGGGTACGCGGTGGTCACCGGCGTGGTCGGCACGCTGTTGATGCGTCGGCGCGACATCTCCTGAGCGACAGTTTCCGGGGTGGCGGCGGCACGGCCGCCATCCCGGGAACGCCCTCCGGGCCGCGTCAGCCGCCGGGGTGGCTTGTGGCGCTGCGCACGACCGGCATCCGTATTGGGTCGCTTTACCAGTCGGTGACCGGTCACGCAGCGCTTACTGAACTTCTGGCATCTTCTGTGAATCCGACCACGGTGCCGAGGCGGAAATGCCAGGGACTTTCGTACGGCGTAGCCTGGGAGTCGTCCTGTCCGTGCCGTTCACTGGCCCGGCGGGCGCCCGCGTGACACACAACCCGCGTGAAAGAGGCGATTACCGGCCGTGTCGACCCAGCAGACTTCGCAGGAGAACCCACTGGCGGGTTTCGGCCCGAACGAGTGGATCGTCGAGGAGATGTACCACCGATACCTCGCCGACCCCACGAGTGTCGATTCTGCCTGGCACGACTTTTTTGCCGACTACCGACCGGCGCCGGGCGCCGGAACACCGCGCGGGGGCGAGGCGTCGGGCAAACCGGCCGCCGCACCCGAGCCGGACGGCCAGCCGGAGGCGGCAGCCGCGGTGAGCCAGCCGAGCAGCGCCCAGCCGGCCACCGCCGCCAAGCCGACCGCCGCCAAGCCGGCGTCGGCCAAGCCCGCCGCCACGTCGGAGGCTGCCCCGGCCAAGGCCGCACCGAGCAAGGCCGCACCGAGCAAGGCCGCACCGAGCAAGGCCGCACCGGCGAAGCCTGCCGCGAAGGCCGCGAAGGCCGACGCGTCGAGCGATGACGGCCCGCAGACCACGCCGCTGCGAGGTGTCGCCGCGAAGATCGTCCAGAACATGGACGCTTCCCTGAGCGTGCCCACCGCGACGAGCGTGCGCGCGGTCCCGGCCAAGCTGCTTGTCGACAACCGCATCGTGATCAACAACCACCTCGCCCGTGGGCGCGGCGGCAAGGTCAGCTTCACCCACCTGGTGGGCTACGCGATGGTCCGGGCGCTCGTCCAGCACCCGGAGATGAACAACTCGTTCGCCGAGGCCAACGGCAAGCCGGCAGTGGTCCGCCCGGCGCACGTCAACCTGGGCATCGCGATCGACCTGGCCAAGCCCGACGGCAGCCGCAACCTGGTGGTCCCCTCCATCAAGGGCTGCGAGCAGATGGATTTCCGGCAGTTCTGGCAGGCGTACGAGGACGTGGTCCGGCGAGCGCGGCGCAACGAGCTGACCATGGAGGACTACTCCGGCACCACGATCTCGCTTACCAACCCGGGCGGCATCGGCACCGTGCACTCGATGCCGCGGCTGATGCAGGGGCAGAGCGCGATCATCGGCGTCGGCGCGATGGAGTACCCGGCGCCGTACCAGGGCATGTCCGAGACCACCCTCGCCGAGCTGGCGGTCAGCAAGATCATCACGCTGACCAGCACGTACGACCACCGGATCATCCAGGGCGCGCAGTCCGGCGAATTCCTCAAGGTCATGCACGAGCTGATCCTGGGTGAGCACGACTTCTACGACGAGATCTTCACCTCGCTGCGCATCCCGTACGAGCCGGTGCGGTGGATGCGCGACGTGGCGGTCAACTCCGAGGGCCAGATCAACAAGACGGCCCGGGTGCACGAGCTGATCCACGCGTACCGGGTGCGCGGTCACCTGATGGCCGACACCGACCCGCTGGAATTCACCATCCGCAAGCACCCCGACCTGGACGTCCTCCAGCACGGGCTGACCCTGTGGGACCTCGACCGCGAGTTCCCGGTCAACGGCTTCGCCGGCCGCAAGCGGATGAAGCTGCGCGAGATCCTGGGCGTGCTGCGCGACTCGTACTGCCGCCGGGTCGGCATCGAGTACATGCACATCCAGGACCCGGAGGAGCGGCGCTGGGTCCAGGAACGGATCGAGCGCAAGTACGAGAAGCCGTCGGCCGACGAGCAGAAGCACGTCCTCAACCGGCTCAACGCCGCCGAGGCGTTCGAGACCTTCCTCCAGACCAAGTACGTGGGCCAGAAGCGCTTCTCGCTGGAGGGCGGCGAGTCGCTGATCCCGCTGCTGGGTGAGGTGCTGGAGTGCTCCGCCGAGAGCGGCCTGGACGAGGTCGTCATCGGCATGGCGCACCGGGGTCGGCTCAACGTGCTCGCCAACATCGTCGGCAAGCCGTACGAGAAGATCTTCTCGGAGTTCGAGGGTCACCTGGACCCGCGCTCGACGCAGGGCTCCGGCGACGTGAAGTACCACCTGGGCCAGAACGGCAAGTTCACCACGCCCGGCGGCGACCACTCGGTAAAGGTGTCGGTGGTGGCCAACCCGTCGCACCTGGAGGCCGTCGACCCGGTGCTGGAGGGCATCGTCCGGGCCAAGCAGGACCGGATAGACCTCAAGCTGGAGGGCTACACCGTGCTGCCGCTGGCGGTGCACGGCGACGCCGCGTTCGCCGGCCAGGGTGTTGTCGCCGAGACGCTCAACCTGTCGCAGCTGCGCGGCTACCGCACCGGCGGCACCGTGCACGTGGTGGTGAACAACCAGGTCGGCTTCACCACCGCCCCGGAGTACAGCCGGTCGAGCCTCTACAGCACCGACGTGGCCCGGATGATCCAGGCGCCGATCTTCCACGTCAACGGCGACGACCCGGAGGCCGTGGTCCGGGTGGCCCGGCTGGCCTTCGAGTACCGGCAGACGTTCAACAAGGACGTCGTGATCGACATGGTCTGCTACCGGCGGCGCGGGCACAACGAGGGCGACGACCCGTCGATGTCCAACCCGCAGATGTACAAGATCATTGACTCGAAGCGCTCGGTGCGCAAGCTCTACACCGAGGAGCTGATCGGTCGCGGCGACATCACTGTGGAGGACGCCGAGGAGCTGCTGCGCGACTACCAGGCGCAGCTGGAGAAGGTCTTCAAGGCCACCCGGGACGCCGCCGCGGCACCGCGCCAGCTCAACCGGCCGCGCCGCGAGGAGGAGCCGGAGCCGCAGGTCGACACGGCCACCGACGTCTCCGTGGTGAAGGCGGTCGGCGACGCGCACGTCAACCTGCCGGAGGGCTTCACGCCGCACAAGCGGATCCAGCAGCTGCTCGACCGGCGGGCCAAGATGTCCGTCGACGGCAACATCGACTGGGGCTTCGGCGAGATCATCGCGTTCGGCTCGCTGCTGCACGACGGGGTCACCGTCCGGCTCGCCGGGCAGGATTCGCGTCGCGGCACGTTCGTCCAGCGGCACGCCTCGGTGGTCGACTCCCGCACCGGCGACGACTACCTGCCGCTGATGTCGCTCACCGGCGACGGCGAGCGCTCCCGGTTCTTCGTGCACGACTCGCTGCTCAGCGAGTACGCGGCGATGGGCTTCGAGTACGGCTACTCGGTGGAGAACATCAACGCGCTTGTCGCCTGGGAGGCCCAGTTCGGTGACTTCGTCAACGGCGCCCAGTCGGTGATCGACGAGTTCATCTCCTCCGGCGAGGTCAAGTGGGGTCAGCGTTCCGCCGTGACCCTGCTGCTGCCGCACGGCCACGAGGGTCAGGGCCCGGACCACACCTCTGGTCGTCCGGAGCGCTTCCTTCAGATGTGCGCCGAGGACAACATGCGGGTGGCCATCCCGACGACTCCGGCTAACTACTTCCACCTGCTGCGTCGCCAGGCCCTGTCGCCGAAGCGCAAGCCGCTCGTGGTGTTCACGCCGAAGTCGCTGCTGCGGCACAAGCTCTGCGTCTCCTCCGTCGAGGACTTCACCACCGGCACCTTCCAGCCGGTGCTGCGCGACACGGGCGCCCCGGCACCGGAGGCGGTCAAGCGGGTGCTGCTCTGCTCGGGCAAGGTCTACTACGACCTGTTCCAGGCCCGTCAGGAGCGCGGCGTCACCGACACCGCGATCATCCGGATCGAGCAGCTGTACCCGCTGCCGGTGGAGGAGATCCGGGCTGCTCTGGCGCAGTACCCGAACGCTGAGGACTTCGCCTGGGTGCAGGAGGAGCCGGCCAACCAGGGTGCCTGGTCGTTCGTCGCGCTCAACCTGCTGGAGCACCTCACCGACGTCCGGCTGCGGCGGATCTCCCGCCCGGCCGCGGCCGCCCCGGCGGTCGGCTCGGCCAAGACCCACGAGGTCGAGCAGACGGCTCTGATCGAGGCGGCACTCCCCCGCCCGTGATCTGAACGCACCGCGAGAGCCGGGGCAGCGCCGTCACCACGGCCTGCCCCGGCTGTCGTCGGCCCACCGACCACCCGCCCGGCCGCACCGGGTCGAGAGCATGAGGACGTACGCGATGTACTTCACCGACCGTGGCATCGAGGAGCTCGTGGAGCGCCGAGGTGACGAGCAGGTGACCCTTGAGTGGTTGGGCGAGCGCCTGCGCGACTTCGTCGACCTCAACCCCGAGTTCGAGACGCCGATCGAGCGGTTCGCCACCTGGCTGGCTCGCCTGGACGACATCGACGAGGACTGACCGTCCCGGCGTTCGGGGTTACGGCGCCGGGCGGGCTTCGACGGGCGGCGGGCGCCTGACCGGCGCGGTGGGCGGCGGTTCCAGGCCGGTCCGTCGCAGTTTCTGCCAGCCCAGCCGGCCGCCGGTAAGCGCGGTGACCACCGACTGGATGATCACCAGGTACATCAGTTGGCGGTAGGCGAACTGCTGGAGCGGTAGCACCCACAGCACGCCGAGCTTCTCCCGGTCCAGTCGGAACGCCACCACTGCGGTGACCAACTGCATGCCGAGCATCGCCAGCCAGGCGACCGCTGTGGCCTTCCGGTCGAGGAAGAACAGGCCGTACAGGGCCATCAGGTCGATCACCGGCGCGAGCAGCGGGAGCAGCACTCCGAAGAGGCTGACGAAGAACAGGCAGCGCCTGGTGAACCGGCCCGACGCGCCCCGGTCGAGCACTGAGCGGCGGTGCTTCCACAACGCCTGCATGGTGCCGTAGCTCCACCTGTAGCGCTGTTTCCAGAGCTGGCCGATGCTCGTCGGCGCCTCGGTCCAGGCGCGGGCTGTCTCCTCGTAGACGATCTTCCAGCCGGCGCGGCCGAGGGCGATGGTGATGTCGGTGTCTTCGGCCAGCGTGTCGTCCGTCATCCCACCGGCGTAGCGCAGCGCCTCCCGCCGGAAACCGCCGATCGCCCCGGGCACCGTCGGCATGCAGCGCAGCGTTTCGTAGAGCCGCCGGTCCAGGTTGAAGCCGATGACGTACTCGATGTGCTGCCACTTGGCGATCAGGCTGCGCCGGTTGCCGACCTTGACGTTGCCGGCCACCGCGCCCACCCGGGGGTCGGCGAAGGGCTGCACCAGCCGGCGGACGGAGTCGGGCTCGAAGATGGTGTCCCCGTCGACAAGCACGAGCAGGTCGTGCCGGGCCAGCGCGATGCCGGTGTTCAACGCGCTGGGCTTGCCACCGTTGGGCTTGCGGACAACCCGGACGTTGGGCAGGCGGAGCGCCTCGACGATGTCCGCGGTCCCGTCGGTGGAGCCGTCGTCGACGACGATCACCTCGATCCCGCCCGGATGGTCGCCACCGGCGAGCGAGCGGACCGACGCGGCGATCCCCTCCTTCTCGTTGTACGCGGGCACGATCACCGACACCGGCTCGGTGACCGGCGGCCCCCACGTCCAGTCCCTGGACCGACGGCGGCGGGCGTGCCGCCCGGCGAGCACGATCAGCACGGCGGTACGCCCCACAGTGAGCGCACCGACGAGCACGAACAGGACGCCGAGCACCCCCAGCACGTCGTCGGCGCCGCGCACCGCCCAGACCAGCATCCGACCGCGCCAGCGGTCCCCGGCGGTGGCGGGCTCCCCGGCGTCCACCCGGTGGTCGACACCGGCGGCGGCGAAGGCGAGGTTCAGTCCCTCGGTGGCGGTGACGAAGCGGTATCCCCGTTCCTTCATCAGCGGGATGAACCGATCCAGGGCGGCGACGGTCTGTGAGCGGTCGCCGCCAGCGTCGTGCCAGAGCGTGACGGCGCCCGACGTACCGTCCGGGGTCGCATTCTCAATGATCTTGTCTACGCCGGGTCGTGCCCAGTCCCGGCTGTCGGTGTCGTTGAGCACCGTCAGGTAGCCCAGGTCACCGGCGGACCTCACCACCGGCCAGTCCCTGTTGTCGATCGCGTTGGCGTGCGAGGAGTAGGGAAACCGGATCAGCGGGGTCCGCACGCCGGTGACGGCCGCCACGACGAGCTGCGTCTGGCCGTACTCCAGCTGTCGCCGCCAGGCCGGCAGCTCGGCGAGCTGGGGGTGGGTGAAGGTGTGCACGCCGACCTCGTGCCCACCCGCGACAAGGCTGCGGGCCGCGTCGGGGTGCCGGGACACCTGCGAGCCCAGCACGAAGAAGGTGCCCTTGACCTGGTGGGCGTCCAGGACACGGAGCACCTCGGGGGTCCAGACCGGGTCGGGGCCGTCGTCGAAGGTGAGCGCGATCGTGCGCTCCGGCAGCCGGTAGGAGCGGACCTGCTCGCTGTTGGCGCTGATGATCGGTCCGCCGGTCACCACCGAGGTGGGGACGTCCCGCTGCCCGCTGCTGCTCTGGTGGTGGTCCGGTGCGAAGGAGGCGTTCGTGTACGCGTTGACGAAGAGCACGCTGCCCAGGACGACAAGCAGCATGCCGAGCAGGATCCACCGCGGCTGCGGTACGGCCCGGCGGCGGTGGCGGATCGGTCTGATCGTCGGCTCAGCCATCGGCGCGGGGGCCGACGGCCTGCTCGGGCCTCTCGTCCGGCGCCGACGGCGGGTTCTCGGTGGGTGCCGTCACAGTGGGTGCGGGGGCCTCCGGGGCGGTCGGTGCCGGCCTGGAGGGGGTCGGTCGGCCCACCGGGTCGCGGGTCGGCGGGCGGGTGGCCGGCGGGCGGGTGGCGGCCGGTGACCGGGTGGGTGCCACCGAGGGAGGCAGCGCCGGGACGACTGTGGGCGCCGTCGTGACCGCTGGGGTGCGGGGGGCAGCCGTCGACGGATCGGGGACGGCGACGTTCGCATCGGTCTGCGGCGCGGGCCGCTCGGACTGCTTGACCTCGTCGACGAACGGGAGCACCGTGTGCGGCTCCACCACGCCCGCGAAACTGACACCCACCAGTCCGGTGTAGATCAGGCCGAGCAGCCCTGCGGCGTACGCGAGCAGGCGCAGGCGAGACTGGCGTCGACCGCTGGGGTCGACGAAGACCGGCGACTGCCGGCCTACGGGGGCCATCAGCGCGGTGGGGTTGTCGGACCGCCCCATGATCACGGTCGGCGCGTCGAGCAGGGCCGGCCGCACCTCGGTGGGTGCGTCGAACAGGGCCGGCCGCACCTCGGTCGGCGCGTCGAGCAGGGACGGCGCTACGGGCCGCCTGGACGTCTGGCGGGTTACGCGCGGTAGTCGACGCGAGCCATCGACGTCCATAACGCGCTCGGTACGATTCGAGTCGGCGGCCGAACCGCAGCCTGCCTTGCCTGCGGGCATCGACCTCCCGATCGACGTATCGTCGCTGCTCACACGGTGGGCAGTCATGGATTGAAGTCTAGGCGCGAATCTCGCTCACCTTCTCCTGCCGTCTCGCTGGTGAGACGTCGGCCGCACCCGCAAGCCCTCAGCAACAACCCATGCAATCGCTCGATCACTTGGCGTAGTCGCCTGGTCGGTCGATCGACCGCCGGGCCAGGTCTGATCGGGCCGGCTGACGTGACGAACCGGGGTCGCACCCCGACGACAAGCCGGCCCACCTCCGCGACCGGACCGCCCCGCACCCCGGCCCGGCAGACGGCGCGTGTCGATCGCCTCGCCCGGTCGCCGGCACGGTCACATTCGCACCCCATATCCGGCTGGTGATGTCGCGGTCCAGGGCCACCGGACCCGCGCGCAACAGACGGTGATCTTCTAGGGTGGGTGCGTGGCCCGCAGCGTCTATCTGACCAGCGTGGGGTCCGGCGGGGGCAAATCGACCATCGCCCTCGGCCTCGCGGAACTCCTCTCCCGGCAGGTCGAGCGGATCGGCGCGTTCCGACCGCTGGTCTCCGGCAGCCGACCCGACCCGATCCTCGCCCTCCTGCACGACCGCTATCGGATCGAAGTACCCGAGGACGAGCTGACCGGCACGACGTACGCCGAGGCGGCCGCTCTTGTCGCCGACGGCCGCCGGGAGGAGCTGATCTCGCGGATCGTCGAGCGGTACCGGGCTGTCGAACGGCGCTGCCCGGCGATGGTCGTGGTGGGCAGCGACTTCGCCGACGGCGGGGACGGCGCCGGCCCCCGCGAGCTGGCATTCAACGCCCGGCTCGCCACCGAGTTCGGAAGCGTTGTGGTGCCCGTGGTGGACGGCTTCGGCCAGCCGCCCGAGTCCATCGCGGCGACAGCGCGTGGGGCGTACCACGATCTGGTGGACCTGGGCGCGACGGTGCTCGCGGTGATCGCCAACCGGGTGTCCGAGCCGATGACGCTGCCGGAACTGCCGGTTCCCGCGTACGCCATCCCGGAGGTGCCGACGGTGTCGGCGCCGACGGTGGCCGAGGTCGCCACGGCGCTCGACGCCACGCTGCTGGCCGGCGACGACGCCACACTCGGCCGGGACGTCCTCGACTACGTGGTCGGCGCGGCGCACGTGCCGATCCTGCTCGACCATCTGACCGAAGGGGCGCTGGTAATCACCCCCGGTGACCGCGCCGACCTGATCGTCGCGGCAAGTGCCGCGCACGTGGCCGGGCAGGTCTCGCTGGCCGGCGTGATCCTCACCCTCGGCGAGCAGCCCGATCCCCGGGCGATGCGCCTTGTCGAGCGGCTCAACACCGGCTTCGCCGTGCTGTCGGTGCCCAGCGACAGCTACGACACCGTCGAGGCGTCCAGCCGGATCGAGGCGCGGCCCAGCCCGGCCAACCCGCGCAAGGTGGAGGCCGCGCTCGGCGCGTTCGAGGGCAACGTCGACAGCGCCGACCTGGCCCGCCGGCTGCGGGTCACCCGCTCCGAGCGGGTCACCCCGCTGATGTTCGAGTACGACCTGATCGACCGCGCCCGGGCCAACCGCCGCCGGCTGGTGCTGCCGGAGGGGACCGAGGAGCGGATCCTTCGTGCCGCCGAGATCCTGCTCCGCCGGGGCGTGGCCGACCTCACCCTGCTCGGCCGCCCGGACGACATCGCCCGCCGCACCCGCGAGCTGGGCATCGACCTGACCGGCGCGGACGTGGTCGACCCGGTCAGCAGCCCCTGGCGGGACGAGTTCGCCGCCGAGTACGCGAAGCTGCGCGCCCACCGGGGGGTCACCGTCGAGCTGGCGTACGACGTGGTGGCGCAGGCCAACTACTTCGGCACCCTCATGGTGGCCACCGGGCACGCCGACGGAATGATCTCGGGGGCCACGCACACCACGGCCGCCACCATCCGGCCCGCGTTCGAGATCATCCGTACGGTCCCGGACGTCTCGGTGGCGTCCAGCGTCTTCTTCATGCTGCTCGCCGACCGAGTGCTCGTCTACGGCGACTGCGCCGTCAACCGCGACCCGGACGCCGCGCAGCTCGCCGACATCGCGATCTCGTCCGCCGACACCGCCGCCCGGTTCGGCATCGAGCCCCGGGTGGCGATGCTGTCGTACTCCACAGGCAGCTCCGGCGCGGGCGCGGACGTGGAGAAGGTCGCCACGGCCACCGAGCTGGTCCGGGAGCGCCGCCCCGACCTGCTGGTCGAGGGACCCATCCAGTACGACGCGGCGATCGACCCGGCGGTGGCGGCGACCAAGCTGCCCGGCAGCCCGGTGGCCGGCAAGGCCACTGTCTTCATCTTCCCGGACCTCAACACCGGCAACAACACGTACAAGGCGGTGCAGCGCTCCGCCGGGGCGGTCGCCGTCGGCCCCGTGATGCAGGGCCTGCGCCGGCCGGTGAACGACCTGTCCCGGGGCGCGACAGTGCCGGACATCGTCAACACGGCGGCGATCACCGCCATCCAGGCCGCCACCGAGGAGGGCTCGTGAGTCGGGTACTTGTGCTCAACTGTGGGTCGTCGTCGGTGAAGTGGCGGCACTACGACGGGGACCGGACCCTCGACCAGGGCACCGTCGAGCGGGTCGGTGAGCCCGGCGGCGGCCCTGCCGATCACGCCGGTGCCGTCCGGCAGATCCTCGGCGATCTCGACCTGGACGGGCTCACCGCGGTCGGGCACCGGGTGGTGCACGGCGGACGGAAGTTCAGCACCCCGGTCCTCATCGACGACGCGGTGCTGGCCGCGATCCGCGACCTCGTGCCGCTCGCACCGCTACACAACCCGGCCAATCTGGCTGGCATCGAGGTGGCAAGGGCGGCGCTGCCGGACGTCCCGCAGGTCGCCGTCTTCGACACCGCGTTCCACCACACCCTGCCGGAGGCCGCCGCCACCTACGCGATCGACCTGGACACCGCGCAGCAGTACGGCATCCGCAGGTACGGCTTCCACGGCACCTCACACGCGTACGTCTCCCGACGCACCGCCGAACTGCTGGGCCGCCCGTACGACCAGCTCAACACCATCACCCTGCACCTGGGCAACGGCGCCAGCGCCTGCGCGGTGTCCAACGGCCGCAGCGTCGCCACCTCGATGGGGATGTCCCCGTTGGAAGGGCTGGTGATGGGCACCCGCAGCGGCGACCTGGACCCGACCGTGATCTTCCACCTGCGCCGTGAGGGCGGGATGTCGGTCGACGACATCGACGACCTGCTCAACCATCGCAGCGGTCTGCTCGGGCTGACCGGCGTCAACGACATGCGCGAGGTCCTCCAACGTCGGGCGGCCGGGGACCGGGCCGCCGCGCTGGCCTTCGACGTGTACTGCCGGCGGATCACCGGGTACGTCGGCGCGTACTACGCACTGCTCGGCCGGGTCGACGCGATCACGTTCACCGCCGGCGTGGGCGAGCACGCCGCGCCGGTGCGGGCCGCCGCACTGGAAGGGCTGGCCAGGCTGGGCATCGCCGTGGACTCCGCCCGCAACGACGGCGACGGCGACCGGCTCATCTCGCCGGACGGCGCCGAGGTGAGCGTCTGCGTCATCCGCACCGACGAGGAACGGGAGATCGCCCAGCAGACCCGTGAGGTGGTCGACGGCGGCGGCTCGCGGCGCTAGCTAGGCGACGAGCCAGACGACGACGGCCACCAGGAGCACGACGGCCGCAGCCACACCGATGATCAGCGGGAGGCGGGACGGCGACTCCGTCGACCCGGCGGCCTCCGGCGTCTGGGTGAACGCGCGGAACGCCTCGGTGTTGCCGCTGGGGTCCGTGTAGTTCTCAGCCATGCCGGTGACAGTAGCGAAGACGGCGTCGGCGTACCGTCCCGCCCACTCCGTCGGCCCGTGTCGACCCGGCCGGCGGAGTCGACCCACCCGGGTGGCGGGTGCAGCCGGGCCGGACGGCGGGCTCGCGGCACACCCCCTGGCACCTACGGTGAAGCCATGGGGGCGGGGCGGCTGATCGCCGTACTTGTGGTGTCGGCTCTGTTGGCTGGCTGCGCGCCTGCCACCGCCGCGCCGGGCGGGTCCGGCATCCCGGCGCCGGCGCGGCGGGCGCCCGAGGGGTCGTACGCCGTCGGCGTGCGTACGCTCACCCTCGATCCGCGCTCGGCGCGTCCCCTGCCGGTGACCATCTGGTACCCGTCGTCGACCGACGGGGTGGCCCCCGGGCGGTTCCCGGTGGTGATCTACAGCCACGGTCTGTTCAGCCGGCCCGAGTTGCACGCCGGGCTGACCACCCGGTGGGCGGCGGCCGGGTTCGTTGTTGCCGCCCCCGCGTACCCGCACACCCGACAGGGTGCCGCGCGGTTCACCCGGGCCGACGTCCGCAACCAGCCCGCCGACGGCTGGCGGCTCATCAGGCACCTGAGCCGCCTCGACAGCCAGCCCACCGATCCGCTCGCCGGCCACCTGGACCTCACGTCGATCGCCGCCGCCGGGCACTCCGCGGGCGGCTTCACCACCAGCGGCATGTTCGCCGAGGGCCACCCCGCCCGGCTGCGCTCCGGCATCGTGATCGCCGGTGGCGGACTGCCCGGCAGCTTCGCCGGGCCCGTCGCACCGCTGCTCTTCGTGCACGGTACGGCCGACCCGGTGGTGCCGCTTACTGTCGGCCGGGCCGCGTACGCGCGCGTACCGGGGCCGGCCGCGTTCCTCAGCCTGCTCGGTCAGGGCCACGGCGAATACCTGACACCGGGCAACCCGGGGTTCGCGGCGGTCCTCGCCACCACCATCGACTTCCTCCGGTGGACCCTCTACGGCGACCGGGCGGCGGGCGTACGCCTGCCCATCGGCGCCCGGACGCCCCTGACCCGCTACGAGTCCCGTCCGCCCCACTGACACCAACGCCCCGGCTCGCGAGCCGCCGATCGGTGCGGGGTGCAGCAGGCAGCCGGTTACACGGCCACCTGCCCAGCTCTCGGTGTGGTGTCGTCGCCGCCCTGGTGTTCGGTGCTGCCGTCCTGATCGAGCAGGTCCTCGTACACGCCGATCTTGAAGGTGATCAGGTCAAGACACTGGGCGAGCCGGCCCATCTGACCGGTGACGCGCTCGTGGTGCTCGCGCAGGAGCGCAAGCCGCTCCCGCTCGTTGCCGGCACCGTCGCGGACGAGGTCGGCGTAGCGCCGGAGCGCGGGCAGCGGCATGCCCGAGGCGCGGAGGATGATGCACACGGTCAGCCAGTCCACGTCGTCCTGGCTATAGACGCGACGCCCGCCAGGCCCACGGCGTACGGGGCTGACGAAGACGCCCTCCTGCTCGTAGAAGCGCAGCGCGTGCACGCTCAGACCGGTGCGCTCGGCGACCTGTCCAATGCTCAGAATCGCGGGGACGTCAGCCATGCCGTGCAGGGTAACGAGGGTTGACCTAGAGCCGGCTCTAGCTCCTACCGTTCCACGTGATCGTCACTGAATCACAGAGGAGCATCGCCATGCGCTACCGCACCCTCGGCGGCACCGGCATCGAGGTGAGCACCCACTGCCTCGGAACCATGATGTTCGGTGCCGTCGGCAACCCCGACCACGACGACTGCGTCCGCATCGTCCACACCGCCCTGGACCAGGGCATCAACTTCGTGGACACCGCCGACATGTACGGCCAGGGCGAGTCCGAACAAATTGTCGGGAAGGCGCTGCGGGGGCGGCGAGACGACGTCGTACTCGCCACCAAGGTGCACTTTCCGATGGGCGAGGGGCGCAACCGCGGTGGGAACTCGCGGCGGTGGATCCTCACGGCGGTCGAGGAAAGCCTCCGGCGTCTGGGCACCGACTGGATCGACCTCTACCAGATCCACCGCCCCGACCCCCGCACCGACATCGAGGAGACCCTCTCGGTACTCACCGACCTCGTACGCCAGGGCAAGATCCGTGCCTTCGGCTGCTCGACGTTCCCGGCCGAGGAGATCGTCGAGGCGCACCACGTCTCCGAGCGTCGGGGCCTCGGCCGGCTGCGTACCGAGCAACCGCCGTACTCGATCCTGGCCCGGGGAATCGAGGCCGCACTCCTGCCGGTCTGCCAGCGCTACGGCATGGGGGTGTTGGTCTGGAGCCCGCTCGCCTTCGGGTTCCTCACCGGCAGATACCGCAAGGGACAGCCCGTCGACCTGTCGACAGGGCGTGCCGTCCTGCGCCCGGCGCAGTTCGATCCCGCGATCGCCGAAAACACCGCCAAGCTCGACGTCGTCGAACAGCTCGTCAACCTCGCCGCACAGGTCGGCTGCACGCTGCCGCAGCTCGCCATCGCCTTCACGGTGGCCCATCCCGCCGTCACGTCGGCGATCATCGGGCCACGGAACAATGGGCAACTGGAGGATCTACTCAAGGGCGCGGCACTCACCCTCGACGACGCCGTCCTCGACCGGATCGACGAGATCGTGCCGCCTGGAACCAACATGTACAACCCCAACGCCGCCTTCCCGCCGCACGCACTCACCGACACCGCGCGCCGACGGCGGCCACTCTCCGAACGCGCCGCAGCGTGAGGTGGGTGGGTGACGGTGTCGGCACAGCACGCCCAACCCGGTGACCCCGGCAGGGCACAATGAGCCTCATGTCTCGTCGCGTCACCCCCACGCTGCTGGCCACCACTCTGCTCATGGCCGGTCTGGTCGGCTGCTCCTCCGACGCCCCGGAGAACGCGACCGCACCGGCGCCGGCCACGCCACCGCCCGCCGCCACCGCCACACCGACACCGCAGGTCCCCGCCGGGACCGCGCCGGAGACCGCCTTCGCTGTCGGCGTACGCCAGCTGAAGCTGAACCGGGACGGCCGTGCGCTTCCCGTCACGCTCTGGTACCCGGCGGCCGGGAAGGCGGGCGGCGCGGCGAAGCGGTCCGCGACTGCCGCGGAGGGCCGATTCCCGGTGGTGATGTTCAGTCACGGCCTCACCGGTCACCCGGACGACTACGCCCCGTTGCTGACCCGGTGGGCGACGGCGGGATTCGTCGTGGCTGCGCCGGTCTTCCCGCACACCTCACGGGGCAGCGACGGCAAGCTCGTCGACGTGCTCAACCAGCCGGCCGACGTGTCGTACGCGCTGACGCAGGTTCTCAACCTCGACGCCAAGGCCGGCGACGGCCTGCGCGGCCGGCTGGCCACCGACCGGGTGGCGGCGGCAGGGCACTCGGCCGGCGGGGTGACCACCATCGGTCTCTTCACCGGCGCCCGGGACGAGCGGCTGGACGCCGGGGTCGTGTTCGCCGGTACTGCCGTCGGCGTGGGCACCGCCTTCGCGGGTGCCGCCGCACCGCAGTTGTTCGTGCACGGCGAGTTGGACGAGGTCGTCGACTACGCGGCAGGCAAGGCCGTCTACGACAAGGTGCCCTGGCCGAAGGCGCTGCTGAGCCTGCCCAAGGGCGACCACGGGCGCGGGCTGCTCGGCGACGTCAAGACGCTGCGGGTCGTCTCGGACACGTCCATCGAGTTCCTCCGCTGGTCGCTGTACGGCGACGCCGCGGCCAAGGAACGCCTCTCCACGGGTGCCGAGCGCGGCGACCTGGCAACCTTCGACGATCACCTCTGAGCCCTGCGCAGCGCCGGACCGCGCTGCACGCCGCACCGCGCTGCGCGCCGCTCAAGATCCGCGCAATAACCAGGAAGTAGTGGCCTCCGGCATCGCCGGAAGCCACTACTTCCACGATGTTGCGCCAGGCCGGGCCACGCCCGACAGCACGCGGACCACGCCGGGACAGCAGCCTGTCAGGCCGTGTGGTCGATGACGATCTTGCCGAAGGCCTCTCCGGAGTGCAGGCGGGCGAAGGCGTCCTCGACCCGGCTGAACGGGACCACGCTGTCCACCACCGGGCGCACCTCGTTCTCGGCGCAGAACGCCAGCAGCTCGTACAGCTCACCGGGGGTGCCCATCGAGGTGCCCAGGATCTCCAGCTGCATGGCGAAGACGCGCCGGAGGTTGATCGACGGCTGGTGCCCGGCGGTCGCGCCGGACACCACGATCCGGGCCGTCGGCGCGGCCGACTTCAGCGAGTGGTCGAAGGTGGCGGCGCCGACCGTCTCGATCACCACGTCGACCCGCTCCGGGAGCCGGGCACCCGGCTCGAAGGCGGTCGCGCCGAGCGCGGTGATCCGCTCCCGCTTGCCGGCGTCGCGGCTGGTCGCGTACACCCGCTTGCCCATTGCGACGGCGAGCGCGACGGCCGCGGTGGCGACGCCACCGCCCGCGCCCTGGACCAGCACGCTGTCCGCGTCCGCGACGCGGCCCTTGGTGGTGAGCATCCGCCACGCGGTCAGCCAGGCCGTGGGCAGGCACGCCGCGTCGGTCGCCGCCAGGCCCTCGGGCAGCGGGATCAGATTCGACCGGGGTACGGCGACCCGCTCCGCGAGCGTCCCGGCGAAGTGCTCGGAGAGGATCGACACGCCGCGCGGGTCACCCGGCGTGACGACCACCGGGTAGACGACGACGTCGTTGCCTTCCGGGTCCGTGGCGACCGCGTCGCAGCCGAGGATCATCGGCAGCTGGGCCTCGGTGAGCCCCACCCCGCGCAGCGACCAGAGGTCATGGTGGTTGAGCGAGCTGGCCCGGACCTGCACTGTCACCCAGTCGTCCTCCGGGTGGGTCGGCTCGGGTCGCTCACCGACGGTGAGCGCGGCGAGGGGATCGGCGTCGTCGAGTCGGGAGGCAAAGGCAGCACGCATGATCGGCACGGTAACAAGCTGAGCGGCCGTTAAGAAGGGCCCTTCCCACGCCCTAGGCGTGAGAAAAGCCCTTCTCCTTTCGACGTGGGTCAGCAGGTCACCGGCGGGCGACACCGTCACGACGGGCCGCCTCGGCGACGGCTTCGGCGACGGCCGGCGCGACGCGCGGGTCCAGTGGCGACGGGACGATCGCGTCGGCGGTCAGCGACTCGGCCACCACGCCGGCGATGGCGTCAGCGGCGGCGACCTTCATCCCCTCGGTGATCCGGGTGGCCCGCGCGTCCAGCGCACCGCGGAACACACCGGGGAAGGCAAGCACGTTGTTGATCTGGTTGGGGTAGTCGCTGCGCCCGGTCGCGACCACCGCGACGTGCCGGGCGGCCACGTCGGGGTGCACCTCCGGCGTCGGGTTGGCCAGCGCGAACACGATCCCGTCGGGTGCCATCCCGGCGACCGCGGCCTCCGGGATCTGGCCGCCGGAGACGCCTATCAACACGTCCGCGCCACGCAGCGCCTCGGTGATGTCGCCGTGCCGGCCGGCGGCGTTCGTGCTCGCCGCCAGCTCGGCCTTGGTGCCGGTCAGCTCGGTGCGGTGCCGGCCGATGATCCCCTTGGAGTCGCAGACGACCACCTGATCGGGGTTGACTCCACCGGCGATCAGCATCTTGGTCACGGCGACGCCTGCGGCGCCCGCGCCGCTCACCGCCACCCGCAGGTCGCCGAGCTTGCGGTCGAGCAGGCTTGCGGCGTTGCGCAGCGCAGCGAGCACCACGATCGCGGTGCCGTGCTGGTCGTCGTGGAAGACCGGGATGTCCAGCGCCTCGTCCAGCCGCCGCTCCACCTCGAAGCAGCGCGGCGCGCTGATGTCCTCAAGGTTGATTCCGCCGAACGACGGTGCCAGCGCCTTCACCACGGCGACGATCTCGTCGACGTCCTGGGTGTCCAGGCAGATCGGCACCGCGTCCACCCCGGCGAACTGCTTGAACAGCACCGCCTTGCCCTCCATCACCGGCAGCGAGGCGCGCGGGCCGATGTTGCCGAGCCCGAGCACCGCCGAACCGTCGGTTACCACTGCCACCGCGTGCGACGCCCACGTGTAGTCGTCGGCCAGCTCGGGGTCGGCCGCGATCGCTTCACAAACCAGGGCGACCCCAGGGGTGTACGCGAGGGAGAGGTCCTCCCGGCTGGTGAGTGGCACCGTCGAGGCGACGGCCATCTTGCCGCCCACGTGCAACTGGAAGACGGGATCGGCGGGGTCCACGGTGGACGAAGGCATGGTGGTGACTCCAGGATCTGGCGAACAGATGGGGCGGCCGGGCCTCGCCGCGAGGTGGGCAGCGAGCGTGGCGCGCGGTGCGGGGGGTCACCCGGGCACTTTCCGAGCATAGTGTCGACACCGCCGCCCGGATGTGAGCAGGGTCATAAACGGTGACGGGACACCCGTCCGGGACGCGGCCAGTAGCGGGCCACCACCCTCCCCCGCACATCGGCCACCCCGTACGCCCGGGAGTCGTCGGTGACAAGGTCGTTGTCGCCGCGCAGCCACCAGCCGCCGTCCTGAGGTCGGACCGCCCGCTTGACGACCAGCAGTTCGGGGCGCGTCCGGAATACCGCGACCACCACGTCACCGGGACGAACAGGGCGGCCTCCCGGGCGGACCAGCACCGCGTCGCCGTGCCGCAGCGTCGGGGCCATGGAGGGCCCGGTCACCAGGACAGCGGTCAGCGGCCACCGCAGCCGGGGAGCTTCCGCTGGTTGATCGGCGCGCACTGGTTTCACCTCCAGCCCGCTCGGGGAGCAATCTCAGGAGTAATGTCGCCTTTGATCATCGCAAACCTGCCATGGAGGATCCCGATGCGACTTTCCCGCATCCTTGCGCCCCGCGTCACCGCGAGCGCTCACTGCGACCTGCCGTGCGGCGTCTACGACCCGGCTCAGGCTCGGATCGAGGCCGAGTCGGTCAAAATGATCTGCGAGAAGTACCAGGCGAACACCGACCCGGAGTTCCGCACCCGGGCGGTCATCATCAAGGAACAGCGCGCCGAGCTGGTCAAGCACCACCTGTGGGTGCTGTGGACGGACTACTTCAAGGCGCCCCACTTCGAGAAGTACCCGAACCTGCACACCCTGTTCAACGAGGCCACCAAGCTCGCTGGCGCCGGTGGCGTCAAGGGCAGCCTGGACCCGGCCACCGCCGACCAGCTGCTCGCGAAGATCGACGAGATCTCGAAGATCTTCTGGGAGACCAAGAAGGCGTGACGTCTCCCGTCATTCCGACGATCCGGCCGGCACGTCCCGAGGACGTGCCGGCCGTCGTCGACATGGTGCACGAGCTGGCGGAGTACGAACGTGCTCCCGACGAGTGCCACCTCACCACCGACCAGCTGACCTCTGCTCTGTTCGGCACGGCCCCCGCGCTCTTCGGCCACGTCGCGGTCGACGAGCAGGACGTACCGGTCGGCTTCGCCCTGTGGTTCCTGAACTTCTCCACCTGGGCCGGGGTGCACGGCATCTACCTTGAGGACCTCTACGTACGACCGGCCGCCAGGGGCACCGGCGCGGGCCGCCTGCTGCTCGCCACCCTTGCCGACATCTGCGTCCAGCGGGGCTACCGGCGGTTGGAGTGGTGGATGATCAACTGGAATCCGGCGGCCGGCTTCTACGCCTCGATCGGCGCCGAACAGATGAGCGAGTGGGTCCCCTACCGCCTCAGTGGCGACGCGCTGAACGACCTGGCCGCGCAAGTGCGAGCCGCCGCGGCGCGCCCGAACCATTGACCGGGTAGAGTCCCCGACCGGGGGGATGAGGCGTGACTCAACTGACCGGCCAGCCAGCGACCGACGACGACGTGGTGCACCTCACCGTGCCCGCCGACGGCGGTTACCTTGGCGTGCTCCGCACCGCCACCGCCGGCCTCGCGGCCCGGTTGCAGTTCGCGCTCGACGAGATCGAAGATCTGCGGATCGCTGTCGACGAGGCGTGCGCCATGCTGCTCGCCATCGCCACCCGGGACGCCGAGTTGGAGTGCCGGTTCTCGGTGACCGACGACGCCCTGACCGTCGAGGTGACAGTGCCGACGGTGCGGGGTGCCACGCTGCCCGGCGAGTCGTCGTTCGCCTGGAAGGTGCTCACCGCCCTCACCACCTCGGCGGCTGCCACGGCCGCCGACGGCCGGGCGACGATCTCGTTGCTCACCCGCCGCTCCAGCGCCCTCTGACCAGCCCACCGCGGGGCCGGGTCACTCGAAGCCGAGGGCCCGCGTTGTCGGAGGGCTGACCAGGAGCCAGGCGACGCCGAGGCCGAGCGCCATCAGCGGCACGCCCAGCCAGCCCAGACCGGCCTGGATCATGAACCACCCGATCGGCAGCAGCATCAGCTGGAGCACGATCGCGGGGGCGCGTGCGCCGGCCCGGCGGCGCAGCAACGCACGGCCCAACGCCCACAGCGCGACTGCCGCGCCGATGGCGAACGCCGTCACCAACAACGCCGACGGGAGGTCGGTGGTGGTGGCGGTGATGTCGGCCCAGACCAGCCACGCGGCGATCAGCCCGACGGCGACCGCCTCCGCCCACAGCAGCCGAACCGCCCAGCGGAGTGTGACGGGAATCGGAGCCGAGTCGATGGTCACGCGCGCCACGATACCTGGGCTACCGGAAGGTACAGTGCCGCCCATGCGGGCCGTCCTGGTGGTCAATCCGAAGGCCACCACTACCAGCGAACGCAGCCGGGACGTGCTTGTCCGAGCGCTGCGCAGCGAAGTCGATCTCAGCGTGCGCTACACCCGCCGTCGCGGGCACGGCATGACGCTGGCGCGGGAGGCCGCCACCGAGGGGGTCGGCCTCGTCGTCACCCTCGGTGGCGACGGCACTGTGAACGAGGTGGTGAACGGCCTGATGGCGGCCGAACCACCAGCGGGTCCGCCGGGCGCCTCGATGGCCGACCGGTTGCCCGCGCTGGCCACCGTTCCGGGTGGCTCGACAAACGTGTTCGCCCGTGCGTTGGGCCTGCCCCGGGAATGGCCGGAGGCGACCAGCATGATCCTCGAAGGGCTGCGCCTGGGCCGGCAGCGGACGGTCGGGCTGGGCCTCGCCGACGACCGCTACTTCACCTTCTGCGCCGGGTTCGGGCTGGACGCCGCCGTGATCCATCGGGTGGAGCAGGCTCGACGGCGGGGCCGCGTCTCCACGCCGGGGCTCTACCTTCGCTCGATCATGAACCAGTATTTCCTCGCCTCGGACCGGCGGCATCCGGCCATCAGCCTGGAGCGCCCCGGTGAGCCGGCGGAGGACGAGCTGGCGACGGTCATCATCCAGAACACCGCCCCGTGGACGTACCTGGGTGATCGGGAGGTCAACCCGAACCCGGACGCGTCGTTCGACCTCGGGCTGGATGTGCTGGCACTGCGTCAGCTCCGTGTGGCTAGCACAACACGGACAGTGACTCAATTCCTGTCCCGGAAGCCGGATCGCACCGGCCGGCAGGTGTTACGACTCCATGACACTGCGGAGTTCACGCTGCTCTCCAGCCGTCCGCAGGCGTTCCAGTTGGACGGCGACTATCTTGGCGAGCGGGAGAAAGTCAGATTCACATCCATTCCCGCCGCACTGAGAGTAATCTACTAGGTCTCGGGTACTGCCCTAGGTCGACGCGGCAACCGCAACCGCGACGGCGGCCACCGCCACACCGAGGGGCAGGTGCCGGAAATGTCAGCAATGTCACGCGGACTGTACTATATTGATCCACGGCTGTGGCACGGCGGGTAACCAGGAAGGTGCTGGAACCCGGACAAATGGGTTGTGGGCTTGCTCACCGCATGGAGTTTTTCCGAGCGTCACCCTTGACATCACGAGCGTTCGTGAAAGTATTCACAAGCGAACTTGAGTTACCGGGACATTGCGCGGATACGCTCGGCTGGCCGAGCTGTTCCAGCAGGTCCCCGGACTAACTGCCTGCTCACGCATTGCCGAATGGTCAGACGCGAACAGTCACCATCGGCATTGCGTATGCATATAGGAAAAGCACCACCAGCAATACATTGCCACCCATCCAGAATGAGGAGTGTTGCCGCCATGGACTGGCGTCACCATGCTGTCTGCCGCGACGAGGACCCGGAGCTGTTCTTCCCGATTGGGACGTCCGGACCGGCTCTCCTGCAGGTCGAGCAGGCCAAGGCCGTCTGCAGGCGCTGCTCCGTGACCGACCAGTGCCTGCAGTGGGCGCTTGAGTCGGGTCAGGACGCCGGCGTCTGGGGCGGGATGAGCGAAGAGGAGCGGCGGGCCGTCAAGCGGCGCGGCGGCCTCCGGGTGCTGCGCGCTCACTCCGCCTGATTCCCAACGACAAAAGCTGTACGCCCCAGCGGGTCCGCCCGCCGGGGCGTACAGCTTTTTGACCCGTCAGACAGTTGGCGAAATGCCACTGTGGTCATCGACCCGTCGCAATACCAACCCGGCCAACTCCGGCGCGTCGGTCAACGGGGTAGCCACCGTCACCGCACCGGCCGCCAGAGCCGCCTCGGCCACCGCGTCGTAGAACAGGCCGGGCGCCAGGAAGTACGCGGCGACCGCCACCCGGCTGGCACCGGCCTCCCGCAACCGCGACACCGCCGCATCTGTCGCCGGTGGGGCCGCCGAGGCGTACGACACACGGCAGGGCACTCCGAAATCCGCGCTGAGCGCGTCCGCCACCCGCCCCACCGAGCCACGCGCCCGTGCGTCCCGGGTGCCTGCGGCGGCCAGCACCAGCGCGTCGAAACGGTCCGGACCGACCTGACCGAGCCGACGGCGCAACCCGGCCAGCAGCAGCGGATCCACAGTCCCGCCCGCAGGGCCGAGCACGTCGGTCACGCGTACCGCGAGGGTGGGCGCCGCCTTCGTCGCGGCGGCGACGGCCGCGGGGATGTCCACCCGGCGGTGGTACGCGGCGGTCAACAGCAGCGGCACCACCACAGCGCGCCGGTGACCTGCCACGGCGAGCGCCCGCAACACCTCTGTCGGACCCGGCTCGGTGTGGTCCAGCCAGCTTGGATGGACCACAAGCCCGGGTCGGGCCGCTGACACCGCCCCGGCCAGCGCCCGGGTTGCCTCGGCAGCTCGTGGATCACGGCTGCCGTGGGCGACAAGCACCACAGGCGGCGCCCCGCCGGCCAGTGGCGCGCCGGTCGGGGTCGCCGAAACGGAGGTCAGACGTGCAGCCCGCACTCGGTCTTCTCGAACATGGCCCACCGGCCAGCCCGTGGGTCCTCACCGGCCTTGGTACGTCGGGTGCACGGCCAGCAGCCGATCGACCCGTACCCCTGCTTGAACAGCTCGTTGACCGGGACGTTGAAGCGGGCGATGTAGGAATCCACATCCGCCTGTGACCAGGCCGCGATCGGGTTGACCTTCACCCTGCCGCGCCGTGAGTCGAAGGTCACGACCGGCGTGTTGGCACGCGTCGGCGACTCGTCCCGGCGCAGGCCGGCGGCCCAGGCGTCGTACCCGGACAGGGCGCGCTCCAGCGGCTCCACCTTGCGCAGCTGGCAGCAGTCGTCCGGTGACTTGTTGAACAGTCGCGGGCCGTACTGACCGTCCTGCTGCCCTACTGTGAGCCGGGGCCGGATCGACCGGACGTTCACCGGGAGCGTCCGGGCCACCTCGTCGCGCACCCGCAGCGTCTCCGGGAAGTGCAGGCCGGTGTCGAGGAAGACCACGTCCACCCCCGGGGCGACCCGGGACACCAGGTGGGCCAGCACGGCGTCCGCCATCGAGCTGGTCACGCAGAACCGGTCGCCGAAGGTCTGCGCCGCCCAACGGGCGATCTCCAGCGCCGGGGCGCCCTCCAACTCCCGACCGGCCTGCTCGGCGAGCGCGCGCAACTCCTCGGGGCTACGACGGGTCGGGTCGGCCGGCGTCGGCCCGCCCGGGCCGACCAGGCCCAGGCCTGCGGCGGAGACGAGGCTCATCGGGACACCGCCCGCGACAGCAGACCGGTGAACTTCACGGCGAAGACCCGGGTGCAGGCGTGGCACTCCCAGGCGCCGTGCCCCGACTCGTGCGGCCGCAGGTCTTCCTCGCCGCAGTACGGGCAGTACAGAGGTGCCGCTCGGTTCTCGCTGCTCACCGCAGTTCCTCCTCGTCGACTCTGATCACCCAGTTGGCGAACGTCTCGCCAGTGCTCCGGCCAGCCAGGTAGCGGCGGGCCAGCCGTTCCACGTACTCCGGAAGCTCGTCGGCGGTGGTCTTCAAGCCCCGCAGCTTGCGACCGAAACCGGCGGTCTGCCCCTGCGCCATGCCCAGGCCGCCGCCCAGGTGCACCTGGAAGCCCTCCACCTGCCGGCCGTCCGGGCCGACAACCAGCTGACCCTTGAGGCCGATGTCGGCCACCTGGGTACGCGCGCACGCGTTCGGGCAGCCGTTGATGTGGATTGAGATGTCCGCGTCGAAGTCCCGCAGCCGCTGCTCCAGCCGGGCCACCAACTCCTCGCCACGGGCCTTCGTCTCGACGATCGCCAACTTGCAGTACTCGATGCCGGTGCACGCCATGGTGCCGCGCCGCCAGGCCGACGGCCGGGCCTCCAGGCCGATCCCCCGCAGCGCGTCGACAAGCGACTCCGTCCGCTCCGACGGCACGTCGAGCACCAGCAGCTTCTGGTACGGGGTGAGGCGCACCCGGTCGCTGCCGTGCGCCTCCACCACGTCGGCCAACTGGCTCAACTGCGCGCCGGAGACCCGCCCGACCACCGGCGCGGCACCCACGTAGTACCGCCCGTCGGACTGCTCGTGCACGCCCACGTGATCGATCGGCTTCGACGGCAGAACGGGCGCCGGACCGTCGAGCAGCGTGCGACCCAGGTACTCCTTCTCCAGCACCTCGCGGAAGCGCTCCACGCCCCAGTCGGCCACCAGGAACTTCAGCCGTGCCCGGTTACGCAGCCGGCGGTAGCCGTAGTCGCGGAAGATCCCCACCACCCCGGCCCACACGTCCGGCACCTCGGCCAGCGGCACCCAGACGCCGAGCCGCTGGGCGAGCATCGGATTTGTGGAGAGCCCTCCACCGACCCAGACGTCGAAGCCCGGGCCGTGCTCGGGGTGGTCGACACCGAGCAAGGCGATGTCGTTCGACTCGTACGGGGTGTCCACCAGCCAGGAGATGGACGTCTTGAACTTGCGGGGCAGGTTGGAGAACTGCTTGTCACCGACGTACCGGGCGACGATCTCGTCGATCGCCGGGGTCGGGTCCAGCACCTCCTCGCGGGCCACGCCGGCGACCGGGCTGCCCAGCACGATCCGGGGGCAGTCGCCGCACGCCTCGGTGGTCTGGAGGCCGACCGACTCCAGTCGACGCCAGATCTCCGGCATGTCCTCGACCCGGATCCAGTGGTACTGGATGTTCTGCCGGTCGGTGATGTCGGCGGTGTCCCGGGCGAACTCCCGGGAGATGTCCGCGATCACCCGCAGCTGCGCCAGGCTGAGCTGCCCGCCGTCGATGCGGACCCGGAGCATGAAGAACTCGTCCTCCAGCTCGTGCGGCTCCAGCACTGCGGTGCGCCCGCCGTCGATGCCGGCCTTGCGCTGCGTGTAGAGACCCCACCAGCGGAACCGGCCACGCAGGTCCTGCGGGTCGATGGAAGCGAAGCCGCGGTGCGCGTAGATGGTTTCGATGCGGGCCCGGACGTTGAGCGGGTCGTCGTCCTTCTTGATGCGCTCGTTGGGGTTGAGCGGCTCGCGGTGGCCGAGCGCCCACTGACCCTCACCCCGGGGCTTGCGCGGCGCCCGGGCCGGGCGTGCCGTCGAATCTCCGGAACGGGCCGGGATGCTGCTGACCGCCATCGCGGCGACCTCCGTTGTCTGCTGTGCCTCGGGCACGCGGGGCGCGACGGCCGGCCCGGCGAGCGGGCGGGACAACGGTGTCTGAGACAGCCGGCGCGGAGCGCGCCCGAGACAGATGGGTCGGGCGTCGTCAGTAGGCCGGACAGATCGCGCTGCGCACGCGGCCGTAATCGACGTGGCGGCGAGCCACGAAGCGGCGGACGACAGCGGCGGTCATGGGCTCATGCTGCCACACCCGATGAGGGCCGGCCAATGTCCACGTGTGGGATCCCACATCACGGACCGAGACGCCTCCACTACCCCGCGATCTTGCACTTACTGCCTCGACATAAGAGGCACTCCACTCATATCGGGGACCGAAAGTGCAAGATCGACGCGAGTTGGTGGGGCGACATCGGCGTGGCGCTGTTGCGGGCTGAGCTTGTGGGGCGGTTGCGCGTGGCAGGCTCGAGGCTGTGGGCGGATTGTCCGAGAAGTCGATCAGGGGCCTACCGGTCTGGTTTCCTCCGGCGCTGCTGACCCTGGCGGTGACACTGACAGGGCTGGGATCGGCGCAGCTCTGGCGCGACGAACTGGCCACCTGGAGCGCCGCCACCCGGTCACCGGGCGAGCTGGCCCGGCTGGCGGGCACCATCGACGCCGCCACCGGCCCGTACTACCTGCTCATGCACGGCTGGGTCACGGTCGCCGGTGACTCCACGGTCGCCCTGCGCCTGCCAGCGGCCCTGGCGATGACCGTCGCCGCCGGGCTGCTCGCCGTGCTCGGCGAGCGGCTGGTCGACCGGCGCACCGGGCTGTTCGCCGGGCTGCTGTTCGCGGTGCTCCCCGGCACCTCCCGCTACGGTCAGGAAGCCCGCCCGTACGCCCTGGCCACCGCGCTCGCGGTGCTCGCGACCCTGCTGCTGGTGACAGCGCTGCGCCGGCCGGGTTGGGCCCGCTGGGTCGGGTACGCCGCAGCGGTGGCCGCGCTCGGGCTCACCCACCTGATAGCGCTCACCCTGCTGGCCGCGCACGCGCTTGTCGTGCTGATCACCTGGTGGAGAGGCCCCGCCGCAGCCGGCATCACGGCACCGGTCGCCGGGCCCGCGCCGGGCGCCAGACGGGCACCGGTCGCCGGGCCCGCGCCGGACGGCGAGGCGGCACCGGCCGGCAGGCACCCCGGGGTGATCGGAGGACCCGGCGGTCGGGACCGGCGACTGTGGCGGTGGGTGGTGGCCCTGGTGCCTGCCGCGCTGGTGGTGACTCCCCTGCTGCTGCGTGCCCGCACGCAACGCTCCCGGCAGCTGAGCTGGGTCTCCCCGGCCCGACTGGACGACCTGAGCGCACTGCCCGGCGGGGTGGCTCAGAGCAGCGTGGTGGGTGGCCTGGTGGTCGGGGTCGCCGCGCTCGGGGCGGCCCGGCTCGGGCGGCGCGCCCTGCTACCGGTGAGCGCGCTGCTCCTGCCCGTCGCGCTGCTCTTCGCCGCTGGCGCGGTCGTACCGCTGTGGGTACCGCGGTACCTGGTCTTCGTGGTGCCCTTCGCCTGCCTGCTGGCCGGCGCGGCACTGGCCGGGGTGTCCGCGCCGGCCGCGCTGGCAGTTGTGGTCCTGGCCGGCCTGCTCGGCCTGCCCGATCAGACCGCGCTGCGGCGCACCCACGAGTGGCCCCGCAGCGCACCGGTGGACTACGCGGGGGCGGCGCGGGTGATCACCGACGGTCAGCGGCCGGGCGACGCGGTGGTCTACTCGCCCCGGGACAGTTGGCTGTTCCTCGACCTGGGCATCGGGTACCACCTCGACGACCCGCCACGCGACGTCCTGGTCACCGAGGACGAGGTCCGCCGCGGCGACCTCTGGGCGGCCGAGTGCGCGCAGCCGGCGCAGTGCCTCGCCGGCACGTCACGGGTCTGGCTGGTCGTCGCCGGGCGTCGTGCCGAGCCCCTGGCCGGCCTACAGGGGCCCAAGGGCGACGCGTTGCGCGCGGACTTCACTGTCGCGCAGGTCTGGCAACGCCCCGGCCTGACCGTCGCACTCCTGACCCGCCGCAGCGCCTCCTGACCGATGACGCCGCTTGGCGTCAGACCTGCGAGCGCCCGTCGGGGGCGCTGCGGGCCAGCGGGACGACAAGCAGCGCCTCGGTGCCTCCGTTCGCGCCGGCCCGAAGCTCGATGGTGCCGCGCAGTTCCCCGGTGACCAGGGCCCGGACGATCTGGAGGCCGAGCCGGCTGGCGCGTTCCGCGTCGAAGTCCGGCGGCAGCCCGCGCCCGTTGTCCGTCACCGACACGTGCAGCATCTTGCGGAACCGGTGCGCCGAGACCACCACCTCCGGCCGGCCGGACGCGTCGTCGACAGTCGACACCCCGACCGAAGCGGCGTCGGTCTCGTCGGTCTCGTCGGCCGGCGGGAAGCCGTGCTCGACGGCGTTGAGCAGCAGTTCGTTGAGGACCATCACCAGTGAGGTGGCGATCTCCGCCGGCAGCACGCCGAAGCTGCCCTGGCGGCGCATGCCGACGCTCACCTCGGTGGCGGCGACCTCGGTGGCCGCGCTTGCCACGCGGTCGACGATGCCGTCGAACTCGACAGCCTCATCGCTGGACATGGAGAGCGTCTCGTGCACCAGCGCGATCGAGGCGACCCGGCGGACCGACTCCTCCAGTGCGACACGTGCCTCCGGCATGGCCACCCGGCGAGCCTGCAACCGCAACAGCGCGGCGACAGTCTGGAGGTTGTTCTTCACCCGGTGGTGGATCTCCCGGATGGTGGCGTCCTTGGTGATCAGCGCCCGGTCCCGACGGCGTACCTCGGTGATGTCCCGGACCAGCACGAGCGCCCCGATCGGCACCCCGGCGGGCATCAGCGGCAGCGCGCGGGTCAGCATCGTGGCCCCGCGCGCGTCGATCTCCCGCCGGGGCGGCGCCTCACCGCGTAACGCGGCCAGGATGCCGTTCGCGGCTTCGGTGCCGTCAAGCGGGTCGCCGGCCAGCCGCCGGTGCAGCACGGCCAGGTCCTCGCCCACCAGGTGGGAGGCGTAGCCCAACCGCCGGTACGCGGACTGGGCGTTCGGGCTGGCGTAGGTCACCTTGCCGCCGGCGTCCAGCCGGACGAGGCCATCACCGACGCGGGGCGCGGAGGTGGTCTCCCCCGGGTGCCGGGGCGGCGGGAAGGTGCCGTCCGCGATCATCTGGGCCAGGTCGTCGGCAGTTGTCAGGTAGTTGAGCTCCAACTGGCTGGGCGTACGCGCGGTGGAGAGGTTGGTGTCCCTGCCCACCACGGCGATCACGTCGCCGGCCTCACCCTCGGCGGTACGCAGCCGGACCGGGATCGCCTCGTGCCGGGCCGGTACGTCGCCGTACCAGACCGGGTCGCCCTCCCGCCAGATCCGACCCTGGGAGTACGCGACCCCCAGATGCGCCACCTCGGGCCCGCCGATGATCCGCCCCACCTGGTCGTCCTGGTACGCGGTGGGGGCGGTCGTCGGACGGACCTGGGCGACGCAGAGGAACGTGCCGTCGGCGTCGACCGGCACCCAGAGCAGCAGGTCGGCGAAGGACAGGTCGGACAGCAACTGCCAGTCACCGGCTATCCGGTGCAGGTGGTCGATGTCGGCCGGTCGGAGATGGGTGTGCTCCTCGGCGAGGTCGCGCAACGTGGACACGTGACCAGCCTGCCACGCCGCGCCTCACATCGTCGCGGTGACCTTCTTCAACCCGCGCGGCGCGTCCGGATCCTCGCCCCGGGCCAGCGCCAACGCCAACGCCAACCGCTGCAACGGCAGGATGTCCAGCAGCGGCGCGTACCGCTCGTCGACCTCGGGGACGGCGAGTCGGGTGGCCCCCGGCACGTCGGCGGAGCCGACCACCACGACGTCCGCGCGGCGCTCACCGAGGCGGGGCAGCACCTCACCCATCGACCGGCCGCCGGGGCCGGACCCGACCACGGCAAGCACCGGGACCTCCGGGTCGGTCATGGCGAGCGGGCCGTGCAGCAGGTCGGCGCCGGAGAACGCCAGCGCCGGCAGGTACGAGGTCTCCATCAGCTTCAGCGCGGCCTCGCGGGCGGTCGGGTACGCGTACCCGCGGCCGGTGGTGACCAGTTGCTGCGCGAACCGGTAGCGCGGTGCGAGCTGGGCCGGGGTGTCGTCGGCGAGGGTCCGGGCGGCCAGTTCGGGCAGCGCGGCGAGCGCCTCCCGTTCGGCGGCCGGGAGCACGCCGTCGCCGGCCCGGATGCCCTCCACGAGCATGAGCAGGGCGAGCAGCTCGGCTGTGTACGTCTTGGTGGCGGCGACCGCCCGCTCGTGCCCGGCGGCGATGTCGATGCTCAGCTCGGCCGTCTCGGTCAGCGGCGAACCGGGGGCGTTCGTCACCGCGAGGGTGAGCGCACCGGAGGCGCGTGCGGCGCGCAACACCTCGCTCAGGTCGGGTGAGCCGCCGCTCTGGCTGACGCCGACGACGAGCGCGTCGGACAGGTCGGGACGGGCGCCGAACAGTGTGACGACGCTCGGCGACGCGAGCCCGGCGGGCAGGCCGAGCCGGATCTCGGTCAGGTACGCCCCGTAGAGGGCCGCGTGGTCGGAGGTGCCCCGGGCGGTGAAGACCACGTGTCGTGGGCGCCGCTCGGCGACCACTGCCGCGACCCTGGCGATCGCCTCGGCGTTGACGGTGGAGAGCAGCCGCTCGTAGCCGTCCGGCTGCTCGTCGATGTCGGCGGTCATCCCGGCCCCTGCACGTGTCACGAACACTCCCCTCCTGCGCGATTGCCGCGCGCTTCCTGCTCAGTCTTGCACGTTTCCTTTGGTCCGAGCAATTGAACGAGCATCAGTGCGCAGGCGATCACCTAAACCCCTCAATATCAACTACGCTGTGCGGGCTGTTTCGCTGCGACGAGAGGACGACGTGCCAGAGGGAAGGGACGACCCCGCGCTTTCCGCGACGGAGGAGCTGGCCCTGGCCCGGCTGGCACTTGACGAGGGCGACCTACGCCACGCCGCCGACCACCTGGCCAGCGCGCTGGCGCGGGCACCCACACTGCCGGAGGTGCACGAGACGCTGGCCCGGCTGGCCGCGGCCGACGGCGGCGGGCTCGACCTCTTTCCGATCACCCACCACACCTTCGTCGGCTCCGTCGTGGCCCGGGCCCACCTGCTGGCCGCCGCCGGCCGCCCCGCGGAAGGGCTGGAACTGCTCGCCGCCGCCACCGGCCACGCACCCGGGGCACAGTGGGCCGGCGTGCCCTGGGTGACCGCGTCGGAACTGGTCGAGCGGCTGGACCCGGAGCACATCGCCCGGGTCCTCATGCAGGTCTGCGCCGCGCTGCCCGACCCGGTGCCCCGCGCCGGCCGGAACGCACTGAGCCCGTACCTCACGCTGGCCCGCAACGCCGCCACCGTCCACCCCGAGCACGGCCTTCTGCTGGGCGCGGCGTCCGCGCTGGCCCGGCGGCTCGGCGAGGTCCCGCTGGCGATCCGCTGGGCCAGCCGAGGGGTACGGTTCCAGCCGTCGAAGATGGGCGAGGTCTGGCTCGGGTACGCGTACCGCAGCGCGGGCCGGACCCGTGAAGCCCTCGCCGCCCTCTACCGGGCCGTCGAGCGGGACCCCGACGACCTGGCCATCTACGCCGACATCGCGGGCACCCTGGCCGACACCGGCCGGCTCGACGAGGCGCTGGAATGGACCGAGCGGGCGCTGGCCCGCGACCCGTCGTTCGACTGCGCCGTGCACACCGCCCACCGCCTGCGGCACCTGCGCGACGGCGACCTGTCCCACCTCGTCGCGCTCGCCGACTTCATCCGTGACCACCCGGACGACAGTCACGAGCACGGCGACCTTGCCCAGTGCTGCCGGGGCCGGCCCTGGCTCGGGCAGTTGACGCCGGCCGGCGGGCCGCTTGTCGACGCGCTGCGCCAGGCGGTCGCCGACGACGACAACGGTCTCGGCAGCGCCGTACGCCTCACGGCGGTAGCCCCGCCGAGCGCCCTGCGTACGGCCACGTCGGTGGCGCCCGGGCTGCGGATCGAGGTGACGGGCACACCGGAGCCGGACCCGCGCGAGCCCCGGCGGGCGTCCGCCCAGCGGCTGTGGAACTTCGCGGAGAACGTGCCGACGCCCGCCCTGCCGGCGCCCTCGGCGGCGGCGGTCGAGCGCATCGGTCAGGTGGCCCATCCGGCCTGGCCGCACCCGCCGGCCGCCTACGACGCCGCGGTGGGCCTGGCCGGGCTCGACGTGGTCGACCTGCTCGGACTGCTTGTGCACCCGCCGGCGGCACCGGCCAACGCGCTGGGCCGGTTGCTGGCCGCCCAGGACCCGTCGATCTGGGTACGCGGTGTGCAGGTGTGGGCCTGCCTGGGACTGCTGCACCACCGCACCGACGAGCCGTGGGAGGAGTCGACAAGGCGCCGGGTGCTGCTGGACCTCGTCTGGGGCGTGGAGGACTGGGTCACCGAGGCCGCGATGTTCGCCCTGGTCACGGCCGCGTGGGTGGATCCCGACGTACGGCCGGACGTGGCAGCGGTGGTGGCTGAGCGGCTGGCCGACGTGGCAGCCGTGACACAGGCCCGGCCGGTGCCGATAGCGGTCTCACTTGCCCACCTGGCGCTGGCCGCCCCGGAGTTGGACGCCGAAACGGCGTCGCTGGCAACCAGACTGATAGGCGACCTGGCCACCCCGCAACTCCCGCGCCCCCGCAACCCGCTACGCCGCCTCTGGCAACGCCTGGTAACCCACCGCCGCCGCCGCTAGCGCCCCGCGCCCGCCCCTTCCCCTCGCGATCTTGCACTTACGGTCGCCGACTTGCCGGAATTGCAGGCATTTGTCGCGACACCAAGTGCAAGATCGCGGGGGCGTGGGGTGGGGTGGGGCGGGGGGTTACGCGACTGGGGCTTTGCCGAGGGCTGCCTCGGCTTCTTCCTCTGGGGTTGCCTGGGGCGGGGTCTCGTTGGCGGTGCGCAGCGGGATCTCCTTGATGAACCAGGCGAGCACCGGAATCACGACGGTGAACAGCACCGCCCAGAGGAACACGTGTGAGATCGCGTCGGCGAGGCCGCCGAGCACCACCTCGCGCGCCTGGGCGGGCAACTCCCTGAGCTTCGCGATGTCCATACCGCCGCCGGCCTCACCACCGAAGGCCGCGCCCGCGCCGGAGTCGGCGAGCCGACTGGCGAAGATCGCGCCGAACAGCGAGATGCCGAACGAGCCGCCGATCGACCGGAAGAAGGTGGCCGCGCCGCTGGCCGCGCCGAGGTCCTTCTGCTCCACGCTGTTCTGCGCGATGAGCATGGAGGTCTGCATGAGGAAGCCCATGCCGGCGCCCAGCACGACCATGTACAGCGAGGACTGCAATTTGCTGGTGTCGGTGTCGAGCATTGCCAACAGCCCCATGCCAGTGGCCATCACCACCCCACCGATGATCGGGTACGCCCGATACCTGCCGGTCTTCGTGATGGCCCGCCCGACGACAAGCGAGACGACGAGCATGCCGAACATCAGTGGTAGCAGCAGCAGACCGCTGTTCGTCGCGGAGGCGCCCTGCACGGTCTGCTGGTAGAGCGGCAGGAAGTTCATCGCGCCGAACATCGCGAACCCCAGCAGGAAACCGATGAGCGAGATCAGTGCGAAGTTGCGGTTGGCGAAGAGCGCCAGCGGGAGGATCGGCTCCGGCACCCGGCGCTCGACCAGGCCGAACGCCACGAGCGCCACGAGCCCCAGCGCGGCCAGGCCGAGGATCTGCGGTGAGGCCCAGTCGTACTCGTTGCCGCCCCAGGTGGTGATCAGCACGATCGAGGTGATGCCGACCGAGAGCAGCCCGGCGCCGAACCAGTCGATCCGGTGCTCGGTGCGGTACTTCGGCAGGTGCATCGTGGTGATCAGCACAACCAGCGCCACGCCGCCCAGCGGCAGGTTGACGTAGAACGCCCAGCGCCAGGAGAGGTGGTCGGTGATGAAACCGCCGACAAGCGGGCCGGCGACCATGGCGATTGCCATGATGCCCGCGATCATGCCCTGGTAGCGCCCACGCTCGCGGGGCGGAACCAGGTCACCGATGATCGCCATCACGCCGACCATGAGGCCACCGGCGCCGAGGCCCTGCACGGCCCGGAAGGCGATGAGCTGCACCATGCCGTCCTGCGGGCCGCCCAGCATCGCGGAGCCGGCCATGCCGCAGAGCGCCGAGCCGAACAGGAAGATGCCGACCGAGGTCAGGAAGACCGACTTGCGCCCGTACAGGTCACCGAGCTTTCCCCAGATCGGGGTCGAGACGGTGGTGCCCAGGACGTACGCGGTGACGACCCAGGTGAAGTGGTTGAGGCCGCCGAACTCGCCGACGATCCTCGGGAGCGCGGTGCTGACGATCATGTTGTCGAGCATCGCGAGCATCATCGCGATCATCAGCCCGAACAAGACGACCCGGACGTTGGGTCGTGCGCTGGCCTCGGTCCCCTGGCTCATCGGTAAGCTCCCCCGAAGTGCTCGCCTAACTTACTTGCCGACCGGTCAGTCAGCTTACTAGCCGGACGGTAAGTTGGGCGGCAACCCGGGTCAAGTGATTTGGAGGGACATGGTGAGGGAGAGCACAGGCGGCACCCGGGAACGGATCAAGGCCGTCGCGCTGGAGCTCTTCACCGAGCAGGGTTACGAGAAGACGTCCCTGCGCGAGATCGCCGAACGCCTCAACGTCACGAAGGCCGCGCTCTACTACCACTTCAAGAGCAAGGACGACATCGTCGCCAGCTTCGTGGAGGACCGGCTGGAGCGGATGGACGCCCTGATCACCTGGGCTGACTCGCAGCCCGCGACCCTCGACACCCGGCGCGTGCTGATCTCCCGGTACGCCGACACGATGTTCAACGGCGAACAACCATCGGTGATGCGCTTCTTCGAGCAGAACCAGACAGTGCTCAAGAGCCTCGCCGCCGGCCAGCAGATGCGCGACCGGATGATGCGCCTGGCCTACGCCCTCTGCCGGGGCGACGACTCCCCCACCGCCCAACTGCGCGCGACGCTGTCGCTGTTCGCTGTGCACAGCAGTTGGTTCGCGGTACGTACGCCGGGCATCACCGACGACGAGCGCCGACGGATCGCCCTGGAAGTCGCGGACGAACTGCTGGCCAGCATCGGTGAACAACCCGACCAGGGCGAGGCCCCGGCAGGCGACCCGCAGCACTGAACCGCCCGGCCGAGCGGGGCGGGTCAGCTGCGGTTGAGATCGAGGCGCAGGCCGAGCAGGTCGACGCCGGCCACCGGCGACCAGTCCTTCTCGGGCACCCGGACGAAGCCCAGCCGCTCGTAGAGGCGATGCGCCGGGACGGCCATCCCGGCGCGTACGCAGATCAGGACCGCAGTGCAGCCCAGCTCGGTCGCGCGGTCGACGCACGCCTGAGCCAGCGCCGCACCGACACCACGGCCCTGGGCGGCCGGGTCGACCGCGAGCATGCGGAATTCCGCCTCACCCGGCCCGGACAACTCGGCGAAGCGGGTCCCCGGAAGCACGAACGTCACCGAACCGAGCACCGCACCTGTCGCCTCGTCCACAGCGACCAGCACCTCGCCGTCGGCCGCCCGCGTCGACACGTCGGCAAGCACCTCGCCGTACCCGTGCTCGCCCTTGAGCTGCCCGTCCGCCTCGTACGCGGCCACTGTCAGTCGGGCCACCGCCGGGAAGTCGGACGCCTCGGCGGGGCGGACCCGCAGGCCGGTCAACCGATCACCGCGATGAGGTCGCCGTCCTGCACGACGTCGCCCTCGTTGACGGCGAGCTGCTGGACCACACCGTCGGACTCGGCGATGACCGGGATCTCCATCTTCATCGACTCGAGGATCACCAGGGTGTCGCCCTCGGCCACCGTGTCGCCCGTCGACGCGACGACCTTCCAGACGTTCGCCACCATCTCGGCGCGGATCTCGTCGGCCATGTCCCGGCCCTCCCTTTTCGCGATGTGCCTGCCGACGTATCCAATCACGCGAGGGTCGGGCGTGGGTGAGTAGCGGGCGGCCCGCATGCCGGGACAGCCCCGGGGGAAGGTCCCGGTGGTCGACCGCACTACCATCAGCGGGTCGGACCCGACGCCGGGTGGCCGGTGGGTGCACCGGCTCGAGGCCGCGCGCGACACGGATCCGACCCATCACGAGGAGGTCAGCATGGCGAAGAAGTCCCGCAAGAAGAAGGCCCGCAAGAAGAGCGCCGCCAACCACGGCAAGCGTCCCAACTCCTGAACGTGCCGACGGGCCGACTGCCCGTCGACGGTCAGACCAACCTGGCGGACGCCGGGTATGCCGGTGGCCCGGGTCGATATCGACCCGGGCCACCGCTTTACGTTCGATCCGGTACGCCGACGGCTGGCCGGCCAATCCGGCAGAGCCGACGCGCTGTCGGCCGTCCGGCAGGGCCGACGGTCAGTCGGCCAGCTCGCGGGAGTCGGTGGTCTCGAAGACCACCAGCTCGGTGAGCTTCACGCGCAGCCGCTCCCGCAACTGGTCCGGGGCGGTCTCGTTGCCGCAGCACCGAGCCACCAGCGCCCGCACCTCCTGCTCCAGGCCGTACTCGCGCAGGCATGGCCCGCACTCGTCGAGGTGGTGCCGGATCAGCAGGCGTCGCTCGTCGGCGCATTCCAGATCCAGGTAGAGGTAGACCTCCGCGAGCACCTCACGGCAGTCCGTCTCGTGTGGCTTCCCACAGCTCACGTCACACCTCCCGGCCGGCAGCGGCGGCGGTCGAGCCCTTCGCGGACCGGGCCGAACTGAAGCCCCGCTCCGCGGCGTACTGCTCGAGCAGCTTGCGCAGATTACGACGGCCCCGGTGCAGACGCGACATCACTGTGCCGATCGGCGTGCCCATGATGTCGGCGACCTCCTTGTACGAGAAGCCCTCGACGTCGGTCAGGTAGACAGCCAGGCGGAACTCCTCCGGCAACTGCTGGAGGGCCTCCTTGACGTCGCTGTCCGGCAGCCGGTCCAGTGCCTCGGTCTCGGCTGAGCGCAGACCGCTGGACGTGTGCGACTCGGCCTCGGCGAGCTGCCAGTCGGTGATCTCCTCCGTGGGCGCCTGGATCGGTTGGCGCTGCCGCTTGCGGTAGGAGTTGATGTAGGTGTTGGTCAGGATCCGGTAGAGCCAGGCCTTCAGGTTGGTGCCCTGCTCGAACTGGTGGAAGGCCGCGTACGCCTTCAGGTATGTCTCCTGGACCAGGTCTTCGGCATCCGCCGGGTTGCGCGTCATGCGCAGCCCGGCAGCGTAGAGCTGATCGACGAAAGGCATCGCGTCCCGTTCGAACCGGGCCCTGCGCTCGTCCGTCTTCTCGGTGGTCAACCGCACATCCCCTCGCGTCGGATGCTTTCCCGCCGAGGATACGCGCACGGACGTGCCCACAGATTCACTTCCGGCTTGTGTGCCCGTACTCACCGCCCCCACACCGCCCGGCCCCACGGTCGCGGGCCAGGCCGGAGCATCCAGCAGCCGCTTGAGCTGCTTGGCGTCCCGCTCGTCCCGTTCCAGGCTTCGTGTCTCGGTCGGCACCGGTCACCCCCCTCGCAAAAGTCGTCCGGGGGTAGTAACGCGGAAGGGAAGCTGTCGCATTCCATCGTGCTCTCCCGTTCCTGGTCCCGGCCCCGGCGACGGCCGGCGCTGGGACCAGGAAGGGCCTGGGAGGACTGGCGTCGCCCGCTCGAACCGGGCCGGCGGCACCATCGAGAGCAACGAACCGCGCCCGGCACCGGAAACGGCCGACCCCGACCAGCCACGACGAGCCGACGCGCCACGAGCCGAGGCGTCACGGTTCGACGCCCAACGTACCGGCGCGCCACGGAAGCGGCCGGCTCGGCGCCAGCGGGTCAGTCGGCCGTCCAGCCGTGGGCGCGCAGCCAGTCCCGCACGGCGGCAGCGGTGCCGGCAGGGTCCCGCCGCAGGTCGTGCGTCTCACCGGGCCGGGTCACCACCTGCACTACCGGCCCTGGCTCGGGCACCCCGAACGGATCCCGGTCGCCGTTGACCACAAGCGTCGGCAGCCCGGTGTCGAGTTCGGCAGCCCGGGAGCGTTCCGGCCGGCCGGGCGGGTGCAGCGGAAAAGCTAGCGCCAACACTCCAGCCGCACCCACCGCGCGAGCCGTGCGACAGGCCACCCGGGCACCGCTGGACCGACCGCCGACAAGCAGCGTCGGCACGTCGGCGTGACGGTCCCGCACCGCGGCGAGGACGACCGTCCACGCCTCGTCGAGGTGCCCGGCGGGGGCCGGCGCACGCCGGCCGGCGACCCGGTAGGGCTGGGTCACCCGGACCACCACCAGGCCGGCCGAGACCGCCGCGTCGCGCACCGCGAGCAGGTCGGGTGCGTCGACGCTGCCGCCCGCGCCGTGCCCGAGCACCAGCAGGCTGGTGGTCGGGCGGTCCGGCACGTCCGTGTCGATCCGCGCCGGACCGCGTGGGGTGTCGATCTCTTCGCTGGGCAGCACCGACCCATTCTGCGCCGTTCCGACCCGTCACCGGGATCGGAACGCGCCGGTGGTCAGCTCAGCGGCACCAGGGTGAGCAGGCGGTCCCGCACCGGCGGGCCGGCGTCGTCGAGGGCGTCCGGATCCGGCTCGACCTCGCCCCGCCAGGCGACAAGCATCGCCCGCCGTTCGCGGGGCGTGGTGGCACCCCACACCCCGTGGCAGTCACCCACCTCCAGCGCCCACGCCAGGCAGGATCCCTGCACATCGCAGCTGCGACAGAGTGCGACGGCGGCGTCCGCCGGCTCGTTGGGCGCCGGAAAGAACGTCTCCGGATCCACACTCTGGCATGTCCCTCTGGTGCGCCACGCGTCGTCTTGTCGTCGTTCCCGCAAGGCCCGCAGCAGTCGCGGATCCTGTCGCGCCGCGGCCACCTCGTGCGGGCGTGGCATACGCGCCCGTGTCATTCCACCCACCTCCCCCGTGGGACCGGCAAGATCGGTGGATGCCATCCGCCCCGTGCGAATACGACAGCCACTACCGGCGCTGTGTTGTATCGCACTTCTGGTGACCGGGACAAGTGGCTGCCGGGAACCTGACTGAAGAGATGGGCGACGAATCGATCGGAAACCTGGCAAATCGTCGCCTGACGATGTGTGCCGGCCTCAGAACAGAGTCAGCTCCTGGGGCGCCAGCGCCGACGCGACAGGCACCCGGGCGGTCAACCCGGGCCCGTCGTTGCGAACGTCACCCACCGCCGGCCCGACCGGACGGACCTCCAGCGCCCCCAGTTGCTCGGCAGACGGAGGGGTCAGCAGCTGCTCCGGCTCGTCGCCCGACGCCAGCCACGACGACCAACGCTCCGGCGACAGCAGCAGCGGCATCCGGTCATGCACCTCGGCCAACTCGCCGAGCGCCGCGGTGGTCAACACGCTGAAGGTGAGCCGGGAATCAGCCCCGGACTCCCACATCGACCAGATGCCAGCCAGGGCGAGCACCGAGCCGTCGGCGGGGGTCATGTAATACGCCTGCCGCCCGCCCTCCGGCAGGCGTACCCACTCGTACCAGCCGTCGGCCGGGACCAGGCAGCGGCGGCGGGCGAACGCGCGGGCGTACGCCCGGCTGCTGGCCACCGTCTCGGACCGTGCGTTGATCATGCGGGCCGCGCCGGCCGCGGACCGGGACCAGTGCGGCAGAAAACCCCAACGGCCCACGCAGAGACTGCGGTGCCCTTCCGGGGTCATCCGGACCAGCGGCACCGGATCGGTGGGGGCGACATTGTGATCGGGCTGGACCCGGCCCTCGGTGTCGTCGGACGACTCGAACAGCGCGCTCAGCTCACCGGCGCCACGGGTCGTCGCGTACCTGCCGCACATGCGCCAACGCTAGCCTGTCGATGGCCCGCCGGCTGTCCCGCCAACCGGGAGTACGACCGCTGGTCGGTGCCGACGGCCGGTTGACACGGCAGAATGTAACCGTGGGGAATCTGACCGCCACCCGGCCACCGCAGCCGTGGAGCGCACCGACCGCATCCGACCCGGTGGCGGCCACGCTGCGCCTGCCCGGTTCCAAGTCGCTCACCGCGCGGGCCCTGGTGCTCAGCGCGCTGGCCGCCGGCCCGTCGACGCTGGCCGGGCCGTTGCGTGCCCGGGACACCGAGTTGATGGCGGCCGGCCTGCGTGCCATGGGCACGTACGTGTCGATGAGCGACGACGAACGCTGGCTGGTCCGGCCGCACCCGCTGAGCGGGCCGGCACACGTCGACGTGGGGCTGGCCGGCACTGTGATGCGGTTCGTGCCGCCGGTGGCGGGGCTGGCCGACGGGCAGGTCACCTTCGACGGCGACCCGCACGCCCGGACCCGGCCGCTCGGTCCACTCATCGAGGCGCTGCGCTCGCTGGGAGTCCGGATCGACGTCACCGGCACGGGCAGCCTGCCGCTCACCGTGCAGGGCTCCGGTGGGGTCACCGGCGGCGAGGTGGTGATCGACGCGTCCGCGTCCAGCCAGTTGGTTTCCGGTCTGCTGCTGGCCGCACCCCGCTTCGACAGTGGCCTCGTGGTGCGCCACGTCGGCCCGCCGGTGCCCTCCGCGCCGCACCTGCGGATGACGGTGCAGATGCTGCGGGCCGCCGGCGCGGCCGTCGACGACACCACACCCGACGTGTGGACCGTCGAGCCCGGCCCCCTCACCGGGCGCGGCTGGGAGATCGAGCCGGACCTCTCCGGTGCGGTGCCGTTCTTCGCCGCGGCCCTCGTCACCGGCGGTGAGGTCACCCTCCAGGGTTGGCCGCACAACAGCGCGCAGCCGATCGAGCAGCTCCGTTCGCTGCTGCACCAGATGGGTGGCGAGGTAAGCCTCTCCACCGATGGGCTGACCGTCCGGGGCACCGGCGTGGTGCACGGCCTGACCGCCGACCTGTCCGACGTCAGCGAGCTGACCCCCGTGCTCACCGCGCTGGCCATGCTTGCCGACTCGCCGTCGGTCTTCACAGGGGTCGGGCACATCCGCGGCCACGAGACCGACCGCCTCGCCGCCCTGGCACAGGAGTTCGCCGCGCTCGGGGCAGACATCACCGAGGCGCCGGACGGGTTGTCGATCCGGCCCCGGCCGCTGCGCGGTGGCACCTTCCGCACCTACCACGACCACCGGATGGCGCACGCCGCCGCGGTGGCCGGTCTCGCCGTGCCGGGCATCGAGGTCGACGACGTCGGGTGTACCTCCAAGACCATGCCGGAGTTCCCGGCACTATGGTCAGCGATGGTGACCGGCAAGAACTGAGGCGAGAAGAGGACAGGTCCTGGCGACCAGACGGCGGGAGTACGACGAGGACGACGTACGGGTCCGGCCCGGAAAGTCGTCGCGTCCGCGTACGCGCACCCGCCCCCAACACGCTGACGCTGTGGACGGCTTCGTCATCGCCGTCGACAGGGGTCGCTACACCTGCGTGCTTGCCGGTGCCGAGCGCGGCGTGGCCGGTGCCGAGCTGCCCACGATCACCGCGATGAGAGCCCGTGAGCTGGGCCGTAAGTCGGTGGTCGTGGGCGACCGGGTAAGCCTTGTCGGGGACACTTCCGGCACCGAGGGCGCTCTCGCCCGCATCGTCCGGATCGCCGACCGCCGGTCGGTGCTGCGCCGCACCGCCGACGACGACGAGAGCACCGCCGAGGGTCGGCTGGAACGGGTGGTGGTCGCCAACGCCGACCAGTTGGTGATCGTCAGCGCGTTGGCCGACCCGCCGCCGCGTACCGGGTTCATCGACCGCTGCCTGGTGGCCGCCTACGACGCGGACGTCGAGCCGCTGCTCTGCCTCACCAAGGCCGATCTGGCCGGTCCGGAGGAGGTGCTGGGCTACTACGCCGAACTGGAGCTGCCGTACGTGCTCAACCGCCCCGACGCCGACCTGGCGGCGCTGCGCGCGCTCCTCGGCGGCCGGGTGTCGGTGCTGGTCGGGCACTCCGGGGTGGGCAAGTCGACGCTCGTCAACCGGCTCGTCCCGGACGCCGATCGCGCCGTGGGCGTGGTCAGCGCGATCGGCCGCGGCCGGCACACCTCGACGAGCGCTGTGGCGCTGCGGCTGCCCCCGGTGCCCGGCGTGGACACCGACCCGGGCTGGATCATCGACACCCCCGGCATCCGCAGCTTCGGTTTGGCGCACGTCTCCGCCGACAGCCTGCTGCACGGCTTCCCCGACCTGGTCGAGGGCACCGTCGACTGCCCGCCGAACTGCCCCCACAGCACCGACGAGGCCGAGTGCGGGCTGGACGCCTGGGTGGCCGCCGGCAAGGCCGACGCGCGCCGGCTGGCGTCGTACCGCCGGCTGCTCGCCTCCCGCGCCGGTGAGGGCGACTCGCGGGGCGACGCCGACCAGCGCGGGCCCGGCGAGGGCGACCGGCGCGGGCCGGACGAGTGAGCCGCCGGGCATCGGTTAGGTTGCCGGCATGACCGGGTACGCCGACGACCTCGCCCTCGCCCACCTGCTAGCCGACCGGGCCGACGCCGTCGCCACGGCCCGGTTCCGGGCGCTCGACCTCCGTGTGGAGGCCAAGCCGGACCTCACGCCGGTGTCCGACGCGGACACCGCAGTGGAGCGGGAGATCCGCGCCCTGCTGGCCGAGCACCGGCCGGGCGACGGGCTGCTCGGCGAGGAGTACGGCGCGAAGCCGGACACCGACCCCGGCGGCCGCCGGTGGATCGTCGACCCGATCGACGGCACCAAGAACTTCGTCCGTGGCGTGCCCGTGTGGGCCACCCTGATCGCGCTCTACGACGGCGACCAGCCTGCGGTCGGCGTGGTGTCCGCACCGGCGCTGGGCAGGCGCTGGTGGGCCAGCGCGGGCGCGGGCGCGTACGCCGGACCGGGCCCCGCCGCCGGCGAGCGGATCACCGTCTCGGCGGTCGGCCGGATCGACGACGCCAGCTTCTGCTACTCGTCGCTGACCGGGTGGGAACGCGCCGGTCGGCTCGACGCGATGCTCGACGTGATGCGGGCCAGTTGGCGCAGCCGGGCGTACGGAGACTTCTACGGCTACATGCTGCTGGCCGAAGGGGCACTTGACGTGATGGTCGAGCCAGAGTTGTCACTGTGGGACGTGGCGGCCCTGGTGCCGATCATCACCGAGGCGGGTGGCACGGTCACGGATCTGGCGGGTCGACCGGCCCCGGCGGGCGCGCCGGGCACCGAGAGCAGCGTGGTGGCTACCAATGGGTTGCTGCACACCGACATCCTCACTCGACTGGATCGGCCAGCCGAGCGCTGACCCTCGGCAACCTCTATCCTCGCCAGGTGGTCACTTCCGGCTGGTGCTTTCTCGCGGCGATGATCGTCGCGTACGGCTTCGCCAACCTTCTCCAGTCGGTGGCCGCGGCCCGCACAACGGTCCACCACACATTCGATCCGGGCCTGCTGCTGCGCCTCGCCGGGCACCGGACGTACCTGGTCGGGTTGGGCTGCCAGATCGGCGGTTTCGTGCTCGCGTTCCTGGCCCGGCGGGACCTGCCGCTGTTCCTGGTGCAGGCGAGCGTGGCCGCCGGGCTCGGCGTGACCGCCATCCTCGGGGTGCTGGTGCTGAAGTGGCGCCTGCCGCTGGCGGAGGTGGTCCTGCTGGCTCTGCTCTTCGCGGGGATCACCGCGCTGGTGCTGTCGGCCCGACCGGCGCCGTCACGCCAGCTCGGCACCGCCGGCTCCGTCGCGCTGACCGCAGCGCTCGGCGTCATCGCGGTGCTCGGCTTCTTCGCCGTCCGGTTGCACGGCGCTCCCGGCTCGGTGGCTCTCGGCTCACTGGCCGGGCTGGCGTTCTCGTCGGCCGCCGTCGCGGCCCGGCCACTGGCGTCCGCGCCGTCGGCCGCGGGGTTCCTCGCCGACCCGCTGCTCTACCTGCTGATCGCGCACTCGATCGTCGGCCAACTGCTGCTCGGCCTGGCCATGCAGCGCGGCTCGACCACCGCCGCGGTCGCCGCGATGGACGCCGCCGGTGCGGTGCCGGCGGCGATCGTCGGACTGCTGCTGCTCAACGACAAGATCTGGCCGGGCCGGGAATGGTTGGCGGCGGTCGGATTCCTGGTCACCCTGGCCTCGGTGATCGGCCTTACCCGGTACGCCGAACCGCAGCAGCAGCGGTCCGTGCCGCAACGGGGCGGCCGGGCCATGGTCGGCATCGGCCGGCCCGTCTGAGCCGACGCCGACCCTCCTACCCGCCTGGCTTCACGCCTCCACGGGCTTGCGGCGGCTCACCACCCGCTCGTAGAGGCGCTCCAGCGCTCCGGCGGTGCGTTCCCAGGTGTAGCTGCTGCGGACCCGGTCCACTGCGGCGTGCCCGTACGCGAACCGGCCGGCGTTGTCGGTGAGCAGCCGGCGCAGGGACACGCCGAGCGTACGCACGTCACCGGGCGGCACCAGGCGGCCGGTGACCTCGTCGACCACGGCATCGGCAAGGCCGCCCATCGCGTAGCCGACAACCGGTACGCCGCAGGCCATCGCCTCCAGCGAGACACGTCCGGCCGAGGAGTACCGCGGCGTGCAGGCCACCACGTCCGCCGACCGGTACCAGGTGGCCATCTGGTCGTGCGGCACCGCCCCGACCAGACGTACCTGGTCGGCCAGCCCGGCCCGCTCGGCCAGCTCGCTCAGCCGGCGCGCCTCCGCGTGGTTGGCCAGTTGACTCGCCGGCGGTCCACCGGCGATCACCAGCTCGGCGTCGCCGACCAGGCGCATCGCCCGGATCAGGTCGTCCTGGCCGTGACCCGCGGCGAGCCCACCGACGGAGAGGATCCGGGGCCGCTGCTCGCGCGGCGCGGCCTCACCGTCGGGGTGGAACAGCTCGGTGTCCACTCCCGCCGGCACCATCGCCACCGAGCTGCGTTGCAGGCCCATCCGGGTCAGCTCGTCCACCTCGTCGTTGCTCTGGGCGACAGCGATGTCCACCGCGCGGGTCAGCGCCCGCTCCAGCGGAATCCGCTGCCCCGGCCCGTCGTAGTGGCCGCCCAGGTGTCGCAGTTGCTCCACACCAAGTGAGTGGAAGGTCTGCACCACCGGGATGTCGGTCTCGCGGACGGCGTGCGCGGCGGCCAGGCCGCCGATCCAGTAGTGCCCGTGCACCACCTCGGGCCGCCAGGCGCCGCCCCACTCGTCGGCCAGCCAGCGCCCGAACTCCGTCACGTGCGGAATCAGCTCGGCGGTGGCCAGCCGAGTGGGCGGGCCGGTGGGCACCCGGTGCACACGGTAGCCGTCGACGTCCGCCGTGACCGGCAGCTCCGGATCGTCGCGGCGTTCGTAGATCCGGACATCGTGGCCGCGAGCGGCCAGCTCTGCGGCGACCCTCGCGATGTGCTGCTGGGTACCGACCGGCGGGCCGTCGGCGTGCCGGTACGAACTGCTGTGCGCGCAGACGAGGCCGACGCGCATGGGTCACCTCCCTGCGATCTTCTCCTCGGCGGTCCGGTCAGAGCGTCCCATTAACCTGGGGGCGGGGAGCCGAAACCTGGCAGATCGGGAAACACCCCACGTCAACTGCGCCGGCACCTGCGCCACGGCAGTCCCAACAGTCCGCCACGGCGCAGAGAAAACGGCGCCGCGATGATCGTCGGGTGCTCGGTGGAATGAGCCGGGGCAGCCCGGGGTACCGCTCAGAAATGCCGCTGACCCGCAGCCTCGACGATTCGACAATCGTGATCACCGGCGCGTCCAGCGGGATCGGCGCCGCCACCGCATACGCGCTGGCCCGCCGGGGCGCCGCCGTCGTGGTGGCCGCCCGCAGTGAGCCCGCGCTACGACAGGTGGCGCAGCGCTGTCGGGAGCTGGGAGGTCGGGCGTTGGCGGTGCCTACCGACGTGACCGATCTGGAGTCGGTGCTGATGCTCGCCGATCGGGCCGTTGACGAGTTCGGCCACCTCGACGCCTGGGTGAACAACGCCGCCGTGAGCGCTGTGGGCCTGTTCGACGAGATCCCGGTCGCCGAGTTCCGCCGGGTACTGGAGGTCGACCTGCTCGGCGCTGTGCACGGCATCAAGGCCGCCCTGCCGTATCTCAGCGCTGCCGGCGGCGGGGTGCTCGTCAACAACGCGTCGGTGCTCGCCGAGGTGGCGATGCCGTACCAGTCGGCGTACAACACGGCCAAGCACGGCATCCGTGGGCTGGCCGACACCCTCCGACAGGAGCTGCGGGTAACCGGCCGGAGTCAGATATCCGTCTGCACAGTGCTGCCGGCCACCATCGACACCCCGTTCTTCCGGCACGCGGCAAACCACAGCGGCCGCGAGTTGCTGCCACCCCCACCGGTCTACCCGCCGGAGGTGGTCGCCGAGACCATCGTGCGGTTGCTGCGCCGGCCGCGCCGCGAGGCGTACGCCGGCGGTGCCGCCCGGTTGGTGGGCCTCCAGTGGCGGCTCGCGCCGGCACTTGTGGAGCGCACCCTCGGCTGGTACGCCCAGCGCACCCAGTTCGGCCCGGCTGCGCGGCTGGACACCAGCGGCAACGTGTTCCAGCCCGACGGGCAGGCGAGCCGCGACGGTGGTTGGCACGGTCGGCGGCGGCACCTGGTGCGGATGACCGCCGCCTTCGGCCTGGCGGCGGCCGGCACCGCAGTCGGCACGTTGGCGGCGAAGAGCCGCCGATCCCGGTCAGGTCGCTGATGACGGGCATCGACAGGCCGGACACGCCGTACCTCGGCGTGCCGAGCGGCGGCGCGACGCCCGCCGGCACGCGCTGCCTCGTGGAGGTCGACGATTCGTCTGCGGTGGTGCGGTTGAGCGGCGTGCTCGACCCGGCCGCCGCCGACACGGTCCGCGACGCGCTGCTCGCGCGGCTCTGTGACCGGCCGGGCCCGATCGTCGCCGACGTGACCGGGTTGCGGGTCGACGAACCTCCAGGGTGGGGTGTCTTCGCCCAGGTCCGCCGGGAGGTCGCCGACTGGCCCGCAGCGGACCTGCTGCTCTGCGACCCGGCGGTCTCCGCGCCAGGTAGCGCCGACACCACGTTCGCCGGTGTCCCGGCCTGGCCCACCCTGGACGGCGCGCTGGCCGCGCTCGCCGCTACGCCACTGGCGGCGGTGCTGACCGTCGACCTGCCTCCCACCGTGGAGGCCGCCCGGCAGGCTCGCGAGTTGGTCGCCACCGGCTGCCGGAACTGGGGCATGCCGACGTTGACCGAGCCGGCCCAGATCGCGGTCACCGAGATGGTCAACAATGTGGTGGTGCACGCCCGGACGGCGATGAACGTCCGGGTTGCGCCGTACGACAACACACTGCAACTGTCGGTCCGTGACCACTCCCCGCGCTGGCCGACGTTCGCCGGGGTGTCCCCGCCGACGCGCGCGGGCGGTCGGGGCCTCCTGTTGATCGACACGATGGCCCGTCGCTGGGGCACCAGCGTGGTGCCGGACGGCAAGGTCATCTGGTGCGTGCTGCACCCGGACGACGAGGCCACGGCGCTCGGCTGACGACGGTTCCGCCCTCGCTGGCCGGTTCACTCCCGCATGACCGGCCGTGCTCCGGTTACGGCGGGAGGGCAGCGGGTAGTGATCAGACATGCGCGACAACGAGTACCCGACCCCCGTGTCCGACACCGAGGCGGAGGGGCTGCCCGACACCGCCGACGACGACTCGACCGCCAACGACGACGTCCTCACCGGGCGCGAGGCGGACGGCCCGGAGCCGGCCCAGCTTCCCGGCGACCGGACCCCGGTGGCGGTGGACCGCTTCGGGACCACCGCCGACGAGCAGCTCGACGGCGAGTCGCTGGACTACAAGCTCCAGCGGGAGAGCTTCGAGCGCCCGGTGGACGACCCGCTGGCCGGCCCGGTCGACCCGAAGATCGCCCTTGAGGCGGACAACGAGGCGGCCGCCGCGGAAGCCCAACTGGACGCCGACGTGATGGACCCGGGCCCCACCTCGGACCCGAAATCGCCGGTCTCCCTCTACGACCACGGCCAGCTCGGCACTGTCGCCGACGCCACTGTGGGTCGGCTGGTGCAACCGGACGAGGGGGCGCACACCGGCCAGGAGACCGACTCCGTGGCGTACGACGCCGGGTCGGCCGGTGGCGGGGCGACAGCCGAGGAGCTGGCCATCCACGAGACCGAACCGCCGCGTTCGGTCTGAGCGGGCTCAGCCGTCCAGGCCCCGCTCGATGGCGTAGCGGGTCAGCTCGACCCGGTTGTGCAGTTGCAGCTTGCCCAGCGTGTTCTGCACGTGGTTCTGGACGGTGCGGTGGGACAGGCCGAGCCGCTGCGCGATCTGCTTGTACGACATCCCCTTGGCCACCAGGCGCAGCACCTCGGTCTCCCGGTCGGTGAGCCGGGGTGCGCCGGGGTCCGCGTCTCCGGCCGGCCCGGCCCCCGGCCCCGGCCCGGTCGCCAGCCTGCGGTACTCCCCCAGGACCAGCCCGGCCAGGCCGGGTGTGAAGACCGGATCACCGGCGGCGGTACGGCGCACCGCGTCGAGGAACTCGGCGGGTGCCGTCGACTTCACCAGGTAGCCGGTGGCGCCCGCCTTGACCGCGTCGAGCACTGACTGCTCCTCGCCGCTGGCGCTGAGCATCAGGACCCGCACCTGAGGGAGCGCGGCGCGCAGCCCGAGGACCACCTCGACACCGGAGATGTCCGGTAGTTGCAGGTCGAGGACGACGACGTCGGGCCGGGCGGCGGCGGCCACCCGGATCGCCTGCCGTCCCTCGCCGCTGGTGGCCACCACAAGGAACCCGGCCTCGGTGAGATCGCGGGCCACGCCCTCCCGCCACATCGGATGGTCGTCGACGACCATCACCCGCAGGGCGCTCACCGTCCGGCCCTCGGCACTGTCAGCTCGATCTCGGTGCCAGCCTCGGGGGCCGAGATGATCCTCACCGTCCCGCCGAGGTCGGCCACCCGGCCCTGGATCGACTGGCTCACTCCGAGCCGCCCCTGCGCGGCGGCCTCGTCCAGTCGGCCGTCCGGGATGCCAGGCCCCTCGTCACGGATCGACACTGTCACTGTCTCCCCCTCGTCCTCGACAAGCACCCAGGCCCGCCCACCGGCGTGGCGTCCCACGTTGTCCAGGGCCGCGCCCGTCGCCGCGGCGACCTCCCGGGCCACCTGCCGGGGCAGGGGTACCGGGGTCGCGGGCGCGGACAGCGACACCGCCGTGGAGGCGTACCGGCCGAGCAGAGCACGAAGGTCGACCGCGTCCGTGTCGGGCCCGTCCGGCCCGACGGTACCGACCGGGGCGCTGCCGGCGATAAGCGCCCGTAGCGCGGCTTCCTGCTCGCCGGCCAGCCGGGCAAGCTCACCGGCCTCGCCGGGCAGGTCCGCGCCACGCCGCTGCACCAGCGCCAGCACCTGGAGCACCGAGTCGTGGATGCCCCGGGCCAGCCGTTCCCGCTCCCGGGTGGCCGCCTCCAACTCCACGGCGCGTTGCAGGCGCTCCTCGGCGTCGGCGGCGAGGCGCGCCACGTGCCCGACCACCAGGCCGGCGAGCAGCATGAGGATCACCCCGGTGAACGAGGACTGGCCGATCCGCTCACGGGTGGCCAGGTCCGCGCCGGCGACGAGCAGCGCAGCCACGGTGCCCCGCCGCCGGCCACCGGAGACGGCCCAGGCCAGCACCGGGCCGGCCATCCAGGCAACCCCAAGGGTGGGTACGCCGTTGGCGAGCGCCTCCCGCCCGACGGCCCACGGGGTGGACAGCACGACGGCCATGACCACCACGAGGTCGGCCAGCAGCAGCGGCCAGCGGCGCCAGCCCGGTCGGGCGTACGCGACGCTTGTCGCCGCGGTCCAGGCGATCATCACCAGGATCAGGGCACCGACCGCGATCGGGTGGGCGTACCTGTCGGCGTCGCGCACCGCGAGCGCGCAGACGTACGCCAGGGAGGCCAGCCGGAACACCGTGAGCGCCCGCCAGAGCGGCACCTCGAATCCACGCGGCGGCGACGGCATGGCGGTCAGGATGCCACAGCCGCGCCGACGCCGCGAAAGGCAGAGAGTGCGGGCCGAGAAACCCTGACGTACGGTTGAAAAGCCGCGAAACACACCGGTGTCCGCCGTCGGAACGGGGCCATGATGAACGCAGATCCGCACGCACCGCGTACGGTTGTGCCCATCGACCCAGCCCTCCTGATCGCCGAGGCCTTCGACAAGGCCCAGGTGACCGAGATTCGACACTCGGTCGCCTCCTGCGCGCATGCCTCCGGCCTCGGAGGCCAACGGCTGGACGACTTCGTGCTCGCGGTCAACGAGTTGATCACCAACGCGGTGCGGCACGGCGGCGGGCGCGGGTGGCTGCGACTCTGGCAGGAGCCGGGAGTGTTGGTCTGCGAGGTCGCCGACCACGGACGCGGCATCAGCCCGCAACGGCTGGGCGACCGCCGCCGGCCGGCCCCGGACACCGCCGGCGGCTGGGGTCTGTGGCTGGCCCGGGAGCTGACCGACGCCATGGAGATCGCCACCAGCGGCGCCGGGACCACGGTACGCATCACCGCCGGCCTCACCGCCTCCGACCACACCCCGCGCTGACCTCGGGCCTCCCACGGCCAGCGAGGCCAGCGGCGGGCAGTGGCAACCGCTTGCGGCCGGATCAGGCGAAGAGGGCGGAGACCGACTCCCCGTTGTGGATCCGGCGCATCGCCTCGGCCAGGGCGGGAGCCACCGACAGGACCTGGAGTTCGGGGACCCGCTTGGCGGCCGGGATGGGAACGGTGTTCGTGCAGACGATCTCCAGGACGCCGTCCTGGTCGCTGAGCCGCCGCAACGCGTCAGCGGAGAAGAGACCGTGCGTGCAGGCCAGCCGGATCGAACGCACCTTCAGGCCGCGCAGGTGCTCCATCAACTCGATGACGGTGCTGCCCTTGGCGATCTCGTCGTCCAGCACGATGACGTCACGGTCGGCCACCTCGCCGATCACCGCGCTGATCTTCACAAGGTCGTCGCTGAACCGCTGCTTCGCCCCGGCCGCGACCGGCGTGCCGAGCAGCCGGGCGAAAGCCGCCGCCTCCTTGGCGTTGCCGAGGTCCGGCGAGACCACCACCGTGTTGCTGAGGTCGTAGCGCCGGAAGTGGGTGGCCAACTCCCGCAGCGCGTGGAGATGGTCCACGGGGACGCTGAAGAAGCCGTGCACCTGCGGCGAGTGCAGGGTCATCGCGAGCACCCGGTCCGCGCCGGCCGAGGTGAGCAGGTCGGCGACGAGCCGGGCACCGATGGAGATCCGTGGCGCGTCCTTCTTGTCCGAGCGGGCGTACGCGTAGTGCGGCAGCACCACTGTGATCCGGCCGGCGGACGCGCCCCGGGCGGCGTCGATCATCAGCAGCAGCTCGACCAGGTTCTCCTGCACCGGAGGCACCAGCGGTTGGATCAGGAAGACGTCACGCTCGCGGCAGTTGGCCTGCAACTGCACTTCCAGGCAGTCGTTTGCGAACCGGGAGACGCGCACCGGATGCAGCGGCACCCCCAGGTGAGCGCAGATCTCGGCGGCGAGGTCGGGATGGGCGGTTCCACTGAAAACGGCGATGTCACGCACGTTCGCACATCGTAGGCGACGCGTAGGCCCACGTGACGCCGGTCGCACCGTGCCACCGCTTTGGGTACGGTGCTGCGGTGACCCCCGAGTACGTCGCCGCCATCGACCAGGGCACCACCTCCTCGCGGTGCATCGTCTTCGACTCCGCCGGGGAGATCGTCGCCGTGGCCCAGCGCGAGCACCGGCAGATCTTCCCCCGGCCGGGCTGGGTGGAGCACGACGCCGAGGAGATCTGGGACAACGTCCAGCAGGTGGTCTCCGAGGCGCTGCGGTCCGCCGGCACGGACGCGGCAGGGCTGGCCGCCGTGGGCATCACCAACCAGCGGGAGACGACACTGGTCTGGGACCGGGCCACCGGCCGTCCGGTGGCCAACGCCATCGTCTGGCAGGACACCCGCACCGGGCCGCTGCTGCGCGAGCTGGCCTCGGCGTACGGCGAGGAGCGGTTCCGGTCCCGCACCGGCCTGCCGCTTGCCACCTACTTCGCCGGCCCCAAGTTGCGCTGGCTGCTCGACGAGGTCGACGGCCTGCGCGAACGCGCCGAGCGCGGCGAGGTGCTGTTCGGCACCATGGACAGCTGGCTGATCTGGAAACTGACAGGCGAGCACGTCACCGACGTGACGAACGCCAGCCGGACCATGCTCATGGACCTCACGACGCTCGACTGGGACCCGGAACTGCTGGACGCCATGGGCGTGCCTGCGGCGATGCTCCCGGAGATCCGCTGCTCCTCCGAGGTGTACGGCACGGCCACCGGCGTACTCGCCGGGGTGCCGGTGGCGAGCGCGCTGGGCGACCAGCAGGCCGCGCTGTTCGGTCAGACGTGCTTCCAGCCGGGCGAGGCGAAGTGCACCTACGGCACCGGCAGCTTCCTGCTGCTCAACACCGGGGCCACACCTGTTCCGTCGACGCACGGCCTGCTCACCACCGTCGCCTACCAGATCAAGGGCCAACCGCCGGCGTACGCCCTCGAAGGCGCCATCGCCGTCACCGGGTCGCTCGTGCAGTGGCTGCGTGACAACCTCGGCCTGATCTCCACAGCCGCCGAGGTGGAGGAGTTGGCCCGCACCGTGGACGACAACGGCGGCTGCTACGTGGTGCCGGCGTTCTCCGGGCTCTTCGCACCGCACTGGCGCAGCGACGCCCGCGGTGTGATCGCCGGCCTGACCGGCTACATCACGAAGGGGCACCTGGCGCGGGCGGTGCTTGAGGCGTCGGCGTGGCAGACCCGCGAGGTGGTCGACGCGATGGACGCCGACTCCGACGTGGCCCTGCGCCGGCTCAGGGTGGACGGCGGCATGACCGCGAACGCCCTGCTCATGCAGTTCCTCGCCGATGTGCTCGACGTCCCGGTGATCCGGTCCCGGATCACCGAGACCACCTGCCTGGGCGCGGCGTACGCGGCCGGCCTGGCGGTCGGCTTCTGGCCCGACCTGGCCACGTTGCGCGCGCAGTGGCGCTCCGACGCGCAGTGGGAGTCGACCATGGCGGCGGAGCTACGCGACAGGGAGCTGCACAACTGGCGCAAGGCGGTGCAGCGCACCCTCGACTGGGTGGAGTGACGCAGGCCCGCTGCCGGACGCCCGACCGTCCCGGCCAGGCACCTACGTGCGCAGCACGGTGGTGACCCGGCGGATCGCTGGCGCCGGCTCAGCTCCAGCGGTTGCCGGTGAGCTTCTCGTACACCTCGACGTAGCGGGCGCGGGTCGCCTCGACGACCTCGGCGGGCACGTCCGGTGCCGGCGCCTGCTTGTTCCATCCGCTGCCGGTGGCCCAGTCCCGCACGTACTGCTTGTCGTAGGAGAACTGCACCCGGCCCGGCTGGTACGACTCGGCGGGCCAGAAGCGCGACGAGTCGGAGGTGAGCAACTCGTCGGCGAGGACAAGTGTGCCGTCCGGCGCCCAGCCCAGCTCGATCTTGGTGTCGGCGATCAGAATGCCCCGGTCGGCGGCCAGTTCGGCACCGCGCCGGTAGACGTCGATGGTGATCTGCCGCAGCCGCTCGGCGGTGGCCTGGCCCACCTTGTCCACCACGTCGTCGAACGTGATCGGCTCGTCGTGCTCGCCCATCGGCGCCTTGGTCGACGGCGTGAAGATCGGCTCGGGCAGGATCGACGCCTCACCGAGCCCCCGAGGCAGCGGCACACCGGAGACCGAACCGGTGCGCTCGTACTCCCGTAGGCCGCCGCCGGTGAGGTAACCCCGGGCGACGCACTCGACCGGGACCATGTCCAGCCGCTGGCAGCGGATGGCCCGGCCGGCGAACTCGGCCGGCACGTCGGTGGCGGAGATGACGTGGTTCGGCACGAGGTCGGCGAGCTGCTCGAACCACCAGAGCGAGAGCGCGGTGAGTAGTCGACCCTTGTCCGGGATCGGCGTCGGCAACGCCACGTCGTAGATCGAGATGCGGTCCGAGGCGACCAGGATCAGGTCGTCGCCGTCGGCGTAGACGTCCCGGACCTTGCCCGAGTGCAGAAGTTCCACGCGCCCTAGTACACCACGCGGCAGCGGCGATCCGGCTTCGGCCACCCGCGCGGGGGCCGACCACCAGGGATGACCGGATGGACGTTGACACCCTTGTGCGCCGCCTGCGTGAATGGTCCGACCCCGCCCGCAGGTGCCAGGAGACCCCGTGCCCGTTGTTCGACAGCCGATCGACCGCCTCCGCGCGGACCCGGGCCGGCGCCGTCTGCTCAGCGCGCTGCTCGGCGCTCCCCTGCTGGTCACCGGCGGGCTGGCCGGGTGCACCGACGAATCCACCACGTCGGCCGAGGACGGGCCTGTCGAGCTGTCGGTCTTCTGGTGGGGCGGGCAGAAGCGGGCCGAGTTGACCGAGAAGGCTCTGCGGCTCTACTCGGAGCGCAACCCCCGGGTCACCTTCCGCGTCACCTGGCAGGGCGCCGACGGCTACTACGACCGGCTGGCCACGCAGGCCGCCGGCGGCAACATTCCGGATCTGATCCAGGTCGACGACGCCGTGCTTGCCGAGTACGCCGAGCGCGAGATCGTTCTCGACCTCACCGACAGCGTCGCCGACCGCCGGCTGGACCTGGGCGGTCTGCCGGACGGTCTCGTCCGCTCCGGCACCGTGGACGGCCGGACGATGGGGGTGGCCGCCGGGCAGACCCTCGGGGCCGTGGTCTTCAACCGTGACCTGCTGCGCGAGCTGCGGGTGCCCGAGCCGCGCGGTGGAATGTCCTGGGCGGACTACATCGCCTGGGCCACAGGGGTCACCGAGGCCAGTGACGGCCAGGTGGCCGGTACGGTCGACGCGTCCGGTGACTACCGCGCCCTCTGGTTGTGGCTGCGCTCGCAGGGCGGCGAGTTCTATCGGGGACGCCAGATGGGCTTCGGCGCCGACGAGCTGATCGCCTGGTTCGAACTGTGGCAGCGGGCACGGTCCACGAGGGCCACGCCGGGCGCGGCCCTCGTGGAGCAGTCCGACAGCGGAGAGCCTGCCCGGCAGCTGGTGGTCACCGGGTTGACCGCCGCGTCCTTCGCCTGGTCCCACCAGCTACCGGACCTGCAACGGCTCACCGATGCGGAGCTGGGAGTGGTGGGCATCCCCGGCCCCCCGGGCTCGCAGTGGGCGAGGGCGTCGATGTACTGGTCCGCGTTCCGCGGCACCCGCCACCCGGACACCGTCATCGACGTGATCAATTTCCTGACCACGAACGGCGAGGCCGGCACGGTTCTCGGCCACGAACGCGGCCTCAACGCCAGTATCCCCGTGCGCCGGTACACCGAGGGCAGCATCACCGACCCGGCTCAGCAGCGCGCCGCCGCGTTCGGCGCCAGCATCGCCGACCAGCTCGGGCCGGCGCCCGCGCCGCCGCCGATGGGCCACGCGAAGGTGCGGTCGCTGCTTGTCACCGCCGCGGAGAGCATCCGCGGCGGGCGGGCCGGCACGCGCGCGGCCACCTCACGCTTCCTCTCCCTGGCCAACGCCGCACTGGCGGCGTGACCGCCGGGCGGCTGCGCAGCCGCCCGGCGTCGAGCTGACGGGGTCAGCGCGGCGGGCCGCCACGGCGACCGCGCATCAGGCGCAGCAGCAGGAACACGATGATCGCCACCACCACGAGGCAGCAGAGCAGGCCGATGAAGCCGAAGCCGCCTCGGGACCGCCGCCGAGCGGCCTCCACCACCATCTCGCCGGTGCCTGTGGACGCCCAGGCCGCGACGGGCACGAACACCGTCAGCACGACCGTACCGAGGACCGCGCCGAGCCGGCCCCACCACCTACCGAAGGAAGACATGCGCCCATCCTCGCCGAAGGGTGCAACTTCGGCACGCAGGTCCACGCCGAATGCCGGGACCGGATCGGCCACACGCGATGGCCCCGCAACGTCCCGGCAAAGAAGATGATCACTATATGAATCACGGAGGTGATCGAATTCGATCAACGTTCAACTCTGGAGGATCTGTGCGGCTCTCTCTCACCCGAAGATCTGCGGCAGCAGCGGTCGGCGTCACCCTCGTCGCCGCTCTGGTCACCCCCACTGCGGCCCACAGCGCCCCCGCGCCCCCGCCGACGACGCCACCGGCCACGACCGGCACCGCACAGGGTGCTCCCGTCACGGTCACGCTGATCACCGGCGACAAGGTGACGATGACCCCGGGACGCGACGGGACGCCGCCCACCGTGGACGTGGCACGCGCGCCGGGTGCCACCGGCTCCGTACGCGTCGCCACCGAGGACGGGGACACCTACGTGTACCCCGACGAGGCACTGCCCTACCTCGCCACCGGACAGCTCGACAAGCAGCTCTTCGACGTCACCGACCTCGTCGCCCAGGGCTTCGACGACGCACGGAGCAGCACGCTGCCTCTGATCGTCACCCGCGGGTCGGGTGCGACCAACCGCCGGGCCAGCAATGCGCTGCCAGGAGCGGAGACCACACTGGAGCTGCCCTCCGTCCGTGGCGAGGCCATCCGGGCCCGCCGGGCGCAGGCCGCCGACTTCTGGTCGGCCCTCACCGGCGACACACAATCGGTCGGTACGTCGTCGACCGGCCGGTCCGCCGGCACCGCGACGCCCTCCTTCGCGACCGGCGTGGAGAAGGTGTGGCTCGACGGCAGGGCGGAGGCTGCTCTCGCCGACACGACAGCGCAGGTGAGTGCCCCCGCGGCGTGGGCGGCAGGTGGTACCGGCAAGGGCGTCCGGGTGGCCGTCCTGGACACCGGAGTGGACACGACCCACCCGGACCTCGCCAACCGCGTGGTGGCGTCCCGCAGCTTCATCCCGGGCGAGGACATCATCGACCGCAACGGGCACGGCACCCACACCGCCTCCACCGTCGCCGGAACGGGCGCCGCCTCCGGCGGCAGGGAGCGGGGAGTCGCCCCCGATGCCGACCTGGTGATCGGCAAGGTCCTCGACAGCAACGGAGGCGGGACGATCTCCGGGATCATCGCGGGGATGGAGTGGGCGGCGCGTACCGAACGCGCCAAGGTGATCAACATGAGTCTGGGGGTCAGCGCCTGGCACACCCAGGACGACCCGCTGAGCCAGTCCCTCAACCAGTTGACCGCCGAGACGGGTGCGCTCTTCGTCGTCTCCGCGGGTAACAGCGGACCCGACCCGTACACCATCGGGGCGCCGGGGACCGCGGACGCCGCGCTCACCATCGGCGCGGTCGACGGCTCGGACCGGGTGGCCGACTTCTCCAGCGCCGGCCCCCGCATGATCGACGAGGCGTTGAAGCCCGACATGACCGCACCCGGCGTGGACGTGCTGGCGGCGCGCTCGCAGCACCTCCCCTGGGGCGAAGGCTTCTACCGGACGGACAGCGGCACCTCGATGGCGGCGCCCCACGTCGCCGGGGCCGCCGCCCTGCTGGCCCAGAAACACCCCACGTGGAGCCCGCAGCAGATCAAGGACGCCCTGATGGGCACCAGCGTGCGTACGACCGGCTACGACGCCTACCGGGCCGGCAGCGGCCGGCTGAACGTGGCCGCCGCCTATCACCAGGACCAGATCATCGCGTCCGGTTCGGTGGACGCCGGCCTCGTCGCGTCGTCGACCGGCACGCCGCCGCAGCGCATCAGCCGGAAGATCACCTACATCAACACCACTGACACCCCCATCACGTTGGACCTGTCGGTCGATCGTGGTGACTCCCCGGCGACGACGTTCACGGCGGGCACCGGCCAGGTCACGGTTGCGGCCCGGGCGACCTCGACTGTCGACGTCGTGGTGGACCCGACAGGGCTCACCGCCGGCCGGTACTCCGCCCAGGTCGTGGCCCGCCACGCGGGCGGTGAGGTGCACACGGCCGTCGGTGTCGCAGTGGAGTCCGGAAAGCACGACCTCACCATCCACCTGAAGGACCGCGCCGGCCGACCCATGAGCGGCGAGGTCGAGATCGTCAGCGCCGACGGTGGTTCCACATTCATGTGGGTACGCGACGGCACGCTCACCAGCCGCTGGGCGCCCGGCTCCTACACCGTCGTCGCCGCCGCCGACGTGGAGGGTCTGCACGGCGCCCACTCCCTCGGGCTCGCGATGCTCACCGCCCCCGAGGTGGACCTGACGACCAACCGGGTCGTCGTGCTCGACGCCGCCAAGGCTCGACAGATCAAGGTGGCGACACCTCAGCCGACCGCCGTCACCAACAGCCGCATCGACGTCTACCGCTCGTTCACGTCCGAGGAGCCGACGCCCGGCGACACGGGCGCGCTGCGGGAGACGCTCTGGCCCGGCACCGTCTACGACAGCCTGTGGGCCCTGCCGACAAAGGGCAAGGTCAGGAAGGGCAGCTTCGTCCTCACCACCCGGATCCGGGCCGAGCAGACGCCACTGGAGATCGTCCACAACGGCCGCCGCGTCGGTGACCCCCTCGTGCAGCCCGGGTCCCGAGCGATGCCCGACGGCACGTCGCGCCTGGACGCCGTCTTCGCCGGCACCGGCACGACTGCCGACTACGCCGGCCTGTCCGCCCGTGGCAAGGCAGTGGTCGTACGCGACAGCGACGCCGTGAACCCCACCGACCAGGTGGCGACGGCGTTCGCCGCCGGTGCCGCGCTGCTCCTTGTGGTGAACGACGGCCAGGGCCGCAGCAGCGGATGGTACGGAAACCCCGACGGTACGACGACCGGGGCGCTCCCGGTCGCCACGCTGGTCCGGGGCGGGGGCGAGGCCCTGATCCAGAAAATCACCGACGCCGGCCGGAAGGGCGTACGGCTCACCGTCACCGCCCACCCCTCGCCGGCATACCTGTACGACCTTGTCGACTACCACAGCGGCGGGGTGCCGAACGATCCGTCGGCCAAGACAGGTCGCGGCGACCTCGCGCGGATCGACACCGAGTTCGCCCCGCCGCCGGGTCAGCTCTCCACCGAGATGCGCGTCGACTTCCCGCCGTACGAGTGGGCTGCGGCCCGCCCGTTCCCGTTCCGGCCAGTAGCCCCGGGTCCGCGTACCGACTGGGTGTCCGCTGGCGCGGGCATCAGGTGGAAGCAGTACGTCGACGTGCTCAACTGGGCGCGGTCGAACACCGACGAGATCGCCTACCGGCCGGGCAGTGTCCAGAAGGACAGGTGGTTCGGCCCCATCACGCGGCCACGCCTGCTGACCTACGACATCCCGTTCCGTGGCGAGGGTGGGATCAGCGCCTACATCCAGGCGTTCGGCGATGCGGGTGCCGCACACAGCGGCGGTGCCAGCATGCGGCAACGGGTTTCGCTCTACCAGGGCGACAGGCAGGTGAGTCAGCTCGAAGGCTGGCCGGAGTTCTACGCCGGCGACCTGTCACCGCAGAAGCTGCCGTACCGGCTTGTCGTCGAGACGGAGGGCAACCCCGCCTTCAGCCCGTACTCCACCACCACGCGCACCGACTGGACCTTCCTCTCGGGCGCCGCCGACGGCGTACAGGCGATCCCGCTCGTGCAGTTGGACTACGGGACGGACCTGGACCTGGCGGGCCGCGCGACGCGCAGGACCGACCTCGCCATCACGCCGGTCGTGGTCGGCAGCACCGCCGCGAAGGACGGAGTGTCCTCGCTCGGCCTGGAGGTCTCCTACGACGACGGCCGCACCTGGCAGCGGCAGGCCCTGAAGGAGCGCAGTGGCACCTGGAAGGCGACGCTGAACGCGCCGCACCGTTCGGCCTTCGTTTCCATCCGCGTCACCGCCACACAGCGCAACGGCGGCGGCGTCACCCAGACCGTCATGCGGGCCTTCGGCCTCAGGTGACACCCGTGGAGGGGCCGGTGGGCACCGGCCCCTCCACGGGCTGACGGAAGACCACGCGGGAACGAGAAAGCCCGCCTCCGGCGAACCGGAAACGGGCTTTCTCTTTCGTAGCGGGGACAGGATTTGAACCTGCGACCTCTGGGTTATGAGCCCAGCGAGCTACCGAGCTGCTCCACCCCGCGTCGACTGGTTAACCCTAACCCATCCCTTTTTGACGATGATCGGCGGGGTCCTGCCCGGACTCCGGATCTCCGGAATGTCGAAAGCCCGCCTCCGGCGATCCGGAGTCGGGCTTTCTTTCTCGTAGCGGGGACAGGATTTGAACCTGCGACCTCTGGGTTATGAGCCCAGCGAGCTACCGAGCTGCTCCACCCCGCGTCGGTTCACTAACCGTAGCGCACCGACCCGGGGCACCGCAAAGCGACTCCGATACCGCCGCCCTCGACCCCTCTGACCTGCGGCTTTGTCAGCCATCGACGTCCTGCGCACCCCGTACCGACACGGCGGAGCCCCCGCCATCAGGAGGATGGCGAGGGCTCCGTGAGGTGCTTTCCGGGTGGCTGCGGTCAGCCGCCCGTACCCGGGCTGCCGGTCGGTGACGGCGGCGCCGCGCCGCCGCTCGGCGCCGGCGTACCGGCCGGGTTGGCGGCCTGCTGTGCCTGCTGGAAGGCGGTGAGCGCCTCGTCCAGCGCCTTGAGCGCGCGACCGTACCGCTCGAAGTCGCCGGACGTCTGCGCGGCCCGGACCTCGGTGATGGCGGTCTGCACCCGCTCCGCGGCGGTTGCCAGATCACCGGTCAGCGGCGGCGCTTCACCACCGCTCGGAGGCGGCGTCGTCGGCGTGGGCGTCGTCGGCGTCGTCGGGTTGCCTCCGGTGGTCGGCGGCGGTGTCGCCTGCCCAGCCCGCTTGCCCTGCTCGACCAACTGCTTGATGCCGTCGTTGATGTTGTCGGCCAGCGCCACGAAGGAGCCGCCGTCACCGTAGGAGAGCAGCACCTTCTGCAACAGCGGGTACGCGTCCTGCTGGTTGCTCTTCACGTAGACCGGCTCGACGTAGAGCATGCCGTCGGCGAAGGGCAGCGAGAGCAGGTTGCCGTACTGGACCTGCGCCTGGTTGCTGGAGAGCAGGTTGAGCTGCTGACGGATGTTTGCGTTGTTCGTCATCTGCTGGTGGACCTGCACCGGACCGGAGATCCGGGTCTGGTCCGGCAACTCCAGGACCTCCAGCCGGGGCTTGCCGTCGACGTACGACCCCGAGATCAGTGCCGCGAGGTTCTGCCTGCCGTTCGGAGTGACCGCGGAGGTGAGCTGGAACCGCGGGCTCTCCTGCCCGGGGAACTGGGTGAACAGGTAGTACGGCGGCTGCTTCTGGCCGCTGTCCGGAGCGTCCGGCACGTTCGGCACCTGCCAGAAGTCCTGCGCGGAGTAGAAGTCGCCCGGGTTCGTCACGTGGAACTTGGTGAGCAGGTTGCGCTGCACCTTGAACATGTCCGCCGGGTAGCGCAGGTGCTCGCTCAACTCGACCGGGATGTCCGCCTTCGGCAACACCAGGTCACCGCCGAACGCCTTGTTCCACGCCTTGAGCACCGGGTCGGTGTCGTCGTACTCGTAGAGCTTCACTGTGCCGTCGTACGCGTCGACGGTGGCCTTCACCGAGTTGCGCATGTAGTTGACGTTCTCCCGGGCCAGCTGGAAGGTGCCCCGGTTGGTCAGCTCGTCGGTGGTCTCCGTCTGCAGGTTGACGCGCTCTGCGTACGGGTAGGTGGCCGCCGTGGTGTAGCCGTCGACGATCCACTGCACCCGACCGTCCACCACCGCCGGGTACGGGTCGCCGTCCAGGGTGAGGAACGGCGCGACCTTCTCCACCCGGTCCCGCGGGTTACGCACGTAGAGCAGCTTGGAGTCCTCGTTGACCGCCTCGGAGAGCAGGAAGTTCGTCTCCTGCTCCTTGATGGCGTACAACAGCCGCCGGGGGAAGGAACCGATCTTGACGCCACCCTCACCGGTGTACGTGTAGGACTCGCCGCCGCCCTCACCGACCGGCCGGTCGAACTCGGCCTTCTTGTTCGGGTCGGACTGACCGACGATCGCGTAGTCGCCGGCAGCCATCCGCTCGCCGTAGTAGATGCGCGGCTGCTTGGCCGGGATCTGCTCGGTCTGCGAGGAGCACGCCTCCTGGGTGCGCTCGCCCAGGAAGCCCGAGACGAAGAACGGCTGCCCACCGCAGACCACCTGGTTGGCCGGGGCCGCCACCAGTCCGAACCCGTGGGTGTAGACGGTGTGCCTGTTGATCCAGGTGTTCTGCTGGTCGGTCAGCTCGCCGTAGTTGATCTCCCGGACGCCGACCACGTAGTCCGAGACCTTCCCGTTCACCCCGTAGCGGTCGATGTCCAGCTTGGGGCCGAAGTCGTAGAAGCCACGCACCTGCTGCAACTGGGTGTACGTCTCACTGACCAACTGCGGGTCGAGCAGCCGCACGTTCGACACGACGGAGGTGTCGGTGGCCAGGTTCGCCGGTGGGGTGAGGTTGTTCGCCGCGTACGGCGTGGTCTCGGTAGCCGCCAACCCGAACGCCGCCCGGGTCGCGTCGATGCTGCGCTGGATGTACGGCGCTTCCTTGTCCTTGGCGCTCGGCTTGACCTCGAAGGTCTGCACCGCCCAGGGGTAGATGCCGCCGATCGCCACGGCGGAGACACCGAGCAGGGCGAGCGAGATGCCCGGCCACACCAGGTTCCGCATCCAGGCGTTGGAGAACACGATGATCGCGATGGCCACCACGATCGAGATGTACGCCAGGATCTCCTTCGCCGGCAGCAGCGCGTTGACATCGGCGTAGCCGGCGCCGTACAGCTTCGCGCCCTCGTTGTACTCCAGCAGCATCGCCCGCCGGTCCAGCACGTACGCGACGGCCTTGAGCAGCACGAAGGCCGCCACCAGGCTGCTCAGGTGAGCGCGGGCGGCGTTCGTCATCCGGTCCCCGACACCCTGGAGGCGGACCCCGCCGAAGAGGTAGTGCACCGCCAACGCGCCGATCAGAGCCAACACCACAGCGGTGAAGCCGACGCCGAGCAGATAACGCCAGAACGGCAGTTGGAAGACGTAGAAGCCGATGTCCACCCCGAACTCCGGGTCCTTGATCCCGAAGTCGCCACCGTTGCGGAAGAGCAGCCACTGGTTCCACCGGCTCTGCGCCGACAGGCCGGCGAAGAGGCCGACCACCACGGCGGCCAGCGCGATCCAGGTGCCGAGGCGCGGACTGAGCACCATGCGGTAGCGTTCCAGGGCGGCCTGCTCGACCGAGTGCGGACGCAGCCGCGGGCGCAGCCGGTGGGCCAGCCACAGGTTGCCGCCGACGATGGCGGCCATACCGAGACCGATGGCGAGGAAGAGCAGCAGCCGGGTGAACAACACACCCGTGAAGACCTCGGTGTAGCGCACCTCCTCGAACCAGAGCCAGTCCGTCCAGGCCTGGACGCCCCAGCCCAGCAGGGTGAAGAGCACGAACACCCCCACCAGGACGGCGATGGTGACGCGTCCGCGCCTACTCATCTTCGGTAGGGGGCTGCTGCTACGCATTACCACTGTTTGGCTCCGCACGCTCGATGTGATCGGCTCCGACCAGGCACCCAGAGTACGGGGTGTTCCTGAACGTGTCGGGACACGGTCACGAGCGTCAGCAGCGGGTCGGCTGGCCTCCGGCACGCAGCGTCTCCAGCGCGGTCATCGCCTCGGTGAGGGAACCCACCCTCAGAAGCGGCAGATCGGGCTGCGGATTGCGGACCGCCTCGGCGCAGTTGTCCGCCGGAACGAGGAACGCCTTGGCCCCGGCACGCTTCGCGCCGACAAGCTTCTGGGCGATCCCGCCGATCGGGCCGACGGTGCCCTCGTCGTCGATGGTGCCGGTGCCGGCGATGACCTTGCCGCCGGTCAGGTCCGCCGGCGTCAGCTTGTCCACGATGCCCAGGGCGAACATCAGGCCGGCACTCGGACCGCCGATGTCTCCCAGGTCGATGCTGAGCGTGAACGGGTGCGGTTGCTGCTGGTCGATCTCGACACCGATCCTCGGCCGACCGTCCTGCTCACGGCTTGTCACCTTCGCGGTGGCCGGTACGCCGTCACGGGTGTAGCCGATCGTCAGGGCCGTACCGGCCGGCTTGGCCCGGACCATCTCGGTGAGCTTCGCGGCCACCGGCACCGGCTGACCGTCGACGGACGTGACGATGTCGCCGACCTTCAGCAGACCGGCGGACGGGCCGTCCGCGGCCACCGTCTTGACCACCACCTGCACCGAGAAACCCAGCTCGCGCAGCGCGGCGGTCTCGGCGCTTGTCTGCGACACCTTGAAGTCCTCGGCGTTGCGCTGCTCGACCTGCTCCGTCGACTCCCCCGGCGGATACACCAGCTCGCGCGGCACCACCGCCTCGTCGTCGGAGAACCAGCCGGCGATCGCCGATCGCAGCCGCACCGTTGGCTGCACCCCCACCGTCGTCAGCCGCAGCTGCCCGGCCGACGTCGAGGTCTCCCGCCCGGTGATCTGGATGACCTCCTTACCGTCGGCCGTACCGAGGGTGTTGACCGTCGGGCCGGGGCCGAGCACCACGTACGGGATCGGCACCCGCAGCACCCCGATGCTCAACAGAGCGGTGAACAGGGCACCGAGCAGGACCGTCAGGCCACGACGTCTCATGCGCCAGAGCGTACCGATCGCCCGGGGCCGGCCTGACCGATGCGCCACGCGACTTCGCCCTCAGCGCAACGCCAGCGGCGGCTACCTGGGGCTCGGCCCGCGTACCGTAGACGTCGTGCCTGATATTCCGTTCGGTTTCGCGCTCCCGGGTGGGCAACCACCAGACCCCAACGATCCCGCGCAGATGCAGCAGTTCATGTCGCAGTTGCAGCACCTGCTCTCCGCGCCGGGCAGCGGGCCGGTCAACTGGGACCTGGCTCGGCAGGTAGCAGCCAGCCAACTCGCCGCCGCCGGTGACCCGGCAGTGTCGCCGTACGAGCGCAACGCTGTCGAGGAGGCGTTGCGCCTGGCCGACCTGTGGTTGGAGCCGGCGTCGTCGTGGCCGACGGGCATCCAGACCCCGGTGGCCTGGAACCGCAATGAGTGGATCTTCAAGACGCTCGACGTGTGGCGCAAGCTCTGCGACCCGGTGGCCAGCCGGATGGTCGGCGCGATGGGCGACCTGGTGCCACCGGAGGCGCGCGCCCAGCTCGGCCCCATGCAGTCGATGGTCGCGACCCTCGGTGGCGCGCTCTTCGGCGGCCAGTTGGGGCAGGCCCTCGGCTCGCTCGCCGCGGAGGTGCTCTCCGCCGGCGACATCGGGCTGCCGCTCGGCCCGGCGGGCACGGCCGCGCTGATCCCGGCCAACATCCGCGCGTACGGCGAGGGCCTGGAGCTGCCCGAAGACGAGGTACGCCTCTACGTGGCGCTGCGCGAAGCCGCCCACCAGCGGCTGTTCCAGCACGTCCCGTGGCTGCGTGGGCACGTGCTCACCGCCGTCGAGATGTACGCCTCGGGCATCCGGGTCAACCGGGAGGCGATCGAGGAGGCGATGGGCCGGGTCGACCCGACCGACCCGGAGTCGATGCAGGCGATCGCCCTGGAGGGCATTTTCACCCCGGAGGACAGCCCGGCGCAGAAGGCCTCGCTGGCCCGGTTGGAGACCGCGCTTGCCCTGGTCGAGGGCTGGGTGTGCCACGTGGTCGACAGCGCCGCCAGCGACCGGCTGCCCAACGTCGTCCGGCTGGGCGAGGCGTTCCGGCGCCGCCGCGCCGCGGGCGGTCCCGCCGAGCAGACCTTCGCCGCGCTCGTCGGTCTGGAACTGCGCCCCCGCCGACTGCGCGAGGCGGCAGCCCTCTGGGCCGCGCTCACCGAGCACCGCGGCATCGAGGGCCGGGACGCCGTCTGGGGCCACCCGGACCTGCTCCCGTCCGACGACGACTTCGCCGACCCGGTGGCCTTCGCGATGAACGACATGGACCTGAGCGAGCTGGACAACTTCGACTTCACCGCACCCGGTGGCGCGAAGGAGCAGGCCCCGGGCCAGCTCGATGACGGCAACGACACCGACGACGGCGACGACACCAAGCGCTGACAGTCAGAGCCCAGATGTCCGGGCGCCCGCGCCGCTCAACGGCGGGCGCCCGGCTCATTTGTCGACAGGTCACCGTGAAGGTCTCGGACATTGCCGACCGGATGTAACCGATTGATCCGGCCGACCGCCGAACGGGCTCGTCAGGCGCGCCCGCCGACATCCGGAAGCAAGGCGCGTGGGTCGTCAGGTTGGCCGGCCGGCGCCCGAGAGCAGGGCGCGGGTGGCTTCCCAGCCTTCGAAGGCCGGGTCCAACGTGGCCAGGTCGGCCGGGCCGCGCAGTCGTCGCCAGCCGGCGGTGACGGCGACCTCCCCCGGTCGGGGTGCGCCGGCCCGGGCGTCTGTCGGGGTCGCTGTGTCCAGGTCCAGCGGGCGCAGCCAGCCCGGTGCCGGCAGCCGCGCGGCGACCCCGAGCAGACCCGGGCCGCCGCCCTCGACCGGAGCCACCGCGACCGACCGGGTGGTGAGCGGGCGCAGCAACTTGCCGACCGTCAACGCCGGCAGGTCGGGCACGTCGCTGGCGAGCACGGCCGCCTGGTCGTAGCCGCCCAAGGCGGCGAACACCGCGTTCGGCGTCGGCTCGGCCACCTCGTAGACCGTGGTGCCGGGCCAGACCAGCGCGTCAGCCAAGGCCCGGTCGGCGGGGGTGACCGCGACTGCGACGTCCACCTCGTTGAGGGTGGCGATCAGGTCGATGACGTCCTCGGCGAGCGCCGCCCGCCAGTCTTGCCGGTCGATGCCGGGCGGCGACCAGTGGACCGGACCGAGCAACGCCACCACAACCCGCCGCGCCATGCCCAGACCATATCCCTCCGCCCCAGCCCCGTCGCCTCACCCCGGCGCGCCTGATCCGAGGTCTGCGGGGCTGATCGACTCGCCTTCCTTGAAATCGGGGTGTCCGCCACCCGGGGATACCCCGGTTTCAAGGAAGCCGAGTGGATCGAGACGATCGCAGCTCACCGTACGACGGCGCGAGGGTCGACCGGTCAGGTGGGGACCGGGGCGCAGGAGGCGGCGGCTACGCCTTCGAGGTAGCCGCGGGCTCGTTCGGCCTTGGGGTAGCGGCCGACGAGCGCCCAGAAGCGGGCGTTGTGGCTGGGCACGATGAGGTGGGCAAGCTCGTGCAGCAGCACGTAGTCGATCACCCATTCGGGCATGTCCTGCACGCGGTGGGAGATCCGGATGCTGCGATCGGCGGGTGTGCAGGAGCCCCAGCGGCCGTTCTGGTTGGTGACCCACCGGACGCTGAGGGGCACCGCCTTGTCGCCGTACCCGGTGAGGTAGAGGCCGATCAGGCGGGTGGCCCGGGCCACCAGCTCGGCGTCGGAGCGGGCCAGTCGACCTTCGCGTGCCGCGAGCCGGGCAAGCATCCGGTCGACCCACTCGCTCTCCTCGGCCCGGGAGAACTGGTCCGGGATGAGGACGACGACCCGCTCACCGTCCCGGTACGCGGACACCGTGCGTCGCCGGCGCTGGCTGCGCCGCACCTCGACGACCGGCTTACGCGTCCCCGCCATCACTGGCCCGCGCAGCCTCGGCTACGTGTCACGAGGGAAAGCTAATGCGTACTGACCAGGGGTCCGCAAGGGTCAACCACCCGACACGCGCCCAGAAAGTGGCGATTGGCCGCTTGGCGTCCCGAAAATTTCTTGGCCGGGCCGCCACTAGTGCGCCTCGTCACCCATGGTGAACGCCGCTGGCAGCCGTACGTCCGCACCACCCTAGATGATCACCTTCGGGGTACTCGCACGGGTGTCTGTGACGGTTCGTCGGCGTGTCCCCGCCAAACTCACTTATCCGACCTAATTCGCCATGCACACTCTCGACGTCGACTTGCTCACAGGTCGATGCACAGCTGACATGGAACCGCCCAGACCTGGGTAGGGTCCGCGGACCAGCGGTCACGAGGGTGGCTGCGGAATGAGACCCAGCGCCGGCCGCCCCGCGTGGCCCGCCGCCGGGGCACCCGCCGGGACGACATCGACCGGCGGACGAGACGAGGAGGGGCACCGTGGCCGACCAGGCCCAGAGCTACAACGGTTACTGCGTGAAGTGCAAGGAGAAGCGGGACTTCGAGGGGCACGTGGAGGTCTCGAAGACCGGTATGAACATGGCAAAAGGAAAATGTCCGGTATGCGGGACAACAGTGAACCGCATCCTGGGCAAGGCGAAGGTCTGACCGTACGGGTCAATGGGGGGCGGGGTGGCCGAGCGGTCACCCCGCCCCCCGTTGCCGGCCCGGCAGGTCCCTCTGTCGGGTGACCGACACGGTTACCGCCGGGTTGTGGATAACCCGGCAGACCCTGTGGACAGCGCTGGATACAGCTCCGGCCATCTGTGGATAACGATCGACCCTGCGCACGGGCTCGGTCACGATTCGTCATCATGAGTCGTACCGCACTGCCCCGACCGATGCTGCTCCCCGGCCTCAGCCGCCTCTGGCGGGACCGGCACACACTGCAACTCGGCATCGACACCGGTCTCGCCGTGCTGCTGGAGCTGGCCAACCCGCGCGCCGCCCACCTGCTCGATCTCCTGGACGGCACCCGCAGCGAACGCGCCGTGCTGACCCAGGCGAGCGCAGCCCGGGTCACCGCCGCCGACGCCCGTACCCTGCTCGACGCCCTGCGTGCGGCGGGCCTCCTGGTGCCCGCGCACAGCCTCCTCCCCCGCGACCTCGCCGGGCCGGCCCGTGCCCGGCTCGCCGCCGAAGCCGGGGCGTTGGCCCTGGTCGCGGCCAGACTGCCCGGAACTCCCGCGCAGATCCTGCGGCGACGGCGAGCGGCCCGGGTGCTGCTCACCGGGGCCGGAGCACTCGGCGGGCCGCTCGCGGTCGCGCTGGCCCAGTCCGGCGTCGGCCGGGTGATCCCGGACCTCACCGGCCCGGTCCGCCCGATCGACCTGGTCGGCACCGGCATCCCGGCGACCGACCTGGGTGCACCGCTGGCCCGGGCGGTGCGGGCCGCCATCGACAACGTCGCCCCGGGCACCGGCACCCACCCGCTCCGGAGCCCTCGGGCGGACCTGGTGATCCAGCTCGGCGCGGACCGTCCGCCCGCGCTCCTCGCCGCCGGCCTCGCCCAGCGCCGTCAGCCGCATCTGCTTGTCACCGTCCGCGAGGGCGTACCGGTCATCGGCCCCCTGGTCCGCCCACCCGCCGGACCCTGCCTGCACTGCATCGAGCTGCACCGGACAGACCGTGACCCGGCGTGGCCGCGACTCGCCGCCCAGCTCGCCGCGGCCGAGCCGGTCGCCGCCGGCACGACCGGCACCCTGCTCACAGCCATCGGGTACGCGTTGACCGAGGCGCTGGCGCATCTCGACGGCGGCAGCCCGGAGACGCTGGGTGGCGCCATGGAGGTCACCGACGCGTGTCGCTTTCGCCGCCGCATCTGGCCGCCACACCCGGCGTGCGGGTGCTCACGGAGCCGGGTGTCGGCACCAGCCCGGCCGCAGAGCAGCAGCGGAGCCCTCCGGTCGGTAACAATGGCCGGGTGACCGACATCCCGCGCCGGGCCGTGTCCCGGACCGCCAAACTCGCCGCCCTGCCGCTCGGCTTCGCCGGTCGGACCGTTCTCGGCATGGGAAAGCGCGTCACCGGGATCGCCTCCGACGTGATCTCCGCAGAGATCCAGCAGCGCACCGCCGAGCAGCTTTTCAGCGTGTTGGGCCAGCTCAAGGGCGGTGCGATGAAGTTCGGCCAGGCGCTGTCGGTCTTCGAGGCGGCGCTGCCCGAAGAGATCGCCGCGCCCTACCGGCAGGCGTTGACCAAGCTCCAGGAGGCGGCGCCGCCACTGCCGGCGGCAAGCGTGCACAAGGTGCTTGCCGAGCAGCTCGGCCCGGACTGGCGCGATCGGTTCGTCGAGTTCAACGACACTCCGGCCGCGGCGGCAAGCATCGGCCAGGTGCACCGGGCGCGGTGGCGTGAGCCGGGGCTCGACCCGTCGGGCGAGCCGAACAGCCGCGACGTGGCCGTCAAGATCCAATATCCGGGGGCTGGTGACGCGCTGCTCGCCGACCTCAAGCAGCTCTCCCGTCTCGGCGGCATGTTCCGGGCCATCCAGCCCGGCCTGGACGTCAAGCCGCTCCTTGTCGAGTTGCGCGAGCGGATCACCGAGGAACTGGACTACGAGCTGGAAGCCGAGTCGCAGCGCGCCTTCTCCGCCGCGTACGCCGACGACCCGGAGATCTTCATCCCGGAGGTGATCTCCGCGTCGCCCCGGGTGCTTGTCACCGAATGGGTGACCGGCACCCCGCTTGCCGACATCATCCGGGAGGGCTCCGAGGAGCAGCGGGACGAGGCCGGCCGGCTGATGGCCACGCTGCACCTCTCCGCGCCGCAGCGGGCGGGTCTGCTGCATGCCGACCCGCACCCGGGCAACTTCCGGCTGCTACCCGACGGCCGCCTCGGAGTGATCGACTTCGGTGCTGTGGCCCGGATGCCGGAGGGAACGCCGGAGCCGATCGGTCGCATCGCCGGGCGGGCGCTGCGCGGCGACGCCGACGGGGTCGTCGAAGGGCTTCGGTCCGAGGGGTTCATCGGCGCCGACGACGAGATCGACGCCGAGGGCGTCCTCGACTTCCTCCGCCCGATGCTGGAGCCCATCGCCGCCGACGGGTTCCGGTTCACCAGGGCCTGGCTGCGGGCCGAGGCGGCGCGACTGGCCAGCCCCCGCTCCCCCACCTACCAGTTGAGCCGCCAGCTCAACCTGCCGCCGTCGTACCTGCTCATCCACCGGGTGACACTCGGGTCGATCGGCGTGCTGTGCCAGTTGGAGGCGAAGGCCCCGTACCGGGGCATCCTGGAGCGGTGGCTGCCCGGCTTCGCCCCCGTGGCCTGAACGTCACGAAGGGCGGGTGCCGACCGGCACCCGCCCTTCCGCATGGGGTGGTACTAGAGAACGCCCAGGTCGCGTGCCGAACGGTTGCGGCTGTTCATGGCGACGGTACGGGCGGAACGGGTTGCCTCAGTGCTCGTGGTGGTACGACCGGCCTGAGGCCGGCGCATTCGAGCCCGGGACAACGCTTCGTGGAGTAGTTGCATCTCAAAGGCTCCGTTCGGAACGTTCAACATCGTCGTCTCTCTAACTGCCGGTGTGGCACCGGCGTAGTTGGTACGGATTCGGGAAGTTGTCAGGCTGCCAGCCGGACCGCGCCACGCGCCTCGGACAGCCCACTGGCCTCCAAGCGCGCCTCGGCCTCGACCCGGAGCGCGGCGTCACGAGCGACGTCCTCCTTGCGCGGACGGCCACGGGGCCGCTTGCGCGGGACGACCGCGCCACGCTCGAAGATCTCGCCGCCCCAGACGCCCCACGGCTCCGCTCGCTCGACCGCCCCGGCGAGGCACTCGACGCGCAGCGGGCAGTCCCCGCAGAGCGACTTGGCCAGCTCGAGCTCGGCAGGCGAGTCGGAGAACCACAGGTCGGGGTCGAACTTCCGGCAGGGCAGGTTCGCCTCCATGTCGACGCTCACGTCGACGGGGGCCAACGCCAGACTCATCGCCCGGTCACCTCTCTCTCACTTCGATCTCGTGGATCGCATTCCGACGTACTTCGGCGGGGCAAAAAACTAGGCCGCGGATCCCGGTAAGCGGGTTCCGCGGCCTCGAGGTGAGCCGGTGTCTGATGGTCAGACCGGTCTGCCTCGAGGTGGAACGCCGCGGAGATCCGTGCGCTTCTTGGCGCCCTGGATGCCCATGCCCGTGATGCCACTGGTCCCCTCGATTCCGGTGGCCGGTGCAACGGTCAGGTTCAGTTCGACCTGAACCTGGTGCACCTGCGGAACCGACGGTCGCGTGGCCGGGAGGGCCACCCAGACAGCCGACAGCGGAGCGTGGACAGACGGCATCGCCGTCGGACGCTCATAGGTGAAGATCTCCACGGTGGCCACCTCCCTCACGTTCCTCGATCGACTGGACCAACCCCGGTGAGCAGCCGGAATGGCGCCGCTCGCGTGGTGTGTCCTGAGGCTATTCCTCGCCACAGGGCGAGGGCAAACGAATTTACGACGAGATTTCGAAAGTTTTCTCCGGGCAGACATCGTCCACACTCGCGCCCCCCACCAGCGCCAGCACCGACTCGCCGTACAGGCCCAATTTGCGAGGGCCGATGCCGGCGATGGCGATCAACTCCTCCGGACGGCCGGGACGCCGCTCGGCCAGCGCGATAAGCGTGGCGTCGGTGAAGACCACGTACGCCGGGACCTTCTGCGTGCCGGCCACCCGCTGCCGCCACTCGCGTAGCCGTTCGTGCAGCTCATCGTCGATGTCGGACGGGCAGGTGGGGCAGCGACCCAGCTTGCGGTCCGGGCCGGCGAGCAGCGTGGCGCCACAGATCCGGCAGGACATGATCTGCGTCCGGCGGCGCTCGGTGCGGCGTGCCGGGCCGGTGCCGGGAGCTGCCCGCTCGGTGCCGCCGGAGCGGTCGAGCTGGGGCAGGAAACGCGACGGCCGTCGGGCCCGGCCTCCAGGCGAGCGGGCGGCGGCGTACGACAGCCAGAGCCACTCCCGCGCCCGGGTGATCCCGACGTAGAGCAGTCGGCGTTCCTCCTCGACCTGCTCGACGGTCTTGGCGTACGCGGTGGGAAGGGTGCCCTCGGCGAGGCCGACAAGGAAGACGGCGTCCCACTCAAGCCCCTTGGCCGAGTGCAGGGAGGCGAGGGTGACCCCGTCCACAGTCGGTACGTGCTGCTGGGCGGCCCGGCGGGCCAGTTCCTCGGTGAAGTCGGTGAGCGTGACCGGCCGCTCCACCGACGCCGCCTCGCCGATCGGCACGAGTTCGGGGGTGGCCGCGTACTCCTCGGCGAGCTGGACCAGCGCGGCCAGTGCCTCCCAGCGCTCGCGGGCGGCACCGCCGGCCGGGGGCGCGTCCGGAGCCCAGCCGACAGCGGTGAGCGCCTCGACGACAGCGGCCGGCAGTGGGGTCTCCCCCGGGATCGAGCGGGTGGCGGCACGCAGCGCGACCATCGCCTGGCGGACCTCGGTCCGCTCGAAGAAGCGCTCGGCGCCCTGCACCACGTACGGCACAGCGGCCTCGGTGAGCGCCTTCTCGTACGCCTCGGACTGCGCGTTGATCCGGAACAGCACGGCGATCTCCTTCGCCGGCGTGCCCGCGTCGATGAGCGCTCGGCAGCGGGCTGCCACCGCGTTGGCCTCGGCAGGCTCGTCGGTGAAGATCCGCAGGTCGGGTTCGGGGCCTGCGGGGCGCTGCCCGCTCAGCTCCAGCCGCAGGCGCGCCTCGGTGCCACGGGCCTGCGAGATCACCGCGTTGGCCAGCCCCACCACCTGCGGGGTGGAGCGGTAGTCGCGGACGAGCCGGACCACTGTGGCGCCCCGGTGCTTGCGTGGGAAGTCGACAAGGTACGCCGAGGTCGCGCCGGTGAACGAGTAGATCGTCTGGCTGGCATCGCCGACCACTGTGAGGTCGTTGCGGCCGCCCAGCCAGGCGTCCAGCAGCCGCTGCTGGAGCGGGTTGACGTCCTGGTACTCGTCGACCACGAAGTGCCGGTACTGGCCGCGGACCTGCTCGCCGACGTCCGGGTGCTCCTCGATGCCCCACACCGCGGCGCGCAGCATGTCCTCGAAGTCGATCACCCCGTTGGCGCGTTTGAGCTGCTCGTACGCGGTGAACACGTCGGCGACCTTCGCCGGCTCGTGCGGGGTGTCGCGCAGCGCGCGGGCGGCCGACACCACGTAGTCCGCAGGCTCGACAAGCGACGATTTCGCCCACTCGATCTCGCCGGCCAGGTCCCGTGCGGCGGCCCGGTCGGTACGCAGGCCGACCCGGGCGGCGGCGAGGGTGACGAGCCGTACCTTGCTGTCCAGCAGTTCGGGCATGGCACGCCCGGCCAGCAGGCGGGGGGCGAAGTAGCGCACCTGGCGCAGCGCCGCGGCGTGGAACGTCCGCGCCTGGACACCTTGAGCCCCGAGCAGAGTGAGACGGTGTCGCATTTCGGCTGCGGCGCGGGCGGTGAAGGTGACGGCGAGCACGTGCCGGGGGGAGATCTCGCCGGAGAGCGCCCGGTGGGCGATCCGGGAGGTGATCGCCCGGGTCTTGCCGGTGCCGGCTCCGGCGAGGATGCAGACCGGGCCGGCGGGTGCGGTCACGGCGGAGCGTTGCTCAGGGTCCAGCCCGGCGAGTACGCGTTCCGACGCTGAGTGAACCACCACAACCAGGAATCATCTCAGCTCCTCCGAACGTTGTAGCGGACAGCCTCGGCTTGATCCGCAAGCCGCGGCCGGAGGAGTTGGAGGATCCGACCATGCTGACGATGTATTCAACCCCCTGGTGCGGCTACTGCCACCGGCTGAAGTCGCAGCTCGACCGGGAGGGCATCGGGTACGAGGTGGTCGACATCGAGCAGGACCCGAAGGCCGCGGAGTTCGTGATGGGCGTCAACGGCGGCAACCAGACGGTGCCGACGCTGCGTTTCGCCGACGGCAGCGCCCTCACCAACCCCTCGATCACCCAGGTCAAGCAGCACCTGGCGACTCTCACCGCCTGACGGTCTGGGTCACCTTCGACGAACGGCCGCCCGCACGCGGGCGGCCGGTCGTCGCGTCCGGGGTCGGTCACCGCCGGGGCGCCCGAGGGGTGCCCGTCGTCATCGGCTTGTCGATCTCCACCTCGGCCGGGCGGCGCTGCGCCGGAATGGACGGGCTCGTCGGCGCTGTGGGCGGCCGGAGCGGGCGGCCCCCGGCCGGCGGGCTCAGGTGCCGGCCCCGCCAGAGGTAGGCGCCGGCCGCGAAGGTGGCCACCCCGACGAGCGCGAACAGCGCCCGGTAGTCCAGGACACCGACGAGCAGCGCGCCAGCGCCGATGGAGAGCGCCTGCGGGCCGCTGACCACCGCCTGGGTGGCTGCGGCGACCCGACCGACGAGCACCGGCGGGGTACGCCGTTGGATAAGTGTGTGCAGCCCCACCATCGTCAGCGGGAGCGAGACGCCGGCCAGCAGCACCGCCACGAAGGCGAGCCGCAGATCGGGGTACGCGAGCGCGAGCGCGGCCGGGGAGAAGAAGGCGACGCCGGCGGCCAGCGTGCCGACCTCGCCGAGCCGGCGGACCAGCGCCGGTGAGCAGAGCCCGCCGAGCAGCCCGCCCACGCCCTGCACGGTGACCAGCACGCCCACGAAGGCGGCGTTGCGGCCCAGCCCCTGGTCGACGTAGGCGAAGATCAGCGACTCGCTGAAGCCCATCACAAGCGACCCCAGCCCGTAGCCGAGCAGGGCCCGGCGCAGGGCCGCCACACCGGCCAGGTGCCGCAGGCCGGCACCCAGTTCGGCGGGCCAGCGCAGCCGCACGGCCGGCGTCGTCGGCTGCGGGCTGGGCACCGCCGTCACCACTGCCGCGGCCGTGACGAAGCCGATCATGCCGATCCCGGCCAGCGCCCACCCGCCGAACGCGGCGTAGAGCGCCGCGCCGACAAGCGGGCCGACAAGCCGAAGCCCCTGGCGTACGGTCTGCAGCGCGCCGTTCGCCTCGGCCAGCAGCTCCACAGGCACCAGTTGCCGGATGAGCCCGCTGAGCGCCGCGCCGAGCGTGATCGAGGAGAGGCCGTACAGGGCTGCGACCAGGTAGACGAGCCAGATGTCGCCGGCGTCCCGGACCGTGAACAACGGGGTGAGCAACGCTGCGGTGGCCAGGTTGGCGGCCACGAAGAAGGGGCGGCGGGGGTACCTGTCGACGACCCAGCCGACAAGTGGCGCCAACGTCATGGGGGCGACGACGGCGAAGATGGTGCCGCCGGCCAGCCCGCTGGAGCCAGTCAGATCCTTGACCCAGATCGCGAGTGCGAGCAACAGGATCGACTCGGCGGTCATGCTGGCAAGCAGACCAGCGAAGAGCAGGCGAAAGTCGGGTCGGCGCAGGACGGTGCGCATGGGATCCCTCCGGCGGGGATGGCGTGCCCTGGGGTGGGCGGGGTCGACGGGGCCGCGACCGCGGGGTTCGCCGTCGTCACGGCGTACCCACGGTCCATTTTTCGCAAGACACGCCCCCGCCGGAACCTCCGACGCCGGTCGCGCCGTCCATACTGACCGTGGGGGGCGAATTTCATACAGTTACCGTCGCGTCTGCGGCGGTCGACGGGAAAGAGGACACTGTGCCTCCTGCCGCACCCAGCCCGATCATGCGTCGCCGCAGGTTGGGCCTAGAGCTACGTCGCCTGCGCGAGGCCGCGGGCTTCACCGGTGACCAGGTCATCGAGAGGATCGGTTGGGCGTCCGCGTCCAAACTGTCCCGGTTGGAGAACGGTCGCAGTCGACCGGACCCCCAGGACGTCGCCGTGCTGCTCGACCTCTACGGTGCCGACGCGGCGCTGCACGATGAGCTGCTCGGGATCGCTGGCGAGGCCGGCGACATGCGGGGTTGGCTGAAGAACTTCCCGGTGATGACTCAGCAGCAGCGCAGTTGGGCCGAGCTGGAGGCGGGCTGCGCGGAGATCTCCGAGTACAACCCGGTGCTGGTGCCCGGCCTGTTGCAGACCGCCGGGTACGCGCAGGTCCGGATCGTCTCGGCCCGCCAGGTGGCCGAGAGCGCCGGTGAGCCGAAGCCCGGCGACGAGCCGGATACCGAGGTGCAGGCACGGTTGGCCCGCCAGTCGCTGCTGACCCGGGAGCCGCACGCGCCGCGCTACACAGCCGTGTTGGAGGAGGCTGCCCTCGGCCGGCGGGCCGGTCCACCGGAGGTGCTGCACGACCAACTGGTCCAGTTGTGTGAGCTGGCCCTTCTGCCGAACGTGACGCTGCACGTGCTACTTCGGGACACCCAGATCGGCGATTGGTACCTTCCGCCGACCGCGTTCTCCCTCTACCGGTTCGCCGATCCACTCGATCCGGAGACATTGGCCATCGAAGGGGGGTTCACCGACGTCATGTCGACCGAGGTGAACACGCTAAATCGCTATAAAGTGGTGTTCGAGTGGCTATGCACGGCGGCACTTGACGCCTCGGACACCCTCTCCTGGCTGATCGAGGCGACAGGACGGGTGACCGAGACGACGCCCCCATCCACAGTGGCGTTCGGCCCGGCAACGGCGCCGGTTCAACGTCGCCGCGCTTCGGGGCGGCTGACGGAACTGTGAACCAGGGGACCTCCGTCGGGGCGTGCGGCACCACTCGTCCCATCGGATCGGTTCACATCAGGAGCAGAACCATGAACGACATCCACAACACGCCGTCCATCTCCGCCGACTCGTTGGCGGACGCGCCCTGGCGTACCAGCACGCGCAGCCAGACCTCCAACTGCGTGGAGGTCGCCCCGCTGGGCACCGGACCATCGGCGGTCGCGCTACGCGACAGCAAGGACCGGGGTGGCCCGGTGCTGCTGTTCAACCGGGCCGGATGGCTCGGCTTCATCGCCGGAACCAAGACGGGCCAGTTCGATCTGAACTGAGCCGTCAACCAGAAGCGGGGCCGTCGGCAGTTCGCCGGCGGCCCCGTCGCTCTACCCGCGTCGACCCGCTGACCAGGCATCCACCGATCGGATGACTCGAAATCAATAGGCGCGTTTCACTTGCTGGGATGACTACCCGGCGTAGCATGACCGGTGAAGGTGGAACTTCCACACCGCTCATTCGTCGCGGTTCATCCGGAGACCCCCATGCGTTTCCTGATCGTTCGCACCGACATCCGCACCGTCGCCGACGGGGACATCGCCGCGGCCTGGGCAGACGGCCACCGACTCCGCGACGAGACGACCACGCCCGAGCCGCGCCGACAGATCGTGCACGCCGAGGACCGCGACGCCGCACTGCTGCTGGCCCGGGCCCTGTCCACTGTCGGCGCAGTCCGCGCCGGCAAGCAACGGGTCAAGGTCCTGCCGCTCAGCGAGCCACGGCCCGTCCTCCGACGCCGGCCAGGCCTCACCGGCACCTGACCCAGACGTCCGCCGTGGTCGGACCGGCTCCCCCGCCGCGTTACCCGCCCTGATCGACCACGGCGGCCCGTGTTCCCGGCCCGTGACCGCCGCGGCAACGGCGGCCACGGGCCGGGACCGCACTCATGCGCCGGCGTCCACCCAGCCATCCAGCCAGCGATGGATGAGGAACAGCGCGATCGACGACGGCGGCGGCAGCATCAGCCTGGCCCCGTCACCCACGTCCACCGACCGACCGGCCAACGCCGCCCCGATCTCGGCACGGGAGAACCACCTGGCGTACGCGATCTCGGACGGGTCCACCCGCACCGGTTCCGCAGGATCCGCGACGGCCAGGAAGCCCAGCATCAGCGAGCCGGGGAACGGCCAGGCCTGGCTGCCGACGTACACGATCCGGTCGACGGTGATGCTCACCTCCTCGCGGACCTCGCGCAGCACGGCGGCCTCCGCGGACTCCCCCGGCTCGACGTAACCGGCCAGACAGGAGTAACGCCGACCACCCGGGGTGCCCGCCCAACCGGCGTTGTTACCGAGCAGGCAACGGCCGTCCGGTCCGGTCACACCGTCGTGCACCAGAACGATCATCGCCGGATCGGTACGCGGCCAGATCCGCCCCCCGTTACGGTCCACCCGGGACCAACCGGCCTCGTCCATCGCGGTCGGCGCCCCGGTCGCCGGCGAATAACCGTGCCGGTTGTGCCAGTTGACAAGCGCGAGCGCCGTCGTGAAGATCCCCGCCTCCCGGTCGGCCAGCAGGTGACCCACCTCCCGCAGGTTGACCGCCCTGGTCCCCGGCAGCGCCGGCAGCGGCGTGTCCACCGCGAAGACCGGCACCCCGTCCGGCTCGACGCCGAGGAACATCGCGGTCGCCTCGGAGCCGGCCGGCGCGTCGTCCGCGCCGAACAGCACAAGAGCCGGAGGTGACACGTCGGTACGGGCCAGCGTCTGCCCTTCGGCCGAGTCGAGCAGCAGCACCCGGCCGCGCAGCCACGCGTCGGTAAGCCACAGCGAGTCGCCCCGCCGGTGCGCCACCCGATCCAAGGTGGACCGGGCCAGCGGCGGCACCGTCTCCCCGCTCACGACGCGCCCGCCCCAGCCGGCGAGACCGGACGGCTCACGGCTGCACCGGCTCGACCCGCACCGGCGTCAACGCGGCCAGCCCGTCGGCCACCCGCTCCGCGTCGCCGAGCACCACGACCGCCGCCCGGGACGGCGCGAGGTGGTGGGCCGCGACCCGCGCCACGTCGTCGACGGTCGCCGCCGCCAGCCGGGCCGCGTACTCGGCGAGGAACTCCAGACGCAGGCCGTTACCGGCGTACGCGCTCGTCAACGCCGCCAACCCGGCCTGGGTGGACATACCGAGCTGAAGGGTGCCCAGCGCGTACTGCCGGGCCTGCTCCAACTCCTCCGGCTTCGGCGGAAGCGACGCCAACCGACCCAACTCGTACGTCGTCTCCAGCAGCGCCGGGCCGGTCACCTCAGTGGCCACCTCGGCGGCGGCGACCAGCACCGAGCCGGCCACCGAATGCTCGATCACCGAGTGCGGGCCGTACGTGTAGCCCTTGTCCTCGCGGATGTTCTCCACCCACCGGGAGGAGAAGTAACCACCGAAGACCAGGTTGGCCAGTTGCAGAGCAGCGTGGTCCGGGTCGGTGCGCGGCACCGCCGGCAGCGCCACCCGCAACGAGGACTGCACCGAGCCGGGCCTGTCGACAAGCAGCAGCGGCCCCGGCTCCAGCCGCGGAATTGCCGGCAGGGTCGCCGTACGCCCGGCACCTCCCCAACCGCCGAGCGCCCGCTCGACGGCGTCCAGAGCCCTCTCCGGCTGTACGTCACCGACCACCACCAACTGCGCGCCGGCCGGATGCACCCGCTCGGCGTGCAGGGTACGCAGCGCCGCCGGCCGCACCGCGCGGATCTGACCCGGGTCCGGGGTCTGCGCCGCGTACGGATGCCGCCCGTAGATCCGCTTCAGCAACGCCTCCCGAACCAGGTGCGTCGGCTGGCTCTGCGCGACCTGGATCCGGTCGATCAGCCGATCCCGCTCGGTCGCCACCTCGTCGCTGGGATAGCTGGCACCGGTCAACACCTCGGCCAGCAGCTCCAGCATCCGGTCCAGCCCGGTGACCAGGCCGGCACCCGAGAGCATCAGCCGGTCCGGATCGACACCCGCGGAAAGCCCGGCGCCCACCTTCTGCAACTCGGCGGCGATCTGCACGCTTGTCATCGACTCGGTGCCGGAGAGCATCGTCTGCGAGAGCATCGCGCCACGCGCCACGTTGACCCGGCCGAACGGCACCCAGAGCCGCAGCTCGACCAGCGGCACCGCCGGCCGGCGTACGGCGATCACGGTCAGCCCGTTGCCCAGGGTGCGCTCGGACTGCTTCGGCACCTTGAGCTTGCGCGTGGGGCCGAGCGCCGGCAGCGCACGCGGCCCAGCCGACACGGTGACGCTCATCGGACCACCTTCGTTCGCGACTGCGGGGCTCGCAAAACCGGCTCACTCCTCGCGCTCACCGGGCACCTCCGGGAATTACCTCGATCGTGGCACGCCGCTCCGGACGCAGGGTTGCCGCGGCGGCCCGGACCTGCTCCTCGGTCACGTCGCCGACCAGGCGGGGCAGGTCGTTGAGCAGACCCGGTTCGCCACGTTGCTGTTCGAGCACTGCCATCTGCAACGCCCGGCCGAGCACCGCGTCGGTGTCGCGCAGCAGGTGGGTCGCCATCCGGGCCTGGGTCCGGGCCAGCTCGCCGTCGGTCAGCCCGTCGGTGGCCAGCCGGTCCAGTTCCTCGTCGACGGTGCGCAGCACCTTGTCGACGTCACCCCCGGGCGGCAGGTGCGCCTGAAGCAGCAGCGCTGTCGGGTCCCGCACGTCGAACGGGTCACCCATGAAGCCGAGGTAGCCGCTGAGGCCGGTCACCGAGCGGTCCCGCTGGACCAGCCGCTCGACCAGCCGTGAGGCGTCACCGTCGGTGAGCACCTCGGCCAGCACCACGTACGGCAGGTAGCCGGCGAAGTCGGTGATCGGGTCGGGTACCCGCCAGGCGCCAGCGACCGCCGGCAGGGGTGCCAGGGCATCGGTGTACGAGGTGCGCCGCTCGGCGGTCAGGTCGGGCTCGGCGAAGTCGGGCCGGACCGGTGCCGGACGTGCCGGTACGTCGCCGAAGTGCCGGGTGATCAGCTCGGTCGCCTCGGTGACGTCGATGTCGCCGCTGACCGCCAACACCGCGTTACCGCAGGCGTAGTAGCGGCGGAAGAAGTCTTCAGCGTCGGCGACGGTGGCCGACTCCAGGTCGTCGAAGGAGCCGTAACCGTCGTGCGCGTTGGGGAACGTGTCGAACATGACAGGCGGCAGGGTCAGCCAGGGAAAGCCACCGTACGGGCGGCTGAGAACGTTGACCCGGATCTCCTCCTTGACCACGTCGACCTGGTTGCGCAGGTTCTCCTCGGTCAGCCGGGGGCCGCGCATCCGGTCCGCCTCCAGGAACAGCGCGCGCTCCAGCGCGTTGCTCGGCAGCGTCTCGAAGTAGTCGGTGTAGTCCAGGTGGGTGGAGCCGTTGAAGGTGCCCCCGGCGCCCTGTACGTGCCGGAAGTGGGCAAGCTTCTCGAGGTTCTCCGAGCCCTGGAACATCAGGTGTTCGAAGAGGTGAGCGAAGCCGGTGCGCCCTTCCGGTTCGGATCGGATGCCGACGTCGTAGACCACCGCCACCCCGATCACCGGGGCACTGCGATCGGGCGTGAGGACCACCCGCAGGCCGTTGTCGAGGGTGAACCGCTCGACGGGATATTTCGTCGCTGGAATTCTGGATCTCCGCGCCACGTGGTCGACCCTAGCGCGCCGGCACTGCCACCACGGGCGACCTGCGGGGAGCCACCACCAGTCGGCGACGCGGGCAGCACCTGCGCGACCATCGCGCAGGGCAGCCAGTCCCACCAAGCTGGTAGGAAATGCCGACATAACCGAGACGCCCCTTCCCGACATGTGGATGGGCCTTGACGCTGGCGCGGGCCTGGCCCACTCTTCCTACCAACTAAGTAGGAATACTGCGGATTGGATGGACGATGAGACGCCTCCCCCTGCGCCGGATGGTCACCCTGGCCACCCTCGCCGCCGTCGGCGCGGCCGCCCTGGGCAGCACCGCCGCGTGCGGCGACGACAGCGAGGGCGCGGGCGGCAGCTCCGGCCCGGTGACCCTCCGGCTCGGCTACTTCCCCAACATCACGCACGCACCGGCGGTGGTCGGTGTCGAGAAGGGCATCTTCGCCGAGAAGCTCGGCGCCGACGTGAAGCTGGAGTCGAAGACCTTCAACGCCGGCCCGGCCGCCATCGAGGCCATCTTCTCCGGCGCGCTCGACGCGACATACATCGGCCCGAACCCCACAGTGAACGCGTTCTCCAAGTCCAAGGGCGAGGCGGTCCGGGTCATCTCCGGTGCTGCCTCCGGAGGCGTGGCGCTGGTGGTCAAGCCGGGCATCAACGGCCCGCAGGACCTCAAGGGCAAGAAGATCTCCACCCCGCAGCTGGGCAACACCCAGGACGTGGCGGTCCGCTACTGGCTCAAGCAGCAGGGGCTGACGACCACCAAGGAGGGCGGCGGCGACGTCAAGATCGTCCCGCAGGAGAACGCCCAGACGGTGGAGACCTTCACCAGCGGCGCCATCGACGGCGCCTGGGTGCCCGAGCCGTTCGTCTCCCGTCTGATCAACGCCGGTGGCAAGGTGCTCGTCGACGAGCGCGACCTGTGGCCGGACAAGAAGTTCGTCATCACCAACCTCCTGGTCAGCACGAAGTTCCTCAAGGCGCACCCGGACGTCGTGCAGAAGCTGGTCGAGGGCCAGGTCGCCGCGAACGAGTTCGTCAACACCAAGCCGGACGAGGCCCAGCAGGCCATCTCCGAGGCGATCGGCAAGATCACCGGCAAGCCGCTGGACCCGAAGCTGATCAAGCAGGCGTGGCCGACGTTGGAGTTCACGAACGACCCCATCCCCTCCTCGCTCAAGGCCGGGCTCGACCACGCCGTCGAGGTCAAGCTGACCGACCCGGTGAGCCTCGACGGCCTCTACGACCTGACGTACCTCAACAACGCGCTCAAGGCGCAGGGCAAGCCCGAGGTCGTCCAGCCATGACGTCGACCACGACGACGCCGGGAAGCGCGACCACCTCGGTCGCGCTCTCCGGCGTGACAAAGGTGTACGGACGCGGGGAGAGCGCCGTACTGGCTCTCGACGGGGTGTCCCTGGACGTCGCGCCGGGCGAGTTCGTCTGCCTGGTCGGCGCCTCCGGCTGCGGCAAGAGCACCCTGCTGAACCTGGTGGCCGGCCTGGACCGGCCCACCGCCGGGCAGATCGACCTGGCCGGCGACGCCCATCCCGGGCTGATGTTCCAGGAGCCGGCGCTCTTTCCCTGGCTGACCGTCGACGCAAACGTCGAGATGCCGCTGAAACTGCGCGGCCTGCCCCGGGCGCAGCGACGCGAGCGGGTGGCCGAGTTGCTGCGCACCGTGCACCTTGGCGAGTTCGGCCGCAAGCGGCCACACGAGCTGTCCGGCGGCATGCGGCAACGGGTCGCGCTTGCCCGCACCCTGGCCCTGGACACCCCGGTGCTGCTCATGGACGAGCCGTTCGGCGCGCTGGACGCGATGACCCGGGACATTCTGCACGACGAGCTGGAACGCATCTGGTCCGAACGCCACCTGTCGGTGCTGTTCGTCACGCACAACGTCCGCGAGGCAGCCCGGCTTGCCGACCGGATCATCCTGCTCTCCAGCCGCCCCGGCCGGATCATCTACTCCACCGAGGTGAACATCCCGCGGCCACGGCGGATCGACTCCCCCGAGGTCGCCGCCATCGCCGCCGACGTCACCGAACGGCTCCGTACGGAGGTGGGCCGCCATGGCCAATGACACCCTGACCAGCACGGCGCGGACCGACGCGCAGATCTCCGGGCTGGACGCGCTGGAGATCGCCGGTCGGGAGAAGGAGGTCTCCCGGGGTAACCGGCTCTGGGCTGCCACCTGGCCCAAGCTGGCCGCGCTTGCCATCGTCATCGCTGCCTGGCAGCTGGTGGTCTGGTCGGGTTGGAAGCCGCCGTACTCGCTGCCCGGCCCACTTGTCGTCGGCCGCGAACTGCTCAACCAGGCCCAGGGCCCGCAGCTCTGGGAGGGCCTGGTCACCACGCTGCGACGGGCCGCCCTCGGGTACATCTTCTCCGTCGCCGTCGGTCTGCTTGTGGGTCTGGCGGTGGCCCGGTCCAAGGTCCTCCGGGCTGCCATCGGCTCGATGATCACCGCGTTGCAGACCATGCCGTCGATCGCCTGGTTCCCGCTTGCCATCCTGCTGTTCGAGCTGAGCGAGAAGGCGATCTTCTTCGTGGTGGTGCTCGGCGCCGCGCCGTCAATCGCCAACGGGGTCATCTCCGGTGTGGACTACGTGCCGCCGCTACTGCTGCGCGCCGGCCGCAACCTGGGAGCCCGCGGGCTCAACCTCTACCGGTACGTGATCGCGCCGGCCGCGCTGCCGGCGATCGTCGCGGGTCTCAAGCAGGGCTGGGCGTTCTCGTGGCGAAGTCTGATGGCCGGCGAACTGCTCGTGGTCGGCATCTCGCAGACCTCGCTCGGTGCCCAGCTCACCTACTCGCGCGAACTGTCCGACGCGCCCTGGCTGCTCTCCACGATGATCGTCATTCTGGTGCTCGGCCTGGTGGTGGACGCGGCGTTCGGGGCTGCGGACAAGTCGATCCGTCGACGCTGGGGCGTACTGGATCAGGCTGGTCAGTGACGTGTACGTCTCCGCGCGCAGCGACTACGCGCTCCGGGCCATGCTCGCTGTCGCCGCCGCCGTTCACGGCGGCGGCGACGCGGGCAGCGGTGGTGACGGAGGCGAGTTGGTGAAGGCGGCCAGCCTGGCCGAGGTGCAGGGGATCCCGCTCAGCTTCCTCCAGGGCATCCTGCTCGACCTGCGAAGGGCTGGCCTGCTGCACAGTCATCGCGGTGCCGACGGCGGGTACGCGCTGACCCGGCCACCCGAGGACATCACCGTCGGCGACGTGCTGCGCGCGGTCGGCGGATCGCTGACCACGGTACGAGGGCTGCCCGCCGAGCGGGCCGGCTACCACGGGGTGGCCGCCGGGCTCACCGACGTCTGGCTTGCCGTGCACGGGGCGATCGCCACGGTCGTCGACAGCACCACCCTCGCCGATCTGCTCGATCGCGAATCGACCGACCGGGCGCCCACCGCTTCGTGACCGCCTGATCCGGCATTCCACTGGGGAGGCGGTGTGGTCGGGCCGGTGCCCCGCCGGCCCGACCACACCTCGTACCGATTCGACCGGGCCTGCCCCTCCGCCGGCACCGGTCGGCCGGTTGCTGCTCAGCCCACGTGCGGGACCGTCGGGTCAGAACCCAGGTCGCCGGGGCTGTGCAGCTCCACCAGACCGGCGGGAGCGTTGCCCGCCGGGGTGGCATGCCAGGGCGTGAAGGCCGCAACCATGGCGAGCAGCAACCCGGCGAGCGCGACCGCGACCACCAGGGTCAGTTCCCGCAGCGTCCCCGAGCCGGCTTCGCCCGCCATGGCCACCCCTTCCGCGCCGGGCCCCCCGCCCGGCGTCCCCCCGATGGTCAGTTTTGACCACATCAGGCCGGAAAACAGTCGGCCAGCCGACCCAACCGGGGCTGATTACCGACTCAGCCGAACAGCCAGATCGCGCTCGCGGGTCGGGGGTGTCGACGGTGACGGCGATGACGGCGATGACGGCCGCGTTGACGGCACCAACCCCAGGGCCGGTCGGGCACCTGCTTGCAGCCTTTGCTCTGCTTCAATCCACGCACCAGTTGGTGTCCGCTATCCGGACAGTGCCCGTTGCGTCGGTTGAAGCAGAGCAAAGGCTGTCACCAGGGACCAGCCGTCTCCCCCCGAGTGCCGCAAGCCGACTGCCGGCACCGGGCACGGACAAGACCCCGGCCCCGCGTGGGGACCGCAGACGAAACCGACCCGCCCCGCCGAAGCGGGACGGGTCGGTCAGGGGTCGAGAAGATCAGACGGTACGGGGGCGACGCGGCCGGCGGGACCGACCCGACGCGCGGTGGGCCGGCCGGGCGGAGCCATCGGCGACCGGACCAGCGGAGCCGCGGCCCCGACCAACAGCCACCGGCGGGGCCACGATGGTCACCGGCACGCCGGAGGGCTCACGCGCCCCGGTCACCCGTACCAACGCCTCGTCGCCGGGGCGTACCTGGACCGACTGGGGCCGGATGCCGGCGGTCGCCATCAGCCGGGACACGTCCCGCCGCTGCTCGGGCAGGACCAGGGTGACCACCGAACCGGACTCACCGGCCCGAGCCGTCCGTCCACCCCGGTGCAGGTAGTCCTTGGCCTCGGTCGGCGGGTCCACATTGACCACCATGTCGAGGCCGTCGACGTGGATGCCCCGGGCCGCCACGTCCGTGGCGACGAGAGCTGTCACCTGGCCGTTGCGGAACTGCTCCAGGATCCGGGTGCGCTGCGGCTGGGACTTGCCGCCGTGCAGCGCGGCCGCGCGTACTCCCTTGGAGAGCAACTGGCGGGCGAGCCTGTCGGCGCGGTGCTTGGTCCCCATGAACAGGATGGTGCGGCCCTCGCGGGCGGCGATCCGGGTCAGCGCGTCGGGCTTGTCGATCGCGTCGACGTGCAGCACGTGGTGGGTCATCGCGGTGACCGTGGCGGTGCCCGGGTCGACCGAGTGGGTCACCGGGTTGCTCAGGAAGCGGCGGACCAGGCGGTCCACGCCGCCGTCCAGAGTGGCGGAGAAGAGCATCCGCTGCCCCTGCGGCGCGACCTGCTCCAGCAGTTTGGTCACCTGCGGCAGGAAACCCATGTCGGCCATCTGGTCGGCCTCGTCCAACACGGTGATCTCGACCTGGTCGAGGCGGGCGTCACCGCGGTTGATCAAATCGTGCAGCCGGCCGGGGGTCGCCACGACCACCTCGGCGCCGGCGCGCAGAGCGTCCGCCTGGCGCTGCAACGACAGGCCACCCACGACTGTGGCGCAGCGCAGCCCGACGGCGCGGGCGTACGGGGCCAGCGCGGTGGTCACCTGCTGTGCCAGCTCGCGGGTCGGCACCAGCACCAGGGCAAGCGGGCGACCCGGCCGGGCCTTCTGGCCGGCGGTACGCGAGAGCAGCGGAAGCCCGAAGGCGAGAGTCTTGCCGGAGCCGGTGCGGCCCCGTCCGAGCACGTCCCGGCCGGCGAGCGAGTCGGGCAGCGTGGCCGACTGGATCGGGAACGGCTCGTTGATGCCCTGCGCGGTCAGCGCGCTCAACAGCGCCGGAGCCAGACCGGTGTGGGCAAAGGACGGAATAACTGTGGTCACGCAGAAGCCTTCCTCGACGCGGCACGTGTCGAGGGAGGGCGCCGAAGTCGGCGCTGTCACCAGCGGAAAAGGCCGCCAGGACTCACAAGCACGAACCGATTGGGTACGGGCCGGCCCGCCGCCGGGCCGCCGCCTGCGTAGGCAGGTCGACAGCGGGGCGGGCCGGTCCCGTCGCCGTCACACCCGGAGGGCGCGACGGGTAATACCGACCGATCCGAAGATCAGAGCGGGCGGATGTTCTCCGCCTGCGGGCCCTTCTGGCCCTGGGTCACCTCGAACTCGACCCGCTGGTTCTCGTCCAGGCTCCGGTAGCCGGAGGACTGGATCGCCGAGAAGTGGGCGAAGACGTCAGCGCCGCCGCCGTCCGGGGTGATGAAGCCGAAGCCCTTGTCAGCGTTGAACCACTTCACGGTGCCAATAGCCATGTGTTTCGTCTCCTTGACGGAACGTCGGACCCGCACTTGTTGCCGGTCCGAAGAGGAGCGCTCCGCGCGGGAATGCGCGAATCGCCTGTCGCTTCTGGTCGCCCCGCCCGGAGAACTCCGGACACAACAAAGAGCGCCTGGGGCCACAATTCCCGCCAGGCGCACACAGAGTCTCTGGTAACCAAAACTGCAACGTGTTCAACCTACCATGGATCTCCGGGCAGGAGTCAATCTTGGGCGGAATTCTCTGGCAACTGGGCGATCAGGGCGGTGAGCCCGGTCACGTCGAGCAGGTCGGCCGGCCGGACTGTCGCCCCGTCCCGCACGTAGTGGAAGGCCGCGCCCACCCGATCGACGGGCACACCCGCCAACTCCGCCCACGCCAGCCGGTACACGGCCAACTGCACCGCTGCCACCTCCGCCGCCGGCCCCGCGGGCTGCGCGCCGGTCTTCCAGTCGACAACGTCGAACCGGCCACCCGGGCGGGCGAAGACCGCGTCCATCCGCCCCCGCACCACCACGCCGGCGATCACCGTGGCGAACGGCACCTCCACCTCCACCGGCACCCGGTCGGCCCACTCGCTGGCCAGGAACCGCTCCTGCAGCTCGGCCAGCGCCTCATCCGGTGCCGCGTCCGCGTCCGCCGCGCCGGGAAGCTCGTCCAGGTCGAGCAGCCGGTCGGCACCGAAACGCTGCTCCAGCCAGGCGTGGAAGGCGGTGCCCCGGCGGGCGTACGGGTTGGGCTCGGTCGGCACCGGACGGCGCAGCGTACGGGCCAGCGCCGCCGGGTCACGGCGCAACGCCACCAACTGGGTGACGCTCAACTGCCCGGGTAGAGCCACCTCCACCGCCCCCGACAGGCGGGTCAGCTCGGCCCGCTCGGCCAGCAACAGATCCGCCTCACGCCGCCAGCGCGCCACCTCCGGATCGTCAGGCCCACCGGCGACCACCACCTCCGCCGGGCCGTCGGACATCAACCTGCGGACCAACCCCGCCGCCTCGGCCAACTCCGGCCGGCGCCCACCCAGCGGATCGGCCGGCCACTCCGCACGCAGCACCACCTCCGCCGTCGGGTTCGTGGCGTCCGGCGTCGGCTCCGGTGCCCACGCGTCGACCAGATGCCCCGGGCCGCCGTCCAGGCATGTGTCGTACACCTCGGTCAGGAAGACCGACGGGCCGCGCGGGCGTTTCGTCCCCTCCCCCCACCAGTACCCGGAGCAGAGCAGCAGCCGGCGCGGCCGGGTCACCGCCACATACGTCAGCCGGCGCTCCTCCCGCTCGTCGTGCGCCCGCCACGCGTCGGTGAAGTCGGTAAGCGCCCGGGCCACCGCCCGCTGATCAGCCGCCTCGTCGAGCGCCAACTCGGGCAACCCGTCGGCATCGCCCCGCAGCGGGAACGGCAACACACCCAACCCGCCCAACCAGTGGTCGGAGTTGCGCACCGGCCCGGGCCACAGCCCACGGCACAGCCCGGCCACCGCCACCACGTCCCACTCCAGACCCTTCGCGGCGTGCGCCGTCACCACCTGCACCGCGCCGTCCACCACCTCGACCTCACCCGGGGCGAGACCACGCTCCTCGTCCTCGGCGGCGGCCAGATAGGACAGGAAGCCGGACAGGGTCGCACCGGGCGTCTCCCCGCTGAACCGGGCAGCCACGTCGCCGAGGGCGTCCAGGTGGCCCCGGGCCAGACCGGCATCGCCGGCGCCGTCCCGGCCGGCCCGCACCGCTACCTCCACATCCAGGCCGATGGTCCGCTCGATGTCCGCGATCAGATCCGGCAGGGCCTGGTCCAGGCGGTAGCGCAACAACGCCAACTCCCGGCCGTACGCGCGCAGCCGCGCGAAGCCCTCCGCCGAGTACGCCTGCGCCGGCCCGAGGTCGGCCAGCGCCTCCACGAGGGTCGCCTCGTCCAGCAGGTCGGGGCTGATCTCCGAGGCGTCGTCGGCGGCCACCTGACGTCGAGCCCTGGCGATCGCCCTCGCCCGCCGGTGCAACGCCACAAGGTCACGCGGCCCGATCCGCCACCGCGCGCCGGTGAGCAGCCGCAACAGCGCCGCCCCGTCGGTCGGATCGGCAAGCACCCGCAACGTGCACACCACGTCCCGCACCTCGGGGGTGTCCAGCAGGCCACCCAGGCCCACCACCTCCACCGGCAGGCCACGCTCGCGCAACGCCGACTCGATCGCCGGGATCTGGCTGCGGACCCGGACCAGCACCGCCGTGGTCGGCCGCTGCACCACCGGGATGTGCTCGGGGGCGGCGCCCGGCATCCGCGCCGCGCCCCGCCACGCGGCGAGCACACTGTCGGCGATCCACGCCGCCTCGTCGGCGTACGTCGGCAGCAGCGCGCAGTGCACGGTGCCGCCGGCCGCCCCTCCGGGGCTGCGGTGCGGGATCGGGTCGCGGACGGTGAGCGCGGACCGCAACTCCGGCACCCGCGCGCCGGCCGCCCGCAGCGGAGTGGAGAGCGCGTTCGCCACCCGCAGGATCTCCGGACGGTTACGCCAACTCGTGGTGAGCCCCAACGCCACGGCCGGCTCGCCGTCGGCAGTGGCGAACTCGGTGGGAAACCGGTCCAGGGTGCCGGCGCTGGCCCCCCGCCAGCCGTAGATCGACTGGCACGGGTCACCCACGGCGGTCACCGGATGCCCACCGCCGAACAGCGCGTTGAGAAGCACCACCTGCGCGTGGCTCGTGTCCTGGTATTCGTCGAGCAGCACCACCCGGAACCGGTCCCGCTCGATCTCGCCCACCGCCGGGTGATCCCGGGCCACCCGGGCCGCCCGGGCCAACTGGTCGGCGAAGTCCATCGCCTCGAAGTCGTCCTTGCGCCGCGCGTACGCCCGCACCAGCGGCAGCAGACGCAGCCGGGTCTGCTGGAGGGCGAGCGCCTTGCGCACATCCGCGTAGACCCGACCCGGTCGGGACTGCACCTCCGCGAAGAACCGACCCGTCCAGGCGGCCAACTGGTCCGGGGCGACCAGATGCTCGTCCAGTTCCCCGGCGAGCGCCAACACCGCGTCGGTGATGGTGCTCGGCATCCGGTCCACCTCGGACATGTCGCCGTCGTAGTTGCGCACCAGCAGGTCGACCAACTGCCAGCGGGACGCCTCGGTCAGCAGCCGCGTGGACGGCTCGTAGCCGGCCCGCAACCCGTGCTCGGTGACGATCCGCCCGGCGTACGAGTGGTACGTGGAGACGGTCGGCTCACCGGCGAGCGGATCGTCAAGCGGATCGCGCCCCTGCCGCCCGAGCCGCCGGATCAACTGGTCGAGCCGGGTACGCACCCGATGGGCAAGCTCCCCGGCCGCCTTACGGGTGAACGTCAACCCGAGAATCTGCTCCGGCCGCACGTACGAGTTGGCCACCAGCCAGACCACCCGCGCTGCCATCGTCTCGGTCTTGCCCGACCCCGCCCCCGCGACCACGAGCAACGGTTCCACCGGGGCGGCGATGATCGCGGCCTGCTCCCGGGTGGGCGCCGGCAACCGCAGCAGTTTCGCCAGCTCCACCGGGGTGTACCGAGGGCCGGAGTCGGCAAGCCGCGGCGTCGGCGCCGGACCGGCCCCGAACAGGGTCGGCTGACTCACTGGGCTAGCTCTGTTCGCGACTGCGGGGCTCGCAACACCGGCTCACTCCTCGCGCTCACGGTGCCAGCTCGGTTCGCGACTGCGAGGCTCGCAACACCGGCTCACTCCTCGCCCTCACGGCCGCGCCGGACCGTCGGAGGCTCGACGACCTGGCGCCCCTGCCCCGACACCGGGCAGCTGGTGCGTACCGGGCAGACCCGGCACTTCGAGTTGGCCACCGCGGCGAACGTGGCGGCTGCCATCGTATCGGCGGTCCGCCGGACCAGCGCCGTCGCCCAGCCGGCCGCCGGACCCTCGCCCGCCGCCGGCTGGTTCTGCTCCCGGGCGTCCTTCGCCGAGGTGCCGAGCTGCACCAGCGCAGCGCCACCGGACTCGTCACCGAACTCGGCGAACGCCCCCGCCTCCACCGCCGCCTGGTAGGCGCCGAGCTGCGGATGCTCGGCCAACTCGGTGCCGGTGACAGCTGTCGACTTGCCGGTCTTGAGGTCAATCACCACGAGCCGCCCGTCCTCGTCGACCTCCAACCTGTCGACCCGGCCGGTCAGCTCCACGGGCCGGTGCGGATCATCCAGGCGCACCGCGAACTCGTGCTCGATGGCGAGCAGCCGACGCGGGTTGGTGGCCAGCCAGCGCAGCAACTTGTCGACCATGGCCTCGGCACGCTCGCGCTCCGGGCCGGCCATCCACCGGGCGGCCAACTCGATCGCGTCGAACCGGGCCGCCACGTAGTCGAGCAACGCCCCCCGGTCGGCGCTGGCGTCCTCGGCAAGCATCGCGGCGGCGTGCACCAGGTTGCCCACCCCCTGCGCCGTGCTTGTCGGGCCGCTGCCGCCGTGCCGTTCCAGCAGCCACCGCAGGCTGCACCGCAACGCGCTCTCCATGGCCGACGGGGTGACCCGGACCGGTTCGCCCTCGTCGACAAGCGGCCGGTCGTCGGAGAGCGCGCGCAGCCCCCACCAGTCGTCGGGGTGCGCGCCCGGCACGCCCGCGGCGGCGAGCCGCGCCAGCTCGGCCGCCGCCGCGCGCCGCCGGCCCGCCGGGGCGGCGGGGTCGGTGATTGCGGTACGCAGTTCCGCGACCAGCGCCGGCAGTGTGAGCGCCCGGGGCGGACGGGTCACCGGCAGCGCACCCGGCCGATCCGGCCCGTCGTCCCCACCGTCACCGCTCTCGCCGTCCGCGCCAGAGGCGCCGCTCGCGCCGCCGTTGCCGGCCGCGCCGTCCTTGCCGGGCGCGCCGACGTTGCCGGCCGCGCCGTCCTTGCCGTCCTTGCCGGGCGCGCCGCCGTTGCCAGACGCGCCCTCCTTGCCAGACGCGCCCTCCTTGCCGGGCGTGCCGCTCTCGCCGCCGTTGCCGGGCGCGCCTTGCGGATTGCCGCCCCCGATCGGACCAGCGGTAGGCGGGCCGGTGCGGGGGCCGGGCGTCGTGGGCGGGTCGGTCGGTCCGGAACCGTCGGGCGAGGTCGGCGGCGCGGCCGGAAGCAGCTCGTGGAGGAACCGGCTCGGCTGCTCCTCGTGGTCGTCCCCGCCGACCGCCGCCGAGGCCACCGCGCTGACCAGCAGTCGGTGCCGTGCCCGGCTGATCGCGACGTGGAACAGTCGACGTTCCTCGTCCAGCAGCGCCGACGTCTGTCCCACCATGTTCGCCACGCGGGCGCCCCCGACGAACCGACCGGCGAGCACGTCGACAAGCCGTTCCGAACCGAGCAGGCTGCCTCGCAGGCGCAGGTCCGGCCAGATGCCCTCCTGCACACCGGCAACCGCGACCAGGTCCCATTCCAGGCCTTTCGCGGCGTGCGCGGTGAGCAACCGGACAGCCGCGCCCCTGTCAGCGGTCGGCGCGATGGTGTCCGCCGGGAGGTCCTGGGCGAGCACGTGGTCGAGGAAGACCTCGGTACGGGCGCCGGGCAGCCGGTCGGTGAAGCGGGCCGCCGCATCGAACAGCACAAGCACGGCGTCGAGGTCCCGATCGGCCGCCTCGGCGCGACGCCGCCGTGCCAGGTCCCCCTCACCCGCCTCGGGCCGCCCCTGGCCGATGGCGCCCGCCCAGCGCTCGGCCAACCCGCTGCCGTGCCAGACGGCCCACAGCACCGTCTCGGCGGTCGCGCCGGGCCGGGCGGCCGCATCGCGAGCGGTGGCGAGCAGCCCGGCAACCGCCTGGGCCGGCTCCGCCCACCGCCGGTCGATGCCGGCCAGCTCCGCCGGGTCACTCAGCGCCTCGACGATCAACTCCCCGGACGGACGCCTGTCACCACCGGCGAGCGCCATCGCGCGCAGGCCCTGTCGCAACCGCCGCTCGGCCAGCGGATCCGCGCCGCCCAGCGGCGAGTGCAGCAGCGCTACCGCCGCCTCCTCGTCCAGCCGCTCCGGCTCCAGCGCGCAGCGCAGCAGGAGCAGCAGCGGCGCCACCGCCGGTTGCAGGTGCAACGGCAGGTCCTCGCCGTGCACCACCGTCGGTACGCCGGCCGCGTGCAGCGCCCGTTGCAGGGTCGGCAACTGCAACGCTGTGGAACGCACAAGCACCGCCATCCGCGACCACGGCACACCGTCGAGCAGGTGGGCGGAGCGCAGCGCGTGCGCCAACCAGGCTGCCTCACTTGTCGCCGAACGGAACGTGTGCACCTCGACCACCCCGGTCGGTGCATCCGGCAGGGGACGCAGCCGGCGGTGGGCTGCGGGACCGCGCAGCCGGCGACCCAGCCGGGCGATCGCGGCGAGCAGGCCCGGCCCGGCCCGGTACGACGTGGTCAGCAGCACCTGCGCGGCCGGCGCACCGGAGGCGGTGCGGAATCGGTGCGGAAAGGTGCTCACCCCGGCCGGGTCGGCACCTCGGAAGGCGTACGTGGAGGAATCCGGGTCGGCGAAGGCGACAAGCGAGGTGCCGCCGCCGGCGATCACCGACAGCAGTTCGAGCTGGGCGGGGTCGGTGTCGGCCAGCTCGTCGACGTACACGTGGGCGAGTCGGCGGCGCTCGGCGGCCAGCAGGTCCTCGTCGTCGCGGAGCAGGCCGGTGGCCGCGCGGACCAGTTCCGCCGGGTCGTACGCGATGGAGCCCCGGTTGCTGACGTCGCGCAACGCGAGCACGGCGACGTACTCCCGCAGGAAGCGCGCGGCGGCCGGCCAGTCGCCGCGGCCGAGTTTCTCGCCGAGCCGGGCCAACTCGACGGGCCCGACACCGCGCTCGGCGGCGCGCATGAGCAGGTCGCGCAACTGACCCGCGAAGGCCCGGGTCCGCAGGGCCGGGCGCAGATCGGTGGGCCAGCCGACCGGGTCGTCGTCGGGCTCCTCGCCCACCACGTCCAGCAGCTCACGGATGATCAGATCCTGCTCGGGGCCGGTGAGCAGCCGGGGCGACGGCTCGCCTCGTTCGGCCGCGGCGCGGCGGAGCAGCCCGAAGGCGTACGCCGGGAAGGTGCGCACCAGCGGCTCGCGCAGCACCCGGTGGCCGTCCTGCGCGACCCGGGCCTCGATGCGTTGGCGCAGCTCGGTAGCACCTCGGCGACCAAAGGTCAGGACGAGGATCCGCTCCGGATCGACGCCCTCGGTCACCCGGGCGGCGACCGCCTCGACGAGGGTGCTGGTCTTGCCGGTGCCGGGACCGCCGAGCACCAGCATCGGCCCGTCGGTGTGCCCGATGACCTCCGCCTGCACGGGATCGACCTGCCGCCTGAGCCCTCCGACGGCCCGCTCCGCTTCGACGGCCTCGGTGGCCCGCGCGGCGCCGCCGATCTCCACCTCGGACACGGCGTTGCCCTTGGAGACGGCATGGTCCGCGGACGCACCGCCGCCGGCGGGCACAACGCCGCTGGCCGGCGCGACCTCGCCCCCCGGCGCCGGCCCACCGGACCGCCGCACCAACCGGTACGCCTGCATCAGCTCATCCCATCACGCCCATGCGACACCCACCCACACCACCCAACCACCACCTCACCTACTACCGGCGATCATGAAGTTAGCGGAGCGACACGCCGACAACGGCGCGGCCAACCTCATGATCAACGCAGTCGGGCGGAACGCCGTGCGGGGCGGAACGGGGGGCGGGGCGGAACGGGGGGCGGGGCGGAACGGGGGGCGGGGGTCAGAGCAGGTGTGCTTCTAGGGTGTTCAGGGCTTCCGGGACGGTGGGGGTCACCGTCAGGAGGTCGCGGCCACCGGGCTTGAGGAACTGCTGGTCGGTGATCGCGTCGAGCCAGGCCAGCAGCGGGCCGTAGAAGCCGTCGGTGTCGACAAGCACCATCGGCTTACGGTGCAGGGCGAGAGTCGCTGTGGTCCACACCTCGAACAACTCGTCCATGGTGCCCAGCCCGCCGGGCAGGGCCAGAAACGCGTCCGACTTGTCGATCATGACGGTCTTGCGGCTGGCCATCGAGTCGGTCACCAGCAGCTCGTCCGAGGCCAGGTCGGCGACCTCCAGATCGACAAGCGCCTGCGGGATCACGCCCACGGTGCGCCCTCCGGCGGCTCGGGCGCCGTCGACCAGGGCGCCCATCATGCCGACACGGCCGCCGCCGCTGACAAGCGTGTGGCCACGCCGGGCCAGCTCCGCGCCGGTCTCGGTGGCCAGGTCCAGCCAGCGCTGGTCAAGGGTCCGCGACGAGGCGCAGAAGACGCAGATGGCCGCCATCAACCCTCCCCGGGCCCGTCGGCGGCGGACTGCGCGGCTGTCGACTCCGCGGCGGCGGCCTGCTGGTCAGCGCCGGTACGCGCGACGGCCTCCTCGCGGACCGCCTCCTGCTCCACCGAGAGCGCCGCCTCGGCCTCGACGATGTGCCGGACCGCCGCGTTGACGTCGTCGGTGAGGCAGATCAGGTCCAGGTCGACCGGCCCGATCTTGCCGTCGGCCGCCATTGTGTCGCGCAGCCAGTCGATCAGGCCCTGCCAGTAGGCGACGCCCATCAGCACGACCGGGAACCGGGTGACCTTGCCGGTCTGCACCAGGGTGAGCGCCTCGAACAGCTCGTCCATGGTGCCGAAGCCGCCGGGCAGCACGACGAACGCCTGGGCGTACTTGACGAACATCGTCTTGCGGGCGAAGAAGTAACGGAAGTCGATGGCCAGGTCGACCCAGTCGTTGAGGCCCTGCTCGAACGGCAGCTCGATGCCGAGCCCGACGGAGAGGCCGCCGGCCTCGCTGGCGCCCCGGTTGGCGGCCTCCATCACGCCCGGCCCGCCTCCGGTGATCACCGCATAGCCGGCGCGGGCCAGCGCGGCGCCCACCTCCTCGGCGAGCTGGCATTCGGCGCTGTCGGGGCTGCTGCGTGCGGAGCCGAAGACGCTCACCGCGGGCGGCAGGTCGGCGAGGGTGTCGAAACCCTCGACGAACTCGGAGAGGATGCGCAGCGCGCGCCAGGCGTCCCTGGTCTTCCAGTCGCCCCGGCTGCGCGAATCCAGCAGCCGCTGATCGGCGGTGCTCGTCGGGATCGCCCCTCGACGCAACGTCACCGCACCCCGATGCCGCTCCTGACCTGGACCGCGGCCGGCCTCCCGCCCCTTGCTCTGACTCATGCAGCAACCGTAGTGGAGCCGCACCCGCCGGGGACGCGGGGCGGGGACGCCGAGAAAAACTTCTCGATCATGGGCAACTATTTGACTTCCCCGCACGTCTTACTATTCACATACCGGGTATGCCCCGGCGCGCGCCTTCGGGGGAGGAGACAGCGTGATCAGCAACAGCGAGATGATCCGGATCCGTCGACAGATGCAGCGACGGATCCGAGACGTGGTGGCCGAGCGTCGCCGCGCCCGCCAGCTGGACCCTGTCCTGTCGCCCGCCACCACCGGAGCCGATCAAGAGGTTCGCGCCGCCGACAACGGGCCAGGCTGACGCGAACCTCTTGATCACCGGGAGCGGGTGCGGCCCGGTCAGGCCGAGGCGAGCCAGCGGTGCAGGGTCGCGGCACCGTCGCGGATCTTGCTGATCTCGACGTGCTCGTCCGGATGGTGGGCGAGGTTGGGGTCGCCGGGGCCGAAGTTCAGCGCGGGAATCCCCATTGCCGCGAACCGCGCCACGTCCGTCCAGCCGAGTTTGCCGATCGGCGCCGCACCGACAGAGGCCAGGAACTCCTTCGCCGGGGCTGCGTCCAACCCGGGCAGGGCACCGGGTGCCATGTCGGTGACTGTCACCTCGAAGCCGGTGAAGACCTCACGCAGGTGCGCCTCCGCCTCGGCGGGGGTGCGATCCGGCGCGAACCGGTAGTTGACCTCGATCTCGCAGTGGTCCGGCACCACGTTGCCGGCCACCCCGCCCTTGATCCGCACCGCGTTCATGCCCTCGCGGTAGTCGCAGCCGTCGATGGTGACCCGACGCGCCTCGTACGCCTGGAGCCGCTGCAACACCTCGGCGGCGGCGTGGATGGCGTTCACCCCGTGCCAGGAGCGCGCCGAGTGGGCGCGTACGCCGGTCGTGGTGACCACCGACCGCATGGTGCCCTGGCAGCCCGCCTCGACGATCCCGTACGTCGGCTCCAGCAGCACCGCGAAGTCTGCCTCCAGCCACTCGGGGAACGCTTGGGCGACAAGGTTCAGCCCGTTGTACCGGGACTCGATCTCCTCGGCCTCGTAGAAGAAGTACGTCACGTCGTAGCGCGGGTCGGGCAGCGTCACGGCCAGGTGCAGCGCGTACGCGACGCCGGACTTCATGTCGGAGGTGCCGCAGCCGTACATCAGGTCGCCGCGCATGGTCGACGGGAAGTTGTTGTTCAGCGGCACCGTGTCCAGATGGCCGGCCAGCACGATGCGCTGCGATCGACCGAGGTCGGTACGCGCCATCACGGTGTTGCCGTGCCGGTGGGTGGACAGGTGCGGTACGCCCCGCAGCACCTCTTCGACGAAGTCGGCGATCGCCTTCTCGTTGAGGGACACGGACTCGATGTCGACCAGTACGCGGGTCAGCTGCACCGGATCGGCGAGGACCTCGGGGGTCAGCGGGTTCTCCATGGTTCGCACGGTACCTTCAGGTCTGTCGGCGCGAAGAGCGAGCTTACGGGCCACCGGGGCGAGCGTGAGCGCCCGCAGTCGTGCGCAGAGGCCGACCCGGCCGCGACCGAGAGGTGAAACAGTGACGTCCGCAGATTCCGCCTGGGGCATCGGCCTGGCCACGGTGACAGCAGACGAGCAGGTGCTCGACACCTGGTACCCGACCGGCAAGCTGGGCCTGGGTGAGCTGCCGCTGGTCGCCGGTGAGGACCAGTCGGACGTGCTCGACCTGCCCCCGGCAGCGCTCGGGGACCGCCCGCTGCCCGGTCTGCGTACCGTGCAGGTGGTCACCGTGATCGGCTCGCTGGACGACCCGATCAAGGACGCCCCCGACGCGTACCTCCGGTTGCACCTGCTCTCCCACCGCCTGGTGCGACCCAACCAGCTCAACCTCGACGGCATCTTCGGCAAGCTGGCGAACGTGGCCTGGACGTCCGCCGGGCCGTGCCCGCCGGAGCGGGTGGACGAGCTGCGGGTGATCGAGCGGGCCGCCGGTCGCCACCTGGCGGTGTACGGGGTGGACAAGTTCCCCCGGATGACCGACTACGTGGTGCCGTCGGGGGTGCGGATCGCCGACGCGGACCGGGTCCGGCTCGGCGCGCACCTGGCCGCCGGCACCACTGTGATGCACGAGGGCTTCGTCAACTTCAACGCCGGCACCGTGGGCACCTCGATGGTGGAGGGCCGGATCGTGCAGGGCGTGCTTGTCGGTGACGGTTCCGACGTCGGAGGCGGCGCCTCGATCATGGGCACGCTCTCCGGTGGCGGCACCGACAAGGTGAGCATCGGCGAGCGGAGCCTGATCGGCGCGAACGCCGGGGTCGGCATCTCCCTCGGCGACGACTGCGTGGTGGAGGCGGGCTGCTACATCACGGCCGCATCCAAGATCACCCTCCCGGACGGTCGGGTGGTGAAGGCCCGCGAGCTGTCCGGCGTCAACGGCCTGCTGTTCTGGCGCAACTCGGTGACCGGCGCGCTGGAGGCCCGCCCGCGCACCGGCCGGGGCATCGAGCTCAACGCCGCCCTGCACGCCAACGACTGACGTACCCGCCGGGTCCGTGGCCCACGACCACGGACCCGGCGAGGGTACGCGTCAGCGCAACCGGTACGCCTGGATGATCTGTTGGGTCACCGTGTTGCCGGCGGCGTCCCGGGCGGTGGCCCGCAGGGACGCGTACCCGGGCCCGGCGGGATGCCGGACGGTGGCCGTCCAGCCCTGCCCGCCCTTACGGACCTGGGCGGCCTGCCAGGTCTTGCCACCGTCGTAGGAGACGTCGACTGTCAGCTTCCGCACCCGGGCGGCCGGCGCGCCGGGCTGCGGCTCCACCCGCACCGGGACGACGAAGCTTCGCCCGGCCGGAGCGCTGTTGTCGACCCGCAGCGGAGGCGCGAAGCGCACCGCCATCAGCGGCAACCGCACCGGCACTTCACCTGCCACATGCCGCGACCGGAAGGTCCAGCTGGACTCCACAGCGGTGCTCAGGTCGGTGAAGCTACGCGTAGCCGACGCGCTGAGTCGGTAGTCCGCCGCACCCGGCGGCACTGCGAACTCGCCGTAGCCGGCGTACTCGCTCTCGCCGACAAGTTTCCCGTTGCGCCAGAGGACGGTTCGCTCGCTGTCGGTGAGCGACCCGCCCGCATGCCCGGCGGCGTCACTGAACATCGGCAGCCAGACCAGGATGGTGTCACCGGTCCTGGTGACGCTCTGCTCGGGCCAGTGTGGGGCCGGGAACGACGGCCCGTACGGCGCCTGATTCCAGTCCTCTCCGACGGTCCGCCCGGCCCGGTACGCGGTGGGTGTGGAGGAGAGCAGCGCCTTCAGGTTCAGCCAGCCGTCCTCGTCCCGCGTCCCGAAGCCGATCTCGGACTCCCACTTCACGCCCCGGGTGTTGTAGTGCTCGACCCGCTGACCCGGTACGGCTGTGGGTAGGACAAGCGCGGAGCCGCCCGTGTTGTACCCCACATCGGGCAGCACCAGCCGTTCGGCCTCCAGCCCCGGGTAGCCGCCCCGGAACCGGTGCACGACTGTGGCAAGGTTCCGCCGCGCGTAGTTCCGGACGAAGCCGGTGGGCATCCGGCCCGGGATCGCCTCGGCCAGCGCGTACAGGTAAGGGCTGGGCGCTGTGCCCGGCTTGATCCATTGACTGCTGACGGTTGCCACGAACCGGTCCGCGGAGACCGGCTTGCCGATCTGGCCGGTGGTCAGGCCGGTGAAGGTGTCCGTCCAGAGCCCGATGCCGTACGAACTGTCGTCGTCGGCGGTGAAGACCGTGCTGACATCGATCAGCTCCGGGGTGGCGCCCCGTTCCGGGATTGTCATCCGGACCGGCTTCGTGCGGCGGGCGTCGACGGTGATCCGCGTATCGCGTTCCACAGTCAGCTCGGGCTGCGCCAGCATGGACAGCCCGGCCGGCTCATCGTCCGGCCCGGCCTCGAAGACCAGGCTGTTCAGGCCGTACTTCCCCTTGGGCAGCCGTACCGTGGCCACCCCGTCGGTGCCGTAGACGTCCCAGAAGCCGAAGCCAGCCAACCCGACCAGGAGCGTGGAGTAGTCCGCCGTTTGCTCACCGGCGCGGTTCAGGTGCTCCACCGTAAGCGTGTAGCTCTCCACCTCCCGGTGCACTGCCAGCGGCGTGACAGCTACCGTCGCGCCGGAGCGGGCCACGATCCGTCCGGTCCAGTAGCCGTCGACGTCGCCGAGCCGCGTGTCCGCTGTGACAGTGGTCGCGGTGGTGCCGCCCGCCGGCACTGTTAGCTGGCTCGCGCCGAGCTGGAACATGCCGGCCGGAAACGCCCGCTCGTCGGGGCCCGCGCCCTCGACGCTCAGGTCCAGGGTGACCGGGCCGGGGCCGTCGTTGCGCCAGGTCACAGTGCGGGTGATCGGGGCGTCGTCGCCGTGCGGCCAGAGGGCGCGCCCGAACGAGACACTCACCGGGTCGGTGCTGACCAGTTGGGTGATCGCGTGAGCGACGTCGACGCGACCGGCGCCCTGCTCGTAGGCGGTCTGCGTCGGGTGCGGCTTGGCGGCGGCCATCAGTGTCGCCTTGAGCCGGTCGGCCCGCCAGCCCGGATGCCGCTGGGCCAGCAGCGCCGCCGACCCGGCCACGTGCGGGGTGGCCATTGAGGTGCCGGAGATCGCGACGTAGCGCTCCCCCACCGGGTCGCCGATCACACCGTTGGCGGCTCGTGCGGCGACGATGTCGACGCCTGGGGCCGTGATGTCGGGCTTGATCGCGTCGTCCCCGACACGAGGGCCCCGGCTGGAGAAGCCGGCCAACTCGTCGTCGCGGTCCACCGCGCCCACGGCGAGCGCGGCGTCTGCGCTGGCCGGGGAGCCGACCGAGCCGTCCGCGCCGCTGTTGCCTGCGGCGGTGACGAAAAGGGCGCCGGTCTGCGTGGTAAGGGTCTGCACCGCCTCCTCCAGCGGGTCGACCTCCGGGGTGTCCCAGCCGCCGAGGCTCATGTTGATCACGGAGGCCTTCTTCTCCACCGCTGCCCACTGCATCCCGGCGAGGATCGCCGACTCGGAGCACCCGGAGTCCTCGCAGACCTTGCCGTCGAGCAGCGTCGCGTCCGGTGCCACGCCCCGGTACTTGCCGTCGGAGGCCGCTCCGGTGCCGGCGATGGTCGAGGCCACGTGGGTGCCATGGCCGACCGTGTCCCGACCGTCGGTGACCTCGCTGAAGTTGCGCGCCTCGGCCACCTTGCCGGCCAGGTCCGGATGGGTCGCGTCGACGCCGGTGTCCAGCACGGCCACTGACACGCCCTTGCCGGTGAGCCCGGCCGCCCACGCGGCGGGCGCACCGATCTGCGGCACGCTGTGGTCGAGGGTCACCCGACGGCGACCGTCCAACCAGATCCGCTCGACGCCCCCCGCCGCGTCGAGCCGGGCCGCGCTGGGGCCGCTGGTGATCGTCGCCCAGACCGCGCCGAGGGAGGACTTGCCGGTGCTCAGGGCCGCGCCTCGGATCGCCGGCAGGTCGCGGGTCACCCGGACGCCGGGCAGGGCGCCTGCGGCACTTCGGGCGGTGCCCGCCGAGCCGTACGAGACGAGCAGCGGCAGGGTGTCCCGGTGGACGTCGTCGTAGCCCGCCTCGACCAGCTCGGTGACGTCGAAGAGTCGCGGGTCGACCCGGCCTGCGCGCAGCAGTGGCAACGCGTCCTGCGGCGTCACCGACAGGTGGCCGCGCTCGCGTCGAACGAGGAACCGTACGTCCTCCCGGCCGGCGCCCGGTCGGACGGCGGCGCCGGACCCGGTGACTGTCACCCGGTCACCGGTGATCAATGTGACGGTGGCCGATCGGTCGGCGTTGGGCGCACCCGGGGCGGCCGGGCGGGCTGACAGGCCCGCTCTGTCCGGCGTACCGGGCACGGCGCTGGAGGCGGCGGAGGCGGGGACCGGCGCGGAGAGCGCCAGCACGGACACGAGGCCGAGAGCGGCAAATCTTCTTGCGTGATGCAACGGATCCTCCTCGGTGGAACGTCATTACCACGGGAGACGCATTGACGGTCATCAGAATTGCATACCGAGTATGCAGAAGGAAGTCCTGAATATGACGATCTGAACAATGGCCGCGCACCAGGGACGGCATGATCGAGCGGTGACCTCCATGAAGGACCGCATGCTCGCCGGTGAGCCCTACCTCGCCGACGACCCGGAGATCGTCGCCGACCGGGACCGGGCCGCCCTGCTCATGGAACGCTTCAACACAAGTCCCGCAGCCGACCCGCAGGCGCGTCTCGCGGCGCTGCGTGAACTGCTGGGCGAGGTCGGCGAGGACACCTGGATCCGGCCGCCGTTCTACTGCGACTACGGCTGGCAGATCCGGATCGGCCCCCGCAGCTTCGTCAACTACCAGTCGGTCTTCCTCGACGTCGCCCCGATCACCCTCGGCGCCGACGTCCAGGTCGGCCCGAACGTCCAACTGCTCACCCCCACCCACCCGGTGGAACCCGGACCACGGCGTGACAAGTGGGAGGCCGCCAAGCCGATCACCATCGGGGACAACGTATGGCTCGGTGGTGGCGCGATCGTGCTGGCCGGAGTGACGATCGGCGCGAACACCGTCGTCGGCGCAGGTGCGGTGGTCACACGTGACCTACCGGCGAACGTGGTAGCCGTCGGCAACCCGGCACGACAGGTACGCGAACTGACCTGACAGCCGGTGCCGGCAATCAGGCCGCAGGCTGCTCAGACAGGCGGACCACCAGGTCGGCACTGTCGGCAGTGGGGGTGATCAGGGCAGCGTTGGTCTCGTCGCTGCCCAACGCCCAGGCCCGCGCCTCCTCCGGCGAACGCCCGAACGCCTCGTGCCGGGCCGTCAACCGGCGCAGGCGCAGCTCGGCGTCCAGGTCGAGGAACCACACCTCGTGCAGCAGCGACCGGACCTCCTGCCACGGAAAGTCCGGCAACAGCAGATAGTTGCCCTCGGTCACCACCAGGCGGACCGATGGCGGCACCTCGATCGACCCCGCCACCGGTTCCTCCAGCTCACGGCGGAACTCCGGCGCGTACACCGAAGTCGGCTCCAGGCGGTGCAGCCGGCGCAGCAGCGAGACGTAGCCGTTGGCGTCGAACGTGTCGACCGCGCCCTTGCGGTCGGCGCGGCCCAGCCGGACCAACTGCGCCTGCGCCAGGTGGAAGCCGTCCATCGGCACGAGCCGGGCGCTCGGCCCGATCTCGGCGACGATCCGCTCGGCGAGCGTGGACTTGCCGGCACCGGGCGCACCGGTGATGCCGAGCAGCTGACGCGGACCGGCGTCGGCCAGGCCCCGCGCCCGTGCCACAAGCTCGTCGAAGGCCAGAACCCGCGCCGGGGTCATCAGCCCAGCACCGGTTCGCTGATCGTGAACCGCGCCTGCACTGCCGCCTGCACTGTCTGCGGCTGCGGGTCCAGCTCCAGGTCGGGCACACCGCCACCGCCACCGACCTCGAACGCCGCGCGGGCGAACATCGGCCGGTCCGCCGGGCCGGTGTCGGCCAGCTCGATCAACGCGGTGACCCGGGCCCCGAGCGCCTCGGCGTACTCCCTGGCGCGCAGCAGCGCGTCACTTATCGCGGCGTGCCGCGCCGCGCGGTACGCGGGGCTGTCCGGGCGCAGCTCCCACCAGGGCCCGACCACCTCGACCTGGTCCTGATCGGCCAGGCGGAGCATCAGCTCACCCAGCGCGGTGAAGTCCGTGACCGTGACAGTGGTGGTGACGCTGCCGTGCCAGGCCACCACGCGCTCGCCCGAGCGTCGGGTCTCCGGCCGCACCCGCAGGTCGCCGGTCTCCCGCCGGGCCACCGCCGGCTCCGCGCCGTCCAGCAGCACCCGCACTGCGGCGGCACGCTCGGCCAGCCGGGCCAGCGTCGCCTCCCGGTCCTTGTCGCGGGCCGTCGCGGTGACAGCGAAACGGGCCAGCTCGGGCGGCACCTCCTGGTGTGCCTCGCCGCGTACCTGCACCACCGGGCCGTCCGTCGCCATGACTGTCAGCCTAGTCAGCCGCCGGCCGCCACGCGGTGTAGGAGACGGCACCCGAGTCGATCCGGCAGCCGGTCAGGTGCCCGCCCGCCGCGCCCAGTCCGCACAGCCAGGCCACCTCGACGGCATGGTCCCCATCGGCCGGGAAAGCCTGCTCCAGCTCGACGAACCGGCGGCCGCGCAGCGCCGACCGGGCCGCCCGCGCCTCCGCGTACCCGCCGGTCAGGGCCGTCGCGTCGCCGGCCCACAGCGCGGCGGCCAGCTCGTCAAGGAGTACGCGCACAGCGGCCAACTCTTGCAGCACCCGGTCGCGGTTGCCGAGCAGCATGTTCGCTGTCCGCTCGGCAGGCGTGCCGGCGACCCGGGTGCCGTCGGTGAAGCTGCCCGCAGCAAGCGCCAGCACCGCGTCCCGCAGCGGCGACCGCTGGACTGCCCCGGCAAGCGCACCGGCAAGCAGGTGCGGCACGTGCGAGGCGAGAGCGGCAACCGAGTCGTGCTCCGGCGCGGACATCGGCACCACCCGGGCACCGAACACCTCCACAAGCAGCCCGGTCAACAAGCGGAAGGCGAGCGTCGCGGCGCCCGTCGCCGGACAGAGCACCCAGGCTGCGCCAGCGAGGAGCGTCGTTGAGGCGGCTGTCAGGCCAGCGGACTCGGCGCCGGCCATCGGGTGCCCGGGGACGAACCGGTCGGTGAGCCCGAGACTGCCGGCCGCCTCGGCCACCTCTGCCTTGGTGCTACCGACGTCGGTCAACACGCAGTCCGGCGCGGTCAGCTCGGCGACCTGTGCCAGCGTGCGGGGCAATGTGGGCAGCGGGCCGCAGAGGAATACCACGTCCCGACCGGCGACGGCCTGCTCGACAGTGGCCGGGGCATTCAAGCCGCGTTCCCGGGCCCGTTCCCGCGTCGCCGGATCCGGGTCCCAGCCGGCGACGTCCAAGCCGGCGTCGGCGAGGCGCAGCAACACCGAACCGCCGATCAGGCCGGTGCCGAGCACCGCCGCCCGCACTCCGGCGTACCGCCCGGTCGTGCCGTCGGTCATCGCCGGCCGCCCGGAATCAGGCCCGGAGCCGGTCGGCGACAGCGGCGACGTGCTCGTCGGACTCGGTGAGCGCCACCCGGACGTACCGCTGGGCGGTGGGACCGTAGAAGACGCCGGCCGCGACCAGGATGCCGCGCCGGGCCAGCCAGTCGACGGTCGCCCAGCAGTCCTCGTCACGGGTGAGCCAGAGGTAGAGGCCGGCCTCCGAGTGCTCGATCGTGAAGCCGGCGCCGGTGAACGCGTCGGTCAGCACCTCACGTCGCGCTCGGTAGCGCTCGCGCTGCTCGGCGGCATGCTGCTCGTCCCTCAGGGCGGCCACCATGGCGGCCTGCACCGGCGCGGGCACGATCATCCCGGCGTGTTTGCGGACCTTCAACAGCTCGGCGACGAGCGCCGGGTCACCGGCCACGAACCCGGCCCGGTAGCCGGCGAGGTTTGACCGCTTGGACAGCGAGTGCACGGCGAGCACCCCGGCGTAGTCACCGCCGCAGACCTGCGGGGACAGCACCGAGACCGGCTCGGCGGACCAGCCCAGCGGCAGGTAGCACTCGTCGCTGGCGACCACCGCGCCGCGCTCACGGGCCCAGTCGACAACCTTGCGCAGGTGCGCCGCGGGCAGCACCTGCCCGGTCGGGTTGCCCGGCGAGTTGACCCACACCAACCGGACGCGGGAGGTCGGCCCGACAGCGGTGAGCGAGTCGGCGCGGACCACCGTGGCACCTGCCAGCCGCGCCCCGTCCTCGTAGGTGGGGTACGCGATCGACGGCACCACGACCACGTCGCCCGGGCCGATGCCCAGCAGTGTGGGCAGCCAGGCGACCAGCTCCTTGGAGCCGATGGTCGGCAACACGCCGAGCCCGTCGACCCCGGCGCCACAGGCGCGGGCGACCCAGGCCGCGATGGCGTCACGCAGCACCGGAGTGCCGGCGGTCAGCGGGTAGCCGGGAGCATCGGACGCGTCAGCGAGCGCCTGCCTGATCACCTCGGGCACCGGGTCGACAGGCGTACCCATGGAGAGGTTGATCAGACCCTCCGGATGCGCCGCGGCCAGGGTGGCCGCGGCGTCCAGGGTGTCCCAGGTGAACTCGGGCAGCCGCGACGAGACCGGCGCGGGCCGGTTCAGTGGCCCTCGCCGCGCGGCGGCTGCGCGGCGACGAACGTGGCGTCCTTCTCCACCTTGCCGATCTTCGAAGCGCCCCCGGGCGAGCCCAGGTCCTCGAAGAACTCGTAGTTGGCGCCCGTGTAGTCCTTCCACTGCTCCGGAACGTCGTCCTCGTAGAAGATCGCCTCCACGGGGCAGACAGGCTCACAGGCACCGCAGTCGACGCACTCGTCGGGGTGGATGTAGAGCATCCGGTTGCCCTCGTAAATGCAGTCGACCGGGCATTCCTCGATGCATGCCTTGTCGAGCACATCCACGCACGGCTCGGCGATGATGTAGGTCACCGGTCTTCTCCTCCGCAAGACGCGCCGCGATCTCCCGCGACGGTAAGAGCCTAGTATCTCGCCGGGGAGGGGGTCGATCGTGCTCCGACAGCAGGATGTGGGACACCGTATCGTGGTCCGCCGGATTGTGGGGGTTCGCGAAGGTCGCCCGCTATTCTCCGATGCCCTCGGTGAGCTCGTGGAGTTGAGCGAGACCCATCTCACGCTTGCCACCGCAAAGGGCAATCTGAGAGTGCCGGTGGCGCAGGTGCACCGGGCCAAGCGCGTACCGCCGACCCGCCGGCCGACCGCCGCGTCGGTGGTGGCGCTCGAACGGGCCGCCGACGAAGCCTGGCCCGCGCCCACCCGGAGCCGCCTCGGCGAATGGCTGCTGCGCTCCGCCGAGGGCTGGACCGGCCGCGCCAACTCCGCGCTGCCGATCGGCGACCCGGACCGCCCGTTGCCCGCCGCCGTGGACGCGGTCGAGCGCTGGTACGCCGAGCAGGGCCAACCGGCGATCATCAACACGCCGCTGCCGCTCGCCGCGCCCGTCGGTGCCGAACTGGACGCCCGCGGCTGGACCACCCGCCCGCCGACACTCGTCCAGACCGCTCCACTCCCCCTGCCATCCATCGCCGCCCCCGAAAAAGGCGACACGTCCGGTGCGGCCGCCACGCCGGATGGCGGCAGGCTCGATGCCACACCCGCGGACCAGGGGCCTGCTGGCGACGTCGGTCGGCTGGGCGACGCGGTCGTCGAGTTGGTGACCGCGCCGACCGAGGAGTGGCTGGCCATCGCCGCAGGCCGCAAGGGCGGCCTGCCGGACGCCGCCCGACACGTGCTCACCGCCGTGGACCAGGTCCGCTTCGCCCACGTGTACGCCGACGGCACGCTCGTGGCGATCGGCCGAGGCACGGTGACCGGCCAGGGGCGCTGGTTGGGCCTCAGCCTCATCGAGGTGCTACCTGCCGCACGCCGGCAGGGGCTGGCCCGCCGGGTGATCGACGCACTCGCCGAATGGGGGGCGTCGGCCGGCGCGACGCACGTGTTCCTCCAGGTGGAGCAGCGCAACACGGCGGCGGTCGCGCTCTACCGGCGCCTCGGGTTCACCACGCACCACACGTACCTGACCCGGGTGGCCCCGCACTGACTCCGACCGCGCGGCGGGTCAGCGGCGGACGACGCGGCGCGGCTTGGCGGCCTTGACCTCGGCGAACCGCTTGAGCTGCTGGGAACGGTAGTCACGACCGAGAGCTGTGGCGACAAGGTAGCCGACAAGCGTTCCGGCGCCGGTCGCGAGCAGGTAGAGCCAGATCTGGGCGAAGAACGTGCCAGCACCACCGGCGAACGGATTGTGGCCGACGAGCAACGGCCCGACCAGCACGGTAAGCGCCATCGCCACAAGCACCACGACGACGACGTCGCCCGCCCAGGCGCCCAGCGGCCTGCGGCACCCCCAGCGGAAGGCGACCACGGCCAGGACCAGACCGATCACCAGGAACATCACAAGCGACACCCGGTCGGCTGCGGCGTCGTCGCCGTCGAAACCGAACCGCGTGACCAGTCGGGCGACGACGTTGACCGCGAACAACGCTCCCGCCAGCACGCCGACGTCACGCCACCGTCTGTCCATCGGACGACCTCCTGCCGTACGCCCCGTCATGGGGCCGCTTCCCTGGCAGGAATATCTACCACCCACACACCGGTGGCGTCATCAGCCGCCAGGGCTGGTCGGTGGGGCGAGAATCTGCCGGAAGCCCATCACGGCGAAGGTCATCGCGCCAGCCACGATCATGGCCAAGCCGACCCAGTTGTCGCCAGCCAACAGGAGGTCGCCCTCGCTGGTGCGGACCGCTGCCACCGCCATCAGGGCAAACCACGGTACGGCCGGCAGCGCCACCGCCCACCGGCGACCGACCGCCTCGTACGCGAACCAGCTCAGCGCGATGTTCGCGCCGATGGCGAGCAGCACCGAGACACCGACGAGCTGACCGCCGATCCGGAACGTGGCGAGCAGCAACTCCAGCACACCTGTCACCACACCGGCCACCACAGCGACGATCCCGCCGGTCAGTCGCAGGCCCAGATCCAGCAGTCGCGGCGGCGGCCCCGCCTCGGGCGGGGTCTCCTGGTCCTCCACGACCGGCATCGGGGCGGCGGGCAGGGTCACCGGAGGCCGGCTGCCGCGACCGGCGACCGATCCGGGCCGGCCTCCTCGGGCAGCCCGGCGAACAGGTCGTCCTCCCAGCCGTACGGGCCGGTGCCGGGACCCTTTTCGCCGACTGCGAGGGTGAAGAACTCCACCCCCATGAACTCGCCACCGAAGTTGCCGGCGATCGAGTAGAGCCACGAGGTCGCCGGGATCTGGGTGGCGTGCGCCCGCATCGCCGCTTCCTTGGCGGTGTGCTGGTCCGTGCCGTCGATCCGCGCGGCGATCTGGTCGTCAGGGGTGCCGAAGGGCAGCTCGGCGGCATCCTTGATGTTGGCGAACGGGTTGTCGGAGGACTCGGCGAAGTGCGTCAGGCCGGCTTCCAGCACGCTCAGCGGCATGGCCGTCCAGTAGACCTTCAGCGGTGCGCAGCCCTCGGCGGCTGCCAGTTCGACAGCACGCATCGCCACCCGGTGCGCCTGGATGTGGTCCGGGTGGCCGTAGAAGCCGTTCGGGTCGTACGTGATCAGCACCTGCGGGCGTACCTCCCGCATGATCTCCACCAGGTGCCCGGCGGCCTCGTCCAGGTCGGCCTGCCAGAAGGCGCGGGGGTGCTCGTTGGTGGCGAGGCCCATCATGCCCGAGTCGCGGTAGCGGCCGGCGCCGCCGAGGAAGCGGTGGTCGGTGACGCCGAGCGCGGCGCAGGCCGCGGCCAGCTCGGCGATCCGGTAGCCGCCCAACTGGTCGGCCTCGGCGGCGGCGAGCTGCGACAGAGCCGGTACGTGGATCTCGCCCTCCTCGCCGAGGGTGCAGGTCGCAAGCGTGACGTGTGCGCCGGCCTCGGCGTAGTGGGCCATCGTCGAGCCGGTGCCGATCGACTCGTCGTCGGGGTGCGCGTGGACCAGCAGCAGGCGGCGGTCGGGCAGCGTCGTCACGCGGTCACTCTAACTGGCGGTTCCATCGGGGCATCGTCAACGCGTCCGCCCAGGTCGGCCACATCACGCCCGGCGCGGCTCTACGATTTGGCCTGTGGACTTTCCGGAACTGGCCGCCCGCACCCGCCGGTTCAGCCACGGCGCGCCACGCGCGGTCTCGGTGGCCGAGGACGGCTCCCGGGTGATCTTCCTGCGTTCCTCCGGGCCAGAGGATCCGGCGGACGCGCTCTGGCTGCTGGACGTGGCGACCGGCGAGGAGCGGCTGGTGGCCGACCCGGCGACCCTGCTCGGCGCCGACGGTGACGTCCGGGCGCTCTCCCCCGGTGAGCGGGCGCTGCGCGAGCGGCTGCGGCTCACCGCCGCGGGCATCGGCTCGTACGCGCTTGACGCCGCCGGTCGGGTGGCGGTGTTCGCGCTGGCCGGGCGGTTGTTCCGGGCCGATCTGGTGCACGGCGACGTGGTCGAGGTCGAAGCCGTCGGCCCGGTGCTCGACCCCCGGCCGGATCCGACCGGGCAGCGGCTGGCGTACGTGACCGACGCGGCCGAGGGCGTACGTCGAGGTGAGCTGCGGGTGATCGAGGCCGACGGCACCGACACCCTGCTGGCCGGCGAGGACGCCGGGGTGAGCTGGGGGTTGGCCGAGCACATCGCGGCCGAGGAGTTCGGTCGTTACCGAGGCTACTGGTGGGCGCCGGACGGTCGGATGGTGCTCGCCGCCCGGGTGGACGAGTCCCGGCTGGAGCGCTGGCACCTGCACGACCCGGCCGAGCCGGGCAGCCCGCCGACAGCCGTCGCGTACCCCCGTGCCGGTGGGCCCAACGCCGAGGTCAGCCTGCATCTGCTTGACCTTGACGACGGCTGGGTCGACGTGCACTGGGACCGGGAGACCTACCCGTACCTGACCGGGGTCAGTTGGGGCGAGGGCAGTCCGCTGATCACCGTGCTGCGCCGTTCGCAGCAGCACGGGCTGGTGCTCGCTGTGGATCCGCGTACCGGTGAGACACAGGTGCACGCCGAACTGGCCGATCCGCGCTGGGTGGAGCCGATCGCCGGCACCCCGGCGCACCTGCCGGACGGCCGGGTGCTGGTCGGCGGAGAGTTGGCCCACGACGGGTACGACGCGCGCTGCCTGTTCGCCGACGGCACCCTGCTCACCCCACCGTCGCTGTACGTGCGGCGGGTGGTGGGTCGACTGCCGGCGAAGAGCGGTCCGGCCGACCTGCTGGTCGAGGCGAGCGACGGCGAGCCGAGCGAGCGGCACCTGTTCCGGGTCCGCACCACGATCGGCGGCGGAGTGGACGCCCGGCGGATCACCACCGACTCGGGGTGGCACACGGCGGCCGTGGGCGGGGACGTGCTGGTGGTCGGGACGGCGACGCTGGACCACGCCGGGGTGCGGTGGACGGTGTCCCGCGCCGGGCAGCAGGTAGCCGAACTACTGTCGCTGGCCGCCAACCCGCCGTACTCTCCGCTGCCCCTGCTCGAGCGGGTGACCGACCGGCGGTTGCCGGCGGCGGTGCTCTACCCCGACAACCACGTGACGGGCCGCCGGCTGCCGGTGCTGCTGGACGTCTACGGCGGCCCCGGCCACCAGGAGGTCGTGGCCGCCCGCGCTGCCTGGCTGGAGCGGCAGTGGTGGGCCGACGCCGGGTTCGCTGTGGTCACCATCGACAACCGGGGTACGCCGGGAGTTGCCCCGTCGTTCGAGAAGGCGATCCACCGGCGGGTGGCCGACGTGATCCTTACCGACCAGGTGGACGCGTTGACAGCCCTCGCCGGCAAACACCCGGACCTGGACCTGAGCCGGGTCGGTGTGCGCGGCTGGTCGTTCGGGGGTTGGCTGGCCGGGTTGGCGGTGCTGCGCCACCCCGAGCTGTTCAAGTGCGGGATCGCGGGCGCCCCGGTGACCGACTGGGCGCTGTACGACACGGCGTACACCGAGCGTTATCTGGGGATGCCGGAGGACGGCATGGACGTGTACGCGCACCACTCGCTCATCGAGTTGGCCGCCGAACCGGTCACCAGCCGGGACCAGGCGCGCCCGTTGCTGCTGGTGCACGGCCTGGCCGACGACAACGTGGTGGCCGCGCACACGTTGCGGCTCTCGGCGGCGCTGCTCAGCACCGGCCGGCCGCACGCCGTACTGCCGCTGACCGGCGCCACCCACATGGCCGCGAACGGCACCGCCGAGCGACTGCTGCCGCTGGAGCTGGACTTCCTGCGTACCCATCTGCTGTGAACCGTCCTGCTCGCCCCCGCCGTGAATCTTGGGTGGTCGGCTCGGGGAGTGGGTGGCCGGCGCGGTGGCACGTTCTGGCCGAGACTGTCAGGATTCGTGATCGAGTGTCGACGCGTGGGCAGGAGAACCGATGAGCGGCTGGAACGACAAAGTCATCGAAGAGTTTCGGGCCAACGGTGGGCAGGTCGGCGGCAACTTCGCGGGCACGCCGCTGCTGCTGTTGCACACGGTCGGCGCCAAGAGCGGCCAGACTCGCGTGAACCCGATGATGTACCAGAAGGTGGACGGCGGCTACGCCGTGTTCGCGTCCAAGGGCGGTGCGCCCACAAGTCCCGACTGGTACCACAACCTGCTCGCCCAGCCCCAGGTGCGCGCGGAGATCGGCACGGACACCGTCGAGTTGGTCGCCAGGGTTGCCACCGGGGACGAGCGGGAACGGATCTGGAACGCGCAGAAGGCCGCGTATCCAGGCTTCGCCGACTACGAGCAGAAGACGACCCGGCAGATCCCAGTCGTCGTACTCGAACCCGCGCCGTAGACAGCGCGGCACGACCCAAGCGCGGCCGGCACGGGCGCGCCGCCGGTCCGGGTCGGTTTCGGTCGGCTTCGGCTTCGGCTTCGGCGCAAGGACATGGACGTTCTGGTGGTGGCGGCGCGAGCCCGCACGGTCCGTGGAACGGACCTCGACCACGCTCACATTGGCTTCAGTCGAGCCAGCAGATCACCGCGGCACCATCTCGGGCGGCTGCCGCGAAGAAGCTCCGGACGTCGGGCAGATAGTGGGCCGCCCACGCGAGTTCGTCGGGGCTTTCCCAGGGCCCGGGGTAGACGTCGGCCCGTTTCAACTCCTGCGGGTCGACGCCTCGGACGAGGTCGTCTTCGGTTAGCGCGGCCAACTGCGACGCCGCTGCCGCCACCTGGGCCGGTGTCAGGTACGAGGGCGGCCCGTAGCCCCAGTCATCTTCGAGGTTCTCCAGGAAGTCGAACATCTCCTCGCTGTCGGGTTCGACGTCGGGAAATTCCACGAAGCTCTCCGCGCCGAGGACCAGTGGAATCTCGAAGCCCAGCCGATCGAGGAGGAAGTCAAGCCCGTTCCATGCTTTGTCGGTGCCGGTCCAGCGCTCGGAGTCGCCGTCCCGTTCCGTCATGGCGAGTTCGTAGGCCCAGTTGAGGTCAGCCCTCGCCTGCTCCAGTTCGTCCGGGGAAACCCGCAGCCAGTTGCCGTTCATGCTCACCCCGACAGGCTAGGCGCTGGCTACGACAGCCCTCGTCACGGACGGGTCGACAAGGCTGCCAGCCAGGCGTGTCCCGGATGTACCCGCGTCAACAGCCTGGACAGCGTCTCACGCCGGGTACGGCTCAACAGCGGGAGAGCGCCGTCGAAGTCGGCCTGGTCCTTGGGGCGTACGTGCTTGGCCTTGAAGAGAAGAACGAGCTCGGGTACCAGGTAGGGGATCCGGTCCACGGTGTGCCTGATGATCTCGGCGTAGGGCAGCCTGATCGTCTCGTCTCTCCGGCAGATCCACGTGTCGCCGTCGTGCGGCTCACGGAAGACGTCAAGCAGGTAGCGTCCGGTCGCCGGATCGCGCAGCCACGTCTGCCGGGTGGCATTCAGCACCTGCGGCGTCGCCGCTTCCCAGATCCGGGCGTCGCCGACCGCATCGACGGCGAACTCGGCGAAGCGCTCGCGGATCTCCGGGAACCGCCGGGCGGGCACGCCGATCTCGATGTCGTGGTGGTCGCGGGTCTGCTCACCACGGAACAGGTCAAGCGCCCAGCCCGCCGCCACAAACCAAGGCACGGAGATGCCGGCCAGGCGCTGCCAGACGTCGTGCGGCGTCCAGCACCCCGCCCAGCGGGCTTCGAGCGCCGGAAGGTCACCGGGCGACACCCGGATACCTCCGCTTGGCAACGGGTCACTCACCGCACGAACCTATCCGGGATCACCGCCTGCCTCGCCAGAGTGGAGCCGAGCTGGCCGAGTCGGAGGATCTGCGCCGACGTTTACCTGACGAGCCTGCTGGACACTTGTCGCTCATGTTCGAGGGCTTCGCGGACGAGCGGATCGACGTCGGGGAAGTGGAACTTCGGGTCCGGCACGCGGGGCAAGGGCGTCCGGTCCTCCTCATCCACGGGCATCCGCGTACCGGATCGACGTGGCACCGGGTCGCGCCGCAACTGGTGGATCGCGGGTTCACAGTCGTCTGCCCGGACATGCGCGGCTACGGGCAGTCGGGGAGGGCCCGGATCCTCTCCGACCACTCTCAGCAGTCCAAGCGAGCCGTGGCAGCGGACCTGGTCCGGCTTATGAACGCCCTCGGCCACCCGACGTTTTCCGTCGTCGGGCACGACCGCGGCGCCTACGTCGCGCTGCGTCTGGCACTGGACCATCCCCACGCGGTCAACCGCCTGGTCGTTCTCGACGGTGTGCCCATCAGCGAGGCCCTCGCGCGCTGCGACGCCACTTTCGCCCGCGACTGGTACCACTGGTTCTTCTTCGCTCAGCCGGACACGCCGGAGCGGGTGATCAACGCCGATCCCGACGCCTGGTACGCGAGCAGGGCACGGCCCGAGATCATGGGAGCCGAGAACTACAGGGAGTTCCGGCAGGCAATTCACGATCCCGCCACCGTCCGGGCGATGCTGGAGGACTACCGCGCCGGCCTCGGCGTCGACCGGGAGCACGAGGAAGCCGACCGGCGCGCCGGCCGCACCGTGGGCTGCCCGACGCTTTTCCTCTGGTCGACGGAGGACGACATGGAGAAGCTGTACCGTGATCCGCTCGCCATCTGGAGGCAGTGGGCCACCGATCTCCGTGGCCACCCGATCGAGTCCGGACACCACGTCGCGGAGGAGAACCCCGACGACCTGACCGCGGCGCTGCATCACTTTTTCGCCTGACCGACCGGCCCGCCACCGTCCGCCCATGCCACTGCGCGCGGGGCACACGGAGGCATCGCGGGGATGCAATCCTGGGCGGCATGACGGACCTCGACGCCAAGGCGAATCTCCATCTGTACCTACGGGAGGCACGCGAGGCGCTGCTCGGAAAGCTCGACGAGCTTTCCGAGCACGACGTACGGCGGCCGCTCGTGCCGACCGGCACGAACCTGCTCGGGCTGGTAAAGCACGTGGCAGCGATGGCCGCCGGGTACTTCGGTGAGACGTTCGACAGGCCTCTTCCCGAGTTCGTCCCAGGTCTGGACGAGGACGGCGAGCCGAACGCGGACATGTGGGCCACGGCGGACGAGTCCCGCGACGATGTCATCGGCCTGTGGCATCGAGCCTGGGCGCACGCGGACGCGACGATCGACACGCTTGCGATCGACGCGCCCGGCTCGGTGCGGTGGTGGGGCCACACACCGGTGACCCTGCACCACATCCTCGTGCGCATGCTCGCCGAGGTGAACCGGCACGCCGGGCACGCCGACATCGTGCGTGAGCTGGTCGATGGCCAGGTCGGCTGGCGGCGGCCCGGCGACAACGTGGTCGACCGCGACGAGGCGTGGTGGGCCGCCTACCGCGAGGGGTTGGAATCGACCGCCCGCAAGTTCCGTTGAACGACCGGCAGATCCGACCATTCGGGATCTTGGACAGTTTCCGTCATCGCTTGACGGTAAGTGTCCAAGATCTGCCCTGCCTGGTCGGTGTCAGTCCTCGATGCGTCCGGTGGCGGGGTCGACCATGGCCAGGAAGTCGCGAATGTTCTCCCTGTGCTCGTCGAGCGACAGGTCGAGAGTCGGACTCATTCCGAATCCGTAGCCGGGGTTCGGGCCGCTGAGCCACGTGTAGTCGGTGCCGTTGCACTCGTTTCGGCGGAGAGCGAACGTCTCTCCATCGACGTCGAGAGTGAGCGACGTGGCATCGCCAGTCTCGGGGCGCAGGCCGGGCACGGCCTCCGCAGGGGTCCCCTGGGCGCCGTCGCCGTCATCTGGGTAGATCGCCTTCACAATGCCATCTTCACAGCAAGGGTCCCCTCCCGACGACGTCGTCGGGAGGGGACCCTTGCTGTGGTGCGGGAACTTACGGCTTGACGTACGCGTTGACGAACGACGGGTAGCCGAAGACGCTGGAGACGAAGACACCGCCGGCCTTGGACCCGTGCACGAAGTAGGCCACGTCGACGTACATCGGCACCACCGGCGCGTGCTCCTTCATGATCCGCTCGTCGAGCTTCGCCCACTCCGGGCCCTGCTCGGCCGGGGCCAGCGCCAGGATGCGGTCCATCTCGGCGTTGATCGTCGGGTCGTTGAAGTAGGACTGGTTGCTGTTGCCAGCGGCCTTGATGGTGCGGCCGTCGTAGAGCACCGGCAGGATCGAGGCGCCGCTGGGCCAGTCCGCCGCCCAGTTACCGATGTACAGGTCCCAGGGGTTGTCCTTCTTCTTGATCTCGTCGAGCTTGGCGTCGTCCGAGATGTTCCGCAGCGTGATCTTGAAGCCGGCGCGCTCCAGGTTGGCCTTGAGCTGGGCGCCCTGCTGCTGCTCGGTGGTGTTGTCGGCGACACCGAGGACCAGCTCGGGCGTCTGCCCGCCGAGCAGTTCCTTGGCCTTGGCGACGTCACCGTTGGGGCCCGCCGGGTACGCCTCGTACGCCTTGTAGCCGATGGTGGCCGGCGGCATGAGCGTGGTCAGCGGCGCGGCGACGGTCTGCCCGCCGAGCGCCTTGATCATGCCCTCGCGGTCGATGGCGTAGTTGAGCGCCTGGCGAATCTTCAGGTCCTTGACCCGCTGGTTGTTGATGACGAGCTGGTTGGCGCTCGGCGTCGGCGACAGGATGCTGCGCGACTTCAGCGACACGTCACCGACCGCCTTGGCGACGAGCGAGGCGGGTACGCCGTTGAAGGCGAGCGCGCTCTGGTCGGCGCCGTTGTCGGCGATCACCCGGTTGTTCGCGGCGTCGGCGGTGGGGCCGAAGGTCCAGACGAACTGGTCCGGGTACTGGTGCCGGACCGGGTCGGTGTTCGGGTCCCAGTTGGGGTTGCGGTCCAGGGTGATCTGCACGCCTACCTGGTTCTTGGCGACCTTGTAGGGGCCCGACGAGAAGGGCTGCTTGTCCAGGTCGACGCCGGTGTCCTTGTCCGGCGGCAGCGGCGCGGTGGTCGGCAGCGAGACCGCGAACGGCAGGTCGCAGCGGGGCTTTGCGAACTCGAAGCGCAGGGTCTTGTCATCCGGCGTGCTCAGGCCCGGCGGCAGCGACGTCTTGTTCTTCTTGAAGTCCCACGCGGTGTCGAACTGCGGGCTGTCGGCCAGCCACTCCTGGATGTAGGTCGGGCCGCCGGACAGGTCCGGGTCGAAGGAGCGGGCGATGCCGTACGCGATCTCCTTGGAGGTGATCGGCCGGCCGTCTTCGAACTTCACCCCGTCCTTGACCTTGAATTCCCAGACCTTGCAGTCGTTGTTGACGTTCTTGCCCGGGGTTTCGGCAAGGTCACCCACCAGGACCAGGCCGCCCTTGCCGTCGTCCTTCCAGGTGGTCAGGTAGCGGGCGAAGAGCGGGTTGGTCATCAGACCGGCGAACGAGTACGTCCGCTGCGGGTCCAGGTGGGAGATCGGCGACTCCCGGATGATGGTGAAGGTGCCGCCCTTCGCAGCGCCCTCGACCTCGGCCGCCGGCCCCTGCGAGTCCTTGGGGTCGGTCGCGATGACCCCGGTCTGCTTGCGCTCGGTGTCCACAGTGGTGCCCTCGCCCGTGTTCTTCGAGCACGCACCCAATGCCACAACCAGAGCGATCGCGCCGCCTGCGGCAGCCACCACGCGTGGTCTCATGAAGTACCCCCTTCACCCATGTGCCGTGCGGTTTCGTCGGGGCGAGAACCGCCGACGTCCCGAGGATCGTAAGGAAGAAAACCTACGAGTTGTGTAACAGTTGTCGATAAGTTTCGCCATCGGGCGGCGCGGCGGGCAGCCGACGTCACCGCAGTCGCACCCGGGGGTCGATGGCCGCGTAGAGCAGGTCCACCAGCACGTTCGCCAACACCACGAAGACGGCCGCGATCAGCACGGTGGCCATGATGGTGGGCAGGTCGCCGGAGCGGACGGCGTCCACAGCCGTACGCCCCAGCCCCTGGATGCCGAACGTCGTCTCGGTGATCACCGTGCCGCCCAGCGCCCCGCCGACGTCCATCCCGGCGATGGTCACCACAGGGGTGATCGCCGCGCGGAGCGCGTGCCGCCCGTACACCTTGGGTTTGGCAAGGCCCTTGGCCCGTGCCGTGCGGACGAAGTCCTCCGACAGCGTCTCAAGCATCTGCGCCCTCGACAGCCGGGCGTAGATGGCCGAGAACAGGAACGCCAGCGCCACCCAGGCGAGCACCAGCCCACTGGCCCACTTCGCCGGATTGTCGAAGATCGACGTGTAGCTGGGCACCGGTAGCCACCGCAGGTTGTAGACGAACACCAGCAGCAGCACCGCGCCCACGAAGTAGAGCTGCAACGAGGCGCCGGTGAGCGAGAAGCCGATGGCGGCCCGGTCCAGCCAGGTGCCCCGACGCAGCGCGGACACCATGCCCAGCCCGACACCGAGCAGCAGCCAGAGGATCGCCGCCGGGATCACGATGCTCAGCGTCACCGGCAGCACCCGGGCGATGGTGTCCGAGACAGCCTCGTTGGTGACGTACGACCAGCCCAGGCAGGGTGCGTCGCACCTGCCGCCCTGGGCGCTGCCCAGGTCCCGTCCGGTGAAGATGCCCTTCATGTAGCCGGCGTACTGGCTGATCAGCGGGTCGTTCAGACCCAGGTCGTCGCGGACCCGCTCCAGCCGCTCCGGGTTGCAGTTCTTCGAGCAGATGCTGGTGACCGGGTCGCGTGGCAGGGCGAAGAACATCAGGAACGTCAGCACGCTCACCGCGAACAGGGTCAGCACGGCGGAGAAGAGCCGCTTGATCAGAAATCGCGCCATGAGTTACCCCTACCGGGACGACTTCGGGTCGAGCGCGTCACGCAACGCGTCGCCGAAGAGGTTGAAGGCGAACACCAGCGCGAAGATCGTGATGCCCGGAAAGAACACGTACGCCGGGTCGGTCTGGAGGAAGTCCAGACTGCGGTAGATCATCCGGCCGAAGCTCGGCGTCTCGTCACTGAGCCCGACGCCGATGAACGACAGCGCCGCCTCACTGGTGATGAACTGCGGCACGGCCAGGGAGAACGACACCAGGATCGGCGCCCAGATGTTCGGCAGGAGCTGCCGGAAGATGATGTGCCCCAGCCCTGCCCCGCTGGCCTTGGCCGCCTCCACGAACTCCCGCTCGCGCAGCGCGATCACCTGCCCGCGTACGAGTCGGGCCGTGCTGGTCCAGCCGAAGATGGCGAAGACGGCGATCAGCACACCCACGCCGAAGGCCGCCGACACCTGCCCCCGCTCGCCGTAGAAGCGCAGCGTGATCGTGGGGGTCAGCGCCAGCGCGATGATCAGGAACGGCATGGCCAGGGTCAGGTCCGTGATCCAGTTGATCACCGCGTCGAGCCAGCCGCCGAGGTAGCCGGCGAGCGCACCGAGCACGACCCCGATGGTCGCGGTGATCAGAGCCGCCGCGAACGCGATGAACAGCGACGTCCGCAGCCCGTAGATCAGCCGGATGAAGATGTCCCGGCCCAGCCCCGGCTCCAGGCCGAACCAGTGGTCCCCGCTGACTCCACCGGCGTAGCCCAGCGGCATCCCGAAACCGTCCAGCAGGTTCTGGAACTGCTCGCGCGGGCCGATCCCGTACGCCATCTCGATCAGCGGGGCGGCCAACCCCAGCAGCATGAAGAAGATCAGCAGACCGCCGCTGACCACTGCCGTCCGGTCCCGGCGCAAGCGCAGCCAGGCGAGCTGGCCGGGCGAACGGCCGACGACGCCCTTCGTCGCGGGCTCCCCCGGGTCGGCGCCGGACTCGATCTCGGCCAGCGCCACACCCTCCACCGGCGACAGGCTCACGACGACACCTCCTCGACGTTCGCTGCGGCCCCGCGCCCCTGCGCGACGCCCACGCCGGCCCCCGCCTCCGGACCGGCGCCGGGTGGTTCCGGGAAGTGACAGGCGGTGGCCTGGTTGCCGCCGTCGCGCGGCACCAGCGCCGGCTCCTCGGTGGCGCAGACGTCCTGCGCCTTCCAGCACCGGGTGCGGAACCGGCAGCCCGACGGCGGGTCGAGCGGCGTGGGCACGTCCCCGGTCAGCCGGATCCGGCCCGCCGGGCCGAGCTGGGTGACGTCCGGAATCGCCGAGAGCAGAGCCCTGGTGTACGGGTGCTGCGGGCGCTCGTAGATGTCGGCCCGATCGCCGATCTCCACGATCCGGCCCAGGTACATCACCGCGACGCGCTGGCAGAAGTGCCGCACCACGGCCAGGTCGTGCGCGATGAACACGAACGCCAGCCCGAGGTCCCGTTGCAGGTCGCGCAGCAGGTTGACCACCTGCGCCTGGATCGAGACGTCCAGCGCGGAGACCGGCTCGTCGGCGACGATCAGCTTGGGCCGCAGGGCGAGCGCGCGGGCGATACCGATGCGCTGGCGCTGACCGCCGGAGAACTCGTGCGGGTACCTGTTGTAGTGCTCCGGGTTCAACCCGACAAGCTCCAGCAACTCCTGCACCCGGGCCTTGACCCCGCCCGGCGGTTTGATCCCGTTGACCTGCAACGGCATCGCCACGATCCGCCCGACTGTGTGCCGGGGGTTCAGCGAGGCGTACGGGTCCTGGAAGATGATCTGGAGTTCCTGGCGCAACGGTCGCAGCTCGCGCCGCCCGGCGTGGGTGATGTCCCGTCCGTCGAACTCGATGGTCCCGGAGGTCGGCTCCAACAGCCGCACAATCATCCGGCCGGTGGTGGTCTTGCCGCAGCCCGACTCCCCCACCAGGCCGAGCGTCTCGCCCGGGCGCACGTCGAAGTCGAGCCCGTCGACCGCCCGCACCAGGCCGGTGGAGCGCAGCCCCTGACGTACCGGGAAGTGCTTGGTCAGGCCGCGGACCCGCAGCAGCGGTTCCTCGCTCATCGCGCCACCCCCACGGATGCGACGTCCTCGGCGTAGCGCTCGGCGCGCTCCTGCGCGCTCAGGTGGCAGGCGACCAGATGGCCGTCCGCGCCGGCCGGGAGGAACTCGGGCACCTCCGTGCGGGACCGGTCGCCGTTGCGGTCCGCGTAGCGGCAGCGCGGGTGGAAGGCGCAGCCGGACGGCAGGTTGATCAGGCTGGGCGGGTTGCCGGGGATGGGCAGCAGGTCCGCGTCCGCGTCGCCGTGCAGCGACGGCACGCTGGAGAGCAACCCCCAGGTGTACGGGTGCTGCGGCGAGCGAAGCACCTGCTCGACGCTGCCGTGCTCGACGGCCCGCCCGCCGTACATGACAAGCACCTCGTCGGCCACCTGGCCGACCACGCCCAGATCGTGGGTGATCAGGATGATCGCCGACTGGAACTCGGCCTGGAGGTCGGCGAGCAGGTCCAGGATCTGCGCCTGCACTGTGACGTCCAGCGCGGTGGTCGGTTCGTCGGCGATCAGCAGCGCCGGGTCGTTGACAAGGGACATCGCGATCATCGCCCGTTGCCGCATGCCGCCGGAGAACTCGTGCGGGTACTGGTCGAAGCGCCGTGCCGGCTGCGGGATGCCGACCCTTTCCAGCATGTCGACAGCCCGCTGGCGGGCCTCGCGCCGGTTGGCCTTCGGGTGATGCACCCGGTACGCCTCGGCGATCTGCCGGCCCACCGTGTAGTACGGGTGCAGCGCCGACAGCGGATCCTGGAAGATCATCGCCATGTCCCGGCCGCGCAGCCGGCGTACCTCCTCGTCGGCAAGGCCGACCACCTGCCGGCCGCCGACGGAGATCTCCCCGGTGATCGTGGTCCGCTTGGGGTCGTGCAGGCCGAGGATGGCAAGCGACGTGACGCTCTTGCCGGAGCCGGACTCGCCCACGATGCCGAGGGTGCGACCACGCTCGACGGCGAACGACACCCCGTCGACCGCGCGCACCACGCCGTCGGAGGTGTCGAACCGGACCCGCAGGTCACTCACCCGCAGGTAGGCGTCCTCGTTGCCGCGCTGCGCCGGCACGGTGGGATGGTCGTCCGGTCCCCCGGACGGCGCCGGATCCGATTTGTCCACGGCCGCCTCCCCTCAGTGACGAAGAGAACTTACAGGCAAGTCCCGAGGGTGAAAATAAGCTACGACGCCAGCGCCTGTCAGCGGGGCCGAGCGTAACGAGTCGGCATCGGCCCCGCAGCCCCGTCACCTCGCCATCCACGCCCATTCATCTCCTGATCGCGCCCCACGCCAAGATCTACGCAACTTCCCCGATGTTGCTGCCTCCAGTACCCGAGAGACAGCAACATCCCCGATGCTGCGCGATTCTTGACGACGAACGCCGCCCCCGAGAGACCGGGAACAGGGCTTGGGAGCCCGACCGCCGTCAAGGGTCACGCTCGAACCAGGATGTAGTGGCATCACCGACGCGCCGACACCACGACAACAAGGATGTTGCGTGATCTGGCGGCCCGCGGAGCGGGACAGGGCGGGGGCGTGGCGGGATCGGGCTACGGCGCGCGGAGGGCTACGGCGCGGGCGACGCCAGTAGCGTCAAGGTCACGTGGGGTTCTGGAGTTGACGGAACCGGTGTGGGCCACCATCCGACCGGAAGATCTGCTCCCCTGACGGCTGTCGGTCGGCTGGCCTAGGGTCGGTCGCATGACCGAGTTCGACGCGGCCACCGCCGCCGTGCAGGCCGCACTCGACGCCGGCGCCCGCTACGCCGACGCACGGGTGATGCACCGCCGCTACGAGTCGATGACCGCTCGCAACGGCGATGTGGAGGAGCTGACCCAGGACGAGAGCATCGGCCTCGGCGTCCGGGCGCTTGTCGGGTCGAGCTGGGGCTTTCACGCCGTACCCGATCTGTCGGACGCCGCCGCCCGCGACGCCGGCCGGCGCGCGGCCAGGACGGCCGCAGCGAGCGCGCGGGTGCCCGGTCCGCCGGTCGACCTGGTGCCGAGCCAGCCGGTGACCGCGACCTGGGCCTCCGACTGCCAGATCGACCCGCTCGGCGTGCCGCTGTCGGACAAGGGCGACCTGCTTGTCGACGCGACACGCACGATGGTCGGGCACGGCGCCGACCTGGCCGAAGGGCTCTACCAGATCTGGGACACCGCGAAGTGGTTCGTGTCCAGCGAGGGCCACCGGATCGACCAGCGGATCCGTGAGTGCGGCGGGGGCATCTCGGCCACGTCGATCGGCGACGGCGAGACGCAGCGACGGTCCTGGCCCAGCTACCGGGGGCAGTACGGCACCACCGGCTGGGAGCTTGTCGAGTCGCTCGACCTGGCGGCGCACGCCGCGCAGATCGCCGAGGAGTCCCGGGCGTTGCTGACCGCACCGCCCTGCCCGGCCGGCGAGACCGATCTGATCCTCGGCGGCGAGCAGTTGGCCCTGCAGATCCACGAGTCGGTCGGGCACGCCATCGAGTTGGACCGGATCCTCGGCTGGGAGGCCGCGTTCGCCGGCACGTCCTGGCTGGATCTGGCCCAGCTCGGCTCGCTGCGCTACGGCTCCGAGCTGATGAACATCACCATCGACCCGACCATCCCCGGCGCGCTGGGCAGTTTCGGCTTCGACGACGAGGGCTCGCCGGCGGTAAAGCGGGACGCGGTCCGCGACGGTCGCTGGGTGGGGGTGCTCGCCGGCCGGGACTCGGCCGCCGTGGCCGGCCTCGACTACGGCGGCAGCGTACGCGCCGACGGGTGGGCGCGGCTGCCGATGGTGCGGATGACGAACGTCGGCCTGGAACCCGGCCCGCACACCCTGGAGGAGATCATCACGGCTACCGACGACGGGGTGCTGATGGACCTCAACCGGTCCTGGTCGATCGACGACAAGCGGCTCAACTTCCAGTTCGGCTGCGAGGTCGGCTGGGAGATCAAGAAGGGTCGGCGGGGGCGGATGCTGCGTAATCCCACGTACACGGGCATCGGCCCGCTCTTCTGGCGTTCGATGGACATGCTCTCCGGCGAGACGGTGTCCTGGGGGACGCCCAACTGCGGCAAGGGCCAACCCGGCCAGACCGGGCACACCGGTCACCCGGCCGCGCCGGCGCGCTTCCGCAACGTCCGGGTGGGGGTGTCAGCGTGAGCGCGAGGAGTGAGCCGGGTTTGCGAGCCCCGCAGTCGCGAACGAAAGGTGGCTCAGCGTGAGCGGGTCGACGGAGGTCGAGCTGGCGGGGCAGGTTGTCGAGCTGGTGCGGCGGCTCGGCGGACCGGATGCTCAGGCCGAGGTGGTCGTGACCCGCGCGGACCTGGCGCTGACGCGGTTCGCCAACTCGGCAATCCACCAGAACGTCTCCGAATCCACTGTCGGTGTCCGGCTGCGGCTGCACGTCGACGGCCGGACGGCCGCCGGCAGCGGCAGCGTGGTCACCGTCGACGGACTGCGGGCCTTGGTGGAGCGCACCCTGACCGCGGCGCGGCTCTGCCCGCCCGATTCGGGCTGGCCAGGGCTGGCCCCGCCTGCACCCGTGCCGGACGCTCCGCCTGTCGACGAGGCCACCGCGCACGCCGAGCCGGATGAGCGTGCCGATCGGGTACGCGCGTTCGTTGCCGCCGCCGGTGACCTCACCACTGCGGGTTACTGCCGTACCGCGCACCGCTCGTCTGCGTTCGCCAACTCGGCGGGGCACAGCGCGTACGGCCGCGCGGTGGAGGCGGCGATGGACGGCATCGCCCGTCGCGACGGCGCGGACGGGGTCGCGCGGCGCTGCGCGGACCGGCTGGCCGACCTGGACGGCGCGGAGTTGGGCGCGCACGCCGCCGCGAAGGCGCGGGCGGCGGCCGACCCGGTCGAGTTGCCGCCGGGGCACTACGAGGTGGTCTTCGAGCCGGCCGCCGTGGCGGACCTGCTGCAAAACCTGTCCTGGTACGGCTTCAACGGCAAGCGGTACGCCGAGCGGCAGTCGTTCGCCGAGCCCGGGGTTGCCCAGTTCGATCAACAGGTGACAGTGGTGGACGATCCACTGGGCGCGTCGGGGTTGCCGTTCGACGCGGAGGGCACCGGCCGGCGGGCGCTGACCCTGGTGGACGCGGGCACGACCCGGGCGGTGGCCCACGATCGGCGGACGGCCGCCGAGGCTGGTGCGGAGTCCACCGGGCACGCGATCGCGGGCGGTGCCACCTGGGGCCCGATGGCCCGCAACCTGCGTCTCGCGGGTGCCGCGGCCGGCCCGGCCAGTGCTGTGGGTCGGAGCACCACTGGCACGGCGGCCGGCGCGGTCGTCGACACCGACACCGCTGCGCTGGTCGCCGGGATGCGACGCGGGCTGCTGGTCACCGATCTGTGGTACACGCGTGTCCTCGACCCGAAGAGCCTTGTCGTCACGGGGTTGACACGTAACGGGGTGTGGCTCGTCGAGGACGGCACGGTCGTGCGGGCGGTACGCGACCTCAGGTTCACCGAGTCGTACCCGAGGGCACTCGGGCCGGGCGCGGTGCTGGCGCTCGGCGCTCGGCCCGTGCGTCAACCGGACCGGGTGGACGGTACGTGGTGGACGGCCCCGTCGGTGCGACTGGCGTCCTGGCACTTCACGGGAGGCGCCTCGGGCTGATCAGCCGGGCGGAGAGTGATCTTCTTAACATCGAGCCATTGATCGGCGTGCCAGGGCTTTTCCGCAGGCCAGACACACGGGACACTCCCTTGCGCGGACGGCCCGCAAAGATCGGCGTAACGTGTGTCACTTAGCTGCGCCGGTCATCCGGCGTGGTCGTTGGTGTGCGCATGACGTGGCAGCGGGTGCGGTTCGCCGGGCCGCGTGCCGACCGGAGATAGATCAGCCCGCCCGTACGGGCCCGCCGAGGAGACGACTCGAATGACTTCAACGGCAACGAAGCCGCGGGGAGCGCGGGCACGCGCCGCCATCGCGGCGAAGACGTTGCGTACCGACCGATGGTGGATCGCCCCGCTGATCACCGTGATCGGGCTCAGCGCCTGGGTCGCGTACGCGACGGTCCGGGTCTTCATGCACAAGTGGTACTGGGTGGACCAGTACCACTACCTGACCCCGTTCTACTCCCCCTGTGTGACGGACCGGTGCGTCGAGGGCTCCTCGCACTTCGGCCAGTTCCTGCCCGGCTGGTGGATCATCCCGGACGCGGCACTGACGCTGCCGTTCCTGCTGCTGTTCCGGCTCACCTGCTACTACTACCGCAAGGCCTACTACCGGTCGTTCTGGCTGTCGCCGCCGGCCTGCGCCGTCCCGGACGGTCACAAGGAGTACAGCGGTGAGACCCGTTTCCCGTTGCTCGGCCAGAACCTGCACCGCTACTTCTTCTACGCCGCCGCGATCATCTCGCTGATCAACACCTGGGACGCGATCCTCGCCTTCCACTCCCCCGAGGGCTTCGGCTTCGGCCTGGGCAACATCATCCTGGTGGGCAACGTGGTGATGCTCTGGGCGTACACGATCTCCTGCCATTCCTGCCGGCACATCATCGGTGGCCGGCTCAAGCACTTCTCCAAGCACCCGGTGCGCTACAAGGCCTGGACGTTCGTCTCGGCGTTGAACGTCCGGCACATGCAGCTCGCCTGGATCACCCTCGGCACCCTGGCGCTGGCCGACTTCTACATCATGGCGCTGGCGGCCGGCTGGTTCTCCGACCTGCGGTTCATCAACTAAAGGGCCCCCGACATGACCACTACCACTCGCATCGAACGACACCACTACGACGTCGTCGTCATCGGGGCCGGCGGCGCCGGTCTGCGCGCGGCGATCGAGGCCCGGCTCGCCGGCAAGAAGACCGCGATCATCTCCAAGTCGCTCTTCGGCAAGGCGCACACTGTGATGGCCGAGGGCGGCGCCGCCGCCGCGATGGGCAACGTGAACAGCCGGGACAACTGGCAGGTGCACTTCCGCGACACCATGCGCGGCGGCAAGTTCCTCAACAACTTCCGGATGGCCGAGCTGCACGCGAAGGAGTCGCCGCAGCGCATCTGGGAGCTGGAGACGTACGGCGCGCTCTTCGACCGCACCAAGGACGGCAAGATCTCGCAGCGCAACTTCGGTGGCCACGAGTACCCCCGCCTTGCGCACGTCGGCGACCGCACCGGCCTGGAGCTGATCCGCACACTCCAGCAGAAGATCGTCTCGCTTCAGCAGGAGGACAAGCGCGAGTTCGGCTCGTACGACGCGCGTATCAAGGTCTTCTCCGAGACCACGATCACCGAGCTGCTGCTCGACGGTGACCGGGTCGCCGGCGCGTTCGGCTACTACCGGGAGTCCGGGGAGTTCATCCTCTTCGAGGCGCCCGCCGTGGTGCTGGCGACCGGCGGCGTCGGGCGCTCCTACAAGGTCACGTCGAACTCGTGGGAGTACACCGGCGACGGTCACGCGTTGGCGCTGCGCGCCGGGGCGACTCTGATCAACATGGAGTTCCTCCAGTTCCACCCGACCGGCATGGTCTGGCCGCCCTCGGTGAAGGGCATCCTGGTCACCGAGTCGGTCCGCGGTGACGGCGGCGTGCTGAAGAACTCCGAGGGCAAGCGGTTCATGTTCGACTACGTCCCCGACGTCTTCCGCAAGCAGTACGCGGAGACCGAGGAGGAGGCGGACCGCTGGTACACCGACCCGGACAACAACCGCCGTCCCCCGGAGCTGCTGCCCCGCGACGAGGTGGCCCGCGCTATCAACAGCGAGGTCAAGGCCGGTCGGGGCTCCCCCGCCGGTGGCGTCTTCCTGGACATCGCGAGCCGGCGTTCGGCCGACGAGATCCGGCGACGGCTGCCGTCGATGTACCACCAGTTCAAGGAACTGGCCGACGTCGACATCACGGCCGAGCCGATGGAGGTCGGTCCGACCTGTCACTACGTGATGGGCGGCGTCGAGGTGGACCCGGATTCGGGTGCGGCCTTCGGCCACGTACGCGGGCTGTTCGCCGCCGGTGAGGTCTCCGGTGGCATGCACGGCTCCAACCGGCTGGGCGGCAACTCCCTGTCCGACCTGCTGGTCTTCGGCAAGCGGGCCGGTGGGCACGCGGCCAGTTACGCCGACGGGCTGGACGCCCGGCCGAAGGTCGCCGTGGACGCCGTCGAGGCGGCTGTGGAGACCGCTCTCGCGCCGCTGCAGCGGGACACCGGCGAGAGCCCGTACACCCTCCAGCAGGACCTCCAGGCGGTCATGGGGGATCTGGTCGGCATCATCCGTCGCGAGGGTGAGCTGGCTGACGCGCTCGTACGGCTGGCCGAGCTGCGCGAGCGGGTGGCGAAGGTGAGCGCTGTCGGCGGTCGGCGCTACAACCCGGGCTGGCACCTGGCCCTGGACCTGCGCAACATGCTCGTGGTCTCGGAGTGCACCGCGAAGGCGGCGCTGGAGCGGCAGGAGTCGCGCGGCGGGCACACCCGGGAGGACTACCCGGCGATGGAGCCGAAGTGGCGGCAGGTCAACCTGGTCTGCTCGCTGGACGGCGACACCGTACAGCTGACCCGTAAGCCGCTGCCGAAGATGCGGCCGGAGCTGATCGGCCTCTTCGACCGGGCGGAGCTGGCCAAGTACCTCACCGACGAGGAGCTCGCCGACTTCGACGCTCTCGTCGCCGACGCTGGAGAGGCGGACAACCGATGAGCGCGAAGCGTCAGTTCCGGATCTGGCGGGGCGACGAGTCCGGCGGTGACCTTCAGGACTACATGGTCGAGGTGAACGAGGGCGAGGTCGTCCTCGACGTCATCCACCGCCTGCAGGCCACCGACGCGCCCGACCTGGCCTGCCGGTGGAACTGCAAGGCCGGCAAGTGCGGCTCCTGCTCCATGGAGATCAACGGCAAGCCGCGGCTGGGCTGCATGACGCGGATGTCGACCTTCGAGGAGACCGAGACGGTGACGGTCACCCCGCTGCGCACCTTCCCGATCATCCGGGACCTGGTCACCGACGTCTCGTTCAACTACGAGAAGGCGCGGGAGACGCCGGCGTTCGCCCCACCGGCGGACGTCGCTCCGGGCGACTACCGGATGCAGCAGGTCGACGTCGAGCGCTCGCAGGAGTTCCGCAAGTGCATCGAGTGCTTCCTGTGCCAGACCGTCTGCCACGTGATCCGTGACCACGACGAGAACAAGCCGGCGTTCTCCGGCCCGCGGTACTTCATCCGGGCAGCGGAACTGGACATGCACCCGCTGGACGCCCGGACCGACCGCAAGGAGTACGCACAGGCCGAACAGGGCCTCGGCTTCTGCAACATCACCAAGTGCTGCACGGAGGTTTGCCCCGAGCACATCAAGATCACTGACAATGGGATCATCCCCATGAAGGAACGGGTCGTCGACCGCAGGTACGATCCCCTTGTGTGGCTTGGTAGCAAGATCTTCCGTCGGGGCGAGACGCCCCAGACCAGCGTGACCACCGCCCGTCAGGGCTCGGCGACGTCGCCGGGCGCGGCAAGGGGCGGGGTGCACTCGCACGCGGGTGGCTCGCACGACCCGCAGGCCGAGGCGCAGGCGCAGAGCGGCGTCAACTGGCACCGGGAGGTGCCCCACCCGACCGCGCCAGCGGTCGACGAGCGGGGCAAGCTGCCGCTTACCGAGTTGACGTTCGACAGGCCTGCCGCGCCGTCGCCGTTCGGCGACGACGTGACCTTCCCGCTGCCTCCGGACGAGCTCAACTTCGCCCACCCGGACCAGGACAAGCACTAAACGGACAACGCGAGGGGCCGGCGGCACAGCCGCCGGCCCCTCGCTGCACTCCGCCCTCACCGCGCGCCCGCCCGTGCCCACCGCGCGCCCGCCCGCGCCCACCGCGCCCACCGCGCTCCTGCGCTTCCGCGCCGCGGCTCCGGCTCCGGCTCCGGCTCCGGGGAACCTTCGTGCGGCGTTACAGGGTTTTGAGCAGGGGCCGTAGGGCCGTCACGATCGGTGCGTCGGCGGGGAGCCAGGTCACCGAGTCCAGTTCGTCGGCGGCCAGCCAGCGCAACCCCTCGTGTTCCAGGGCCTGCGGCTCGTCGTCGCCCACCAATCGCGCGGCGTACACCTTCAGCACCGACCGACCGTGGGCCATCCGCACGTTGCGGCCGACCCGGTCGCCGATCTCGACGCGTACGGCCAGTTCCTCGACGCACTCCCGGATCAGCGCGTCGGTCTCGGTCTCCCCCGGTTCGACCTTTCCACCAGGGAATTCCCACATGCCGGCCACCTCCGGCGGGGCGGCACGCGCGCACGCGAGCACCCGCCCGTCCCGGATGATCGCCGCCCCGACGATCACTTTCAGGTCCCGTCGATCGCCCTGCCCGCCACCACTCGCCCGTTCGGTCTGCACGGGCGTCCAGGGTGCCAGATCAATCGGCGGTTTGGGTGCCGTCGTCGTCCGCAAGGCCAACAGAACACGGAAGTGTGGGCGTGGACACCTCCCACGAGCGGGGACAAACTAGAGAGCACCGACAAGACACGGGATGGCGACGATTTGGCCACAAGCCGACAACGGCGCTTGGGGGGTGCGGTCATGCGGGTGTTGTTCAACAGCCGAGCCAAGCACGACTATCTGTCCGACGCGTTGACCCTGTTATCCGGGTGGACGCGGGAGGGCGAACAGATCCGGCGAACCCTCGTGATCGACGATACCCAACACGCGGCGTTGACAGAACGGGTGAAGGTGGTTGCGGACGCACTGCACCTACGCCCCGAGATCAGCCGTCGGTCCGACAGCACCCAGATCCGGGTCGGGCACGGCAACGGCGAGCCTCTGACCGAGGGCGAGGTCCTGCTGGCCGCCCGCATCGAGGACGCGTACCGGGCGGTCACCGAGTCCTGAGCCTGACCGCGCCACGGCGGCTGGCGCCGGTTTTCTAGCCTTGAAGGCATGGCGAACATCGCGTACGACCGCAAAGAGCAGGTCCAGCAGATCGAGAGCGGACTCCTCGAGGGCGAGCAGATCATCGCCGTCTACGACGCCGTGGGCACCGGCACCGGGTTCATCGGGCTCACCGACCGGCGGGTGATCATCCAGGACCGTTCCTTCGTCGGGAAGCGGTTCGCGATCACCAGCATCCCGTACTCGAAGATCACCAGCGTGAGCGTGGTCAGCAACAAGTCCTGGGGCGGGTCGTTCTTCTCCACCGGTGCGATAGCCATCCACGTCGGCACGCACACCTACGAGGTGGAGTTCCGTGGCGCGCAGAAGAGCCACCACGTACACAACGTGATCCTGCACCACATCTCCTGACCACACGCGCTACGGGCCCGGCTGGCGTAATTGCCTTGCCGGGCCCCGGCTGTCTCTGGTGTCCTCACTCGACAGCCGCCGGAAGGGAGCAGCGACATGCCCAACACGACGAAGTCCCCCGAACCCACCGTCATCCGACCTGAGGAATCGAGACTTCGTGAGCAGACCTGCTCAGAGCCCCTGTGACATCCTGACCAACCTCGGAGGCCGCTGATGTCGGTCTTCGACGATCCCGGCCTGTTCGGCCGGCTGTGGGCCGCCGACTACGACAGCGGCGACACCAACCCCGACCCGATGCCCGCCGTCGACTTCCTGGCCGACCTGGCCGACGGCGGCCCGGTCCTCGAACTGGCGATCGGCACCGGCCGGATCGCACTGCCGCTGGCCGAGCACGGTCTCACAGTGCACGGCATCGAGGCGTCCGAGGAGATGCTCGCCCAGATGCGGGCCAAGCCCGGCGGCGACCAGATCCTGGTGGCCGTCGCCGACATGGCGGACGTACCTGTGACAGGTGAGTTCCGGCTCGCGTACCTGGTCTTCAACACGCTGTTCAACCTGGTCGACGCCGAGCGGCAGGCGGACTGCTTCCGCAACGTCGCCCGGGTGCTGTCACCCGGCGGCGCGTTCGTGATCGAGACGTTCGTGCCCGACCCGCGTGACTTCGACGCCGACGAGCAGGTGCAGGTTCGTGCCGTCACCGAGGACTCGGCGACGATCCGGTTGCACTCCTACGACCGGTCGGCGCAGCGGTTCATCCGGCAGACCATCACGTTCGACGGTGACGGTGTGCACCTGAAGCCGTTCGCCATGCGGTACGCCTGGCCGCACCAGATCGACGAGATGGCGCAGCAGGCGGGGCTGCGGCTCACCGAGCGGTACGCCGACTGGCACCGGCGACCGTTCGACGCGAACAGTCCGGCGCACATCTCCGTCTACCGCAAGCAGTAGTGGCGGTTGGTCGGCTCCGGTTCAACAGCGTCGGGAGGCACCAACGCCTCGCCGTCAGGGAACCGGAGCCGGCCTTGCCAGCGGTCGCGAGGACCGGCCTTCCTTCCGCGCTGGATTCCGCAGGTGGCCGAGGGAGCCGGGCAGGAGCACTCGCGTGTTGATCAGGCGAGCGGAGCGGGAAGCGCCGCTTGCCCCTCGATCACCTTCTCCACCACATCGACGCGCTGCCGGTGCAGGATGTCGCCGTTCAGCGGTTCGCCCGGCACGTTGATACAGCGCTGGCCCGGCGCGGCATCGCAGACCGGGCATACAAGGAACAGCCCACCGGCCGGCATCAGTTCGACCCCCTGGGCCAGGGCCGATCTGCCGATCTTGACCAGCGCCCCGTAGAGGTTGCCATCCTGGTGCCGTGCCGCGGCAGCTGCGACATCGTGCATCCCTTCCCAGAACTGCTCGACGGCCCTTGGCTCGTTGATGTCGATACGCACGGCAGCACATGCCCCTCCGCCGATCGATCAAACGTTGACGCGGGGGCCCTGCCAACCTGTCGATCATGGTGCGGTCGTCACCGGGACCAGTGCCCGACGCTGCTTCCGAGGTCGTCCGGCCTCGGCCCGTCTACACCTCTGCCGGCAGTCGGACTGCCGACAGCAGGCCACTCCCCGACTACGACATGGATGCCCCGTTGAAGGCGATCAGGCGGCTGATGTTGGAGTCGAGCGGGCTCATCACCGTCGCCCTGCGGCGGACGTACATCGAGACGGGCAGCGGCAACTTCCGCACCGACCTCGCGGGCCTGAAGAGCTACCGGCTGGACGACACCTGGCTGACCAGCCCCTGGTCGCACATCGAACCGGCGATGGCGTACCAGCTCGGCCTACCGATCCTGATCCTGCGCGAGAAGGACGTCCCTGAGGAGGGTCTGCTCCAGAAGGGCGTGGTCGGCATGTACATGCCGGAGTTCGACCTCGACGGGTCGACCGAGAACTACTTCGACTCGCCTGAGTGGAACGACCTGATCTTCAAGTGGGAGGCGCAGGTCCGGGCCGTCGTAGACCGCAAAGGGCTGCCGCCGCAGCTCTACTGAGCCGGGCGGGTGACGGGTAACCCCTGATCAACGTTGTGGCAGTGCCCGGTCCGTCGGACAACAGGATGTCGATCATCGTACGCCGCATGGGGTCGCCGATCGCCGACCACGGTTCGTCGTGAACGGTGGTGCTCACGACGTGGTGCTCACGGAACCCTGTCTCGGTCATCCGGACGAGCGTGCCCGCGCCACTCGGCACCAGGTCGAAGGTGATGAGCAGTGCCTGCCCGCTGCGGTCCGTGTCGGTGAAGCACCTGTCATACCGGTGGCGCACAATCTCGCGCATGTCTGAGCCAACGCCACACGGCCACCACTCCATCGACTACGTGGAGTTCACGGTCACCGACCTCGAAATTGCCAAGCGCTTCTACGCCGACGCGTTCGGCTGGCAGTTCAACGACTACGGGCCGGGATACGCCGGCATCCGCAGCCCGCACGGCGAAACCGCACCCGAGGTGGGCGGCCTCCGTGTGGATAAGGAAGTCCGGGCGGGCGGCCCGCTCGTGCTGCTCTACTCGAAAGACCTGGACCAGTCCGTGCAGGCCGTCAAGGACGCCGGCGGTCACGTGGTGAACGGGCCGTACGAGTTCCCCGGCGGGCGGCGCTTCCACTTCACCGACCCCAGCGGCAACGAGCTGGGCGTCTGGGCCGAGCGGTAGCAGCCCAGGCCGGCCTTCTCAGACCGTTGTGAGGCCGAAGGCGAGTCGGGCGATCTTAGCCGGGTCGCGGCCATCCGCGCGGCTCGTTCCCGGCCGCCGACCGGTGCCGCACCTCAGCGGCCGTCGGCTGCACCAGGTCCGAGCTTGACCTGTGCGCGATCAGCAGCAGCGGACTGCACAGCTAGGATCAGCGGGTGGTTGCGACCAGCGGAGTCACGGACGCGGAGCGGTTACGCCGCATTGAGGCCGTGACCGATGCGACGCTGTCCCGGCTCGACGCCGCCGACCTCTTCGACGAGCTGCTCGACCGGGTCCGCGAGCTGCTGCGCGTCGACACCGCCGCCATCCTGCTTCTCGACGTCCACGCCCGGCAGCTTGTCGCGACCGCCGCCAAAGGGCTGGAGGAGGAGGTCCGGCAGGCATTCCGGGTCTCCGTTGGCCGGGGCTTCGCCGGTCGGATCGCCCTGACCCGTCAACCAGTGATCATCGAGCAGGTCACCGCCGAGCAGGTGATCAATCCGGTCCTGCTGCAAACCGGGGTGAAGTCCCTGCTCGGTGTGCCGATCTTCGCGCGCGGTGATCTCATCGGCGTCCTGCACGTAGGGACTCTCACGCCACGCCGGTTCGCACCCGACGACGTCCGGCTGCTCGAACTCGTCGCCGACCGGATCGGCGTGGCGAACCAGGCCCGCGCGCACAGCCTGGACCAGAGCGCCGCCCTGGCTCTGCAACGGAGCCTGCTCCCCACGGAGCTGCCCAAGGTGCCGAATCTGGAGATGGCCGCCCGCTACGTCCCCGGTCACGTCTCCGGAGTGGGCGGCGACTGGTACGACGTCTTCCCCCTGCCGTCGGGGTGGTTGGGAGTGGTCATCGGTGACGTGTCGGGGCACGGACTCCAGTCGGCCGTGGTGATGGGTCGGATCCGGAGTGCGCTGCGCGCGTACGCCCTGGTGTCGCACGATCCAGCCGAGGCGCTGACCCTCCTCGACCGCAAGGTCAACCACTTCGAGACCGGCAGTCTCAGCACCGCGCTGTACGCGATGATCTCCCCGGACGGTACGACGATCAAGGTCTCCCTGGCGGGGCATCTGCGCCCCGTGATGGTCGTGCCTTCGGAGCCCACCGCCCTGCTTCCCGCCAGGGTCGACCCGCCGCTCGGCATCCGCCACCGGATTCCGCAGCGGCGCAGTACGACTGTGGACTTCCCGCCCGGTGCGGTCCTGGTCTGCTACACCGACGGGCTCGTCGAACGCCGTGGCGAATCGATCGACACCGGCATCGGCCGGCTGGCGGCCGCCGTTCCGCTCGAACCTGCCGAGACCGTCTGCGCCGCCGTCATGGCGACCCTCGACACCGAGAACCCCAACGACGACATCGCCCTGCTGGTCATCCGTCGAACGGCGCCCTGACCGCTCGCTGGCCACCTCGGGCATCTGATCGGATCGGGCCGCTACGGTCGGGCGGGGCCGGGGTCCGTTCAGCCAAGCTCGATGTCGAAGGGAGGTCTCGTGATCGCGGCACTCAATCGACTTGTCGATCTGGTGGAGAAGCACCTCACCGATGACGTCGACGTCAACGAACTGGCCAAATCGCTCGGCACCACCGAATACCACCTGCGCCGGATGTTCTCGTCGTTGGCTGGCATGCCCCTGTCGGAGTACGTGCGCCGACGCCGCATGACCGTGGCCGCAGCCGACGTCGTACGGGGGGACGGCGATCTGCTGAGCATCGCCGTCCGGCACGGGTACGGCTCGACCGAGGCGTTCGGTCGTGCGTTCCGGGCGGTCCATGGCGCCGGCCCCGGTGACGTTCGTCGCGACGGAGGTCCCCTTCGCACACAACCGCAGCTCAGGTTCCGCCTGACAGTCGAAGGGAGCATCCCCATGCACACTCGTATCGTGGAACGCCCCGCGTTCCGGCTCGCCGGATACGCGGCTCGGGTCCCGCTCATCCACGAGGGCGTCAATCCGCACATCCAGCAGCACATCTCCGGCCTGCCGATGGAGGCGCATCTCCAATTGAAGGCCCTCAGCGACACCGACCCGGCAGGGCTACTGCAGGTCAGCGACAACGTCGACCCCGACGCCACCGAGGGCAGCGAACTGACGTACCTGCACGGGGTTGCGGTGTCCCTGGACACGCCGGTCCCCGACGACCTCGACGCCATCGAGGTGCCGGCCGGCAGGTGGGCGGTATTCCGCAGCGCCGGGCCCTATCCGCAGACGCTCCAGAGCACCTGGGCCGCGACGGCCACCGAGTGGTTCCCGTCCAACCCGTGGCGCCTGCGGCCCGGCCCGTCGATCGTTTCGATGGTGGAGCGCGCGGACGACTTCAGCACCGCGACCTGCGAGCTGTGGCTACCTGTCGAACCGACCTGATCCGAACGACGGGCAATCCGGACGGCATCCCGGCCCGTGTGTCTGCTGTCGCAGGCACACGGGCGTCCGGGATCCGGCCGGACGTCACGACTCTGCGGGGCTGGCCAGGTCCAGGAACATCACATGCAGCCCCACCAGGCCGTGCTCTGGATGATCGAACGCTTCGGGGACGGTGGCGAGCACCTCGAAGCCCAGCGACCGCCACAGTCGCACGGCCACCTCGTTGGTCTCGACCACAGCGTTGAACTGGATACTGCGGTATCCGCTGCGCCGCGCCCAGTCGACGACGTGCTGGCCCAGGTGCCGACCGACGCCACGGCCCGCGTGCGCCGGATCGACAATGAAGCTGGCGGTCGCGACGTGGGCTCCACGGCCGGGCCGGTTGGGGCCCATCTTGGCGCTGCCAAGCACTGTCGACCCATCAACCGCGACGACGGTACGCCCCGGCGGAGCTTCCATCCACAGCCCACGAGCCTGGTCCAGAGTGAGATCCTCCGGGTAGGCGTACGTGTGCCCCGCTGCGACGATCTCGCTGAAAAAGGGGTAGATCGCAGGCCAGTCGGCGTCCTCGGCGTCACGGATCATCACCGGATCACCGTAGGGGCTGCTCGACGGGGTGGGCAACGCGATTCAGCCCAGCCGGGCGTCGAGCACGTGACGCCGCGCATCTATCTGCTGCCCAACCAGTACGGAGGCGGCGGTGGTGAGATGCTCATCGGTCCGTGCCGGTCGCGAACGTAGGTGCCGTAGTCCACGAAATGACGACGGCGGCCCAGGTAATGCGCATAGTGCTCGAAGTGCCACCGGCAATTCTCGATGAACTCCGCGTGATCACCCAATCCGAGGCGATCGCAGACGGTTGCGAACTCGTCTAAGCCGTCCAGCAGTTCCGCACACTGCTCCGCTGTCGCGCCATCCGGCCCCCACAGCACGCCCACTGGAAGTTCATGGATCGCGTAGGCGATCCAGTCACGGTCGCGGGCATAGCCGAGTCGGTCATCGGACTGCTGATCGGATTCCACACGACATTGTGAGCCGCAGGAACCAGCCACGAGAAGCGACGTGGATCAGGCAGACGTCGGACCGGAACTAGACGTTGAAGCGGAACTCCACCACGTCGCCGTCCTGCATGACGTACTCCTTGCCCTCGATGCGGACCTTGCCCGCCGCCTTGGCCGCCGCCATCGATCCGTGCTCGACCAGGTCGTTGTAGGAGACCACCTCGGCCTTGATGAAGCCGCGCTGGAAGTCGCTGTGGATGACGCCTGCGGCCTCCGGCGCTGTGGCGCCGACCGGGACGGTCCAGGCGCGCGCTTCCTTGGGGCCTGCGGTGAGGTACGTCTGGAGGCCGAGGGTGCGGAAGCCGACCCGGACGAGCTGGTTGAGGCCGGGCTCGTTCTGCCCGATCGACTCCAGCAGCTCGCGGGCCTCGTCCTCGGGCAGGTCCACCAGCTCAGATTCGATCTTGGCGTCCATGAAGACGGCCTCGGCGGGGGCGACCAAGGCGCGCAGTTCGTCGAGGAACGCCTCGTTTGCCAGCTCGGCCTCGTCGACGTTGAAGACGTAGAGGAACGGCTTGGTGGTGAGCAGGTGCAGCTCGCGCAGGTGCTCCAGCTCGATCTTGGCAGCGGCGGCCCCGGAGTACAGGGTCGTGCCGCCGTCGAGGACCTCGATGGCAGCCTTCGCGGCGGCGACGGCGGCCAGGCGGTCCTTGCGGAGCTTGGCCTCCTTCTCCAACCGCGGCAGCGCCTTGTCGAGGGTCTGGAGGTCGGCGAGGATCAACTCGGTGTTGATCGTCTCGATGTCGTCGGCCGGGGAGACCTTGCCGTCGACGTGCACCACGTTCGGGTCGGAGAAGGCCCGGACGACCTGGCAGATCGCCGAGGCGTCCCGGATGTTGGCGAGGAAGGCGTTGCCCCGGCCCTGCCCCTTCGACGCGCCGCGCACCAGGCCGGCGATGTCGACGAACGACACCGGGGCGGGCAGCACCTTCTGCGAGGAGAAGATCTCGGCCAGCTTGCCCAGCCGCTCGTCGGGGAGCCCGACCACGCCGACGTTGGGCTCGATGGTGGCGAACGGGTAGTTCGCCGCCAGCACGTCGTTCTTGGTCAACGCGTTGAAAAGCGTGCTCTTGCCGACGTTGGGCAGGCCGACGATGCCGATGGTGAGACTCACGACGAGCCAGCTTACGCCGGTGCCGACCAGGCGGGTCCAGCCGGCTCCGATTCGGCCGTCAGTACGGCCAGACGATCATGGTCGACGAGGCTGTCAGCCGATCAGGCGTGGGGCGATGACCGTCTCCTGGACGCTGCCGTCCGTCGAACGGCTCACCTCGTACGCGGAGACGCCCTCGCGGTCGGCGACCGCCTCGACCAGCTCGGTCCCCCGGTAGACCAGGCCGACGCCGTCATCCGTGCAGTGGCTGGTCGGCAGCGTCCCGTTGCCGACCAGCTCGTGCATCAACGGTCGCCGCTGGGCCTCGCTGTCGTAGTGCACCCCGTTGCCGTACGGCAGCCAGCCCAGCCCGTCGGTGAAGCCGCGCAGCCGCAGGCCGAAGCTGTCGGTGGCACCGCCCACATGCCAGCAGATCGAGCCGGCGGACACGCCGCCCAGCACCACGCCGGCCTGCCAGCACTCGTGCAGGATCTCGCCGAGGCCGTGCACCCGCCAGACCGCCACCAGGTTGGCGACACTGCCACCACCGACCCAGATCACATCCTGGGCGAGCAGGTGGGCGCGGACGTCGTCGACGTTCGGCATCGGGAACAGCGCCAGGTGCGACGGCCGGAACCGGGTGTCGGCGAACGCGCCGTAGATGGCGGCCAGCGATGTGGGCTGGTCACCGACGGCCTGCCCGAGGTAGCAGATCCGTGGCTGCGGGCCGGCCTCGGCCAGCTCGGCGGCCAGCTCGAAGACCGGGCCGGGACGCAGATCCAGCGGACCGCGGTCTCCCCGGCTGAAACCCATGCTTGTGGCGAGGATCGTCGGTGCGCTTGCGGGCATGGGCGTCCCTTCCGTCGGTGCGGTGCCGCGTCCATCCTGCCCCAGCCGCCGAACGGCCGGGGGCGCACCCACGCAGCGGACGGCCCCTCCACGCCGGCGAGATGAGCTGGCGCGGCGTCAGCTCGGCCGCCGCTGACGGGGCACCGCACCCTCGGGCCAGTGCCCCGGCGGCAACTCGTCCAGCGGCCGGTCGGTCGGGGGTAGTTGCGCGGCGGCGGCGCGGGGCAGCGTGAACCGCTCAGGGGCTGCCGGCCCGGCCCACACCGACTCGCGCAGCATCCAGCGCACCTCGTCGGCCGTCCAACCCAGCCCCGGTCGGGTGGCGATCTCCCGGACCAGCCGCCGACCGGGCCGGGTGTCATCGTCGTAGAAACGCATGCACCAGTGGTGTGTCCACATCCCGAGTGCCCGGAGGCCCGCGTCGTCGAGCGACCGCACCAGCCGGCCGCAAGCGGTGTCGGCGAACGCCTGCTCGGGGTCGGCGGCCCGGTCCCGCTCGATGGCACCGACGGCGGCCGGCGCGACGGCCCGCATCCGGCGGTAGAAGGACTGCACGACGGCCCGGGGCAGCGGCGGGAAAGCGCCAGGTGTCGACGCCGCCGCCCGATCCGCCACGCTCGCCATCGCCGTACCCCTTCTTGAGTTGGTGGCCGGACGTTACCCGCCACGACCGACACTTTCGGACGGACAACACCGTCGAACGTGGATAGCGGCGACGAGCTGAGGCGTCTGTAGAGGTGACAACGAAAGGGAGGTGGTTGTGGACGAGGACGAACGACTCCGACTGGCCGAGTTCGTCAGCAGCCGGACTCCGGCGCTGATGCGGATCGCGTACCTGTTGACCGGGGACCGGAACGCAGCCGAGGACCTCCTGCAGTCGGCGCTGGCGCGAGCCATCCCGAAGTGGGCGACCATCCGCCACACCGACCCCGAGGGGTACCTGCGCGTGGTGATGTACCGCCAGCAGATCAGCTGGTGGCGGCGCCTGCGCCGGTGGCGGGAGACGCCGCTCAATCCGGCGGACGAGCCGGTAGGCGCCGACCCGAGCGGTGGGTCGGACGTGCGGTTGGCGATGCGCGCCGCGCTGCGGCACCTGCCGCCGGCCCAACGGGCGGTGGTGGTCCTGCGCTATTACGAGGACCTGCCCGAGGCCCGGGTCGCCGAACTGCTCGGCTGCTCGGTAGGCACTGTGCGCAGCCGTACCCACCGGGCGGTCACCCGACTGCGGGAGTTGCTACCGGAGATCGAACTGCTGGAGGTACGGCGATGACCGAGCCCTTCGAGCACCTCATCCGCTCCACCCTCACCGACCTGGCTGAGGAGGCACCGATCGTGCATGACCAGTTGAGCCGAGCGGAACGGCGGGTACGCCAGCGGCGTCGCGTCACGGTGACGATGGGGGCGGTGGGCACCGTGGCCGCCATCCTGATCGCGGCACCCATCGCCCTCGCCGCGACCGGCTCCGACCAGCCGCGACCCGTCGCGCCCAGCCCGGCCGGCCCCGCTGCCGAGCCGCCCACCGCACCCGGGCCACCCGGCGTGCCGGCTCCTCCGACCGCGAAACCGACTGACGTTCCCGCCGCGCCCGGCGTACCCAGTTCGGGTCGACCGACCGACGCGCCGGCCCCGCCGCCGCCCGGCAGCCCGGCGGGACCGCCCGGTGCGCCGGGCCGCCCGGCGGAACCTCCGCCGCCGGGGGTTCCGACCGCCAGTGCGAACGCGCCCGGGCAGCCAGCCCGCTGAGCTGATTCCCGGCCGGTCAGGCCGAGTACCGCTCGGGGCCTGACCGGCCGGACCGCTTCCTCGACGGCGCTGCTCCCCCTGGTCCACAGCCAGGTCCGATTCCCGCCAGCCGAAGCCCATCCGGGCGGGGCATCATCGGTGGCGTGGAGATGGACTTCGAGCGGTGCTACCGGGCCGTGGACAGCCGTGACCAGCGGTTCGACGGCTGGTTCTACACCGGCGTGACGTCCACCGGCATCTACTGCCGGCCGTCCTGCCCGGCAACCACACCCAAGCGACAGAACGTCCGTTTCTTTCCGTCCGCAGCGGCGGCGCAGGGCGCGGGGCTGCGCGCCTGTCGCCGCTGCCGACCCGATGCCGCACCCGGCTCCCCCGAATGGGACGTCCGCGCCGACGTGGTCGGTAGGGCGATGCGACTGATCGCCGACGGGGTCGTGGATCGCGACGGCGTACCGGGGTTGGCCGCCCGCCTCGGCTACACCGAGCGGCACCTGCACCGGATGCTGCGCGCCGAGATGGGTGCCGGGCCGCTCGCGCTGGCCCGGGCGCAGCGGGCGCAGACCGCCCGGATCCTGATCGAGACGACCGACCTGGGAATGACCGAGGTCGCGTTCGCCGCGGGCTTCGGCAGTGTGCGGCAGTTCAACGACACGATCCGAGAGGTGTACGCGGGCGCGCCGTCGGACCTGCGCACGGCCCGGGGCCGGCCCGAGGTGGCGACCGGGGCGGGAACGATCACGCTCCGACTGGCGTACCGACCGCCGTTGCACGCGCGGGCGCTCCTGGACTTCCTGGCGGTGCGGGCGCTGCCGGGGGTGGACGAGGTGCGCGACGGGACGTACCACAGGGGTTTGCGGTTGCCGCACGGCACCGGTCAGGTGGCGCTGACCCCGACCGACGGGTACGTGGCCGCGACGCTGCGCCTGGCCGACGTGCGTGACCTGGCGCCGGCGGTGGCCCGCTGCCGCCGCCTGTTCGACCTGGACGCGGACCCGACAGCTGTCGACGGGACACTGGCGGCGGACCCGGCGCTGGCCCCGGTGGTGGCGGCGGAGCCGGGCATCCGCGTTCCCCGGTCGGTGGACGGCTTCGAGATGGCCGTACGCGCCATCGTCGGCCAGCAGGTCTCGGTCACCAGCGCCCGCACCACCCTGACCCGCCTCCTCCTCGCCGCCCGCCCTCCCCTCCCCCAGCCCGGCACCCCTTCCCCGCCCGGCACCCCGTCCCCGCTCGATGATCATGAGGTTGACGTGCCGGATGGAGATCAAACCCCCCGCCAACCTCATGATCACCGGAGCGGGGGAGCGGGCGGGGGGCCGGGTGGGGGGTTTCTTGGCGCTGGGGAGGTGCTGGGGGTGCCGGATTCGGGGTTTGGGATGCCTGTTCGGCGGCGGGAGACGCTGCGGGCTCTGGCTCGGGCGGTTGTCGACGGGACTGTGGACCTGGCGCCGGGAGGTGACCGGGAGGGAACCGTCCGGCAGTTGCTCGCGCTGCCCGGCATTGGCCCGTGGACAGCGAACTACCTGGCCATGCGCGCCCTCGGCGACCCGGACGTCCTGCTCGACACCGACCTCGCGGTCCGACGCGGCGCCGCCGCACTCGGCCTGCCCGACACCACCCTCCACGCGCACGCCGAACGCTGGCGGCCCTGGCGGTCCTACGCCACGATCAGACTCTGGAGAGCGGCATGAACATCGACAGCACCATCACGAGCACGCCGACCGGCCCATTGAGCATCCTCGCCGGCCCGGACGGCGACGTCCTGGCGGCCGGCTTCACACCGGACCCGGCGGCCCTGCTGCCCCTGATCCACCCGACCCTGCGCGCGCCGCTGCGGCAGCGCACCGACCTCGGGCCCGTCACCGCCGCCGTCCGGTCCTACCTCGACGGTGACCTCGCCGCCATCGACGCCGTCCCGGTGCGGCAGCACACCGGAGGCGTGTTCATGGCCCACGCCTGGCAGGTGCTGCGGTCAGTCCCGGCCGGCACCCCGGTCACCTACACCGGGTACGCGGCGCTGGCCGGCCGACCACCGGCGGTACGGGCAGCCGCGGCTGCCTGCGCCCGTAACGCGGCGGCGCTGTTCGTGCCCTGTCACCGGGTCCTGCGCACCGATGGCAGCCTCGGTGGCTACCGCTGGGGGCTCGACGTGAAGAGGTGGCTGCTCGGTCACGAGCAGCGGTTGACAACAAGCTGACAGCAACATCGACAGATATTGACGCTACCGTCGGGTAGTGCCTGTGGAGAGCGACGGCGACCCGGCCGCCCGGGCCGCCTCGGGCACCCACTCCGTGCACAACCTCTGGCGGCTGCGCCGCTACCTGCGCCCGTACGCCGCCGAGTTCGCCTGGTTGCTTGTCGCGGGGCTCGCGGGCACTGCCGCCGGGATCGCCGTACCCCTTGTGGTGCAGCGGGTGGTGGACGGGCCGATAGCCCGGCACGAGCCCGCGGGGCTGCTCCAGCTCGGTGGCCTGGCGCTGCTGCTCGGCGTGGCCGAGGCGGTGCTCATCTTCGTCCGCCGCTGGGTGCAGTCGTCCTCGGCGGTGGGCATGGAGGCGACTCTGCGCGCCGACGTCTACGCCCACCTGCAACGGCTGCCGGCGAGCTTCCACGACCGCTGGCAGTCCGGCCAACTGCTCTCCCGGATCACCAGCGACCTGTCGGTGATTCGCCGGTTCCTCTCGTTCGGTGTGTTCTTCCTGGTGCTGAACCTGGCCACCTACGTGGTGGTGGTGCTGCTGCTGATCCGCCTGCACGCCGCGCTCGGGCTGCTTGTCGCGGCCAGCGCGGTGCCACTGCTGCTGATCGCCCGACGGTTCGGCAGGCACTACCACACCGCGTCCCGCCGGATGCAGGATCAGCAGGGCGATGTGGCGACGCTTGTCGAGGAGACCGCGCAGGGTCTGCGCACCATGAAGGCGTACGGCCGGGGGCCCGAACTTGCCGCCCGTTTCGCCGCCGGCGCCCGGACCCTGCACGACACGGGCGTCGGCAAGGGCCGGCTGCTCGCCAACACCGCGGCGCTGCTCGACCTGGTGCCCAACGTGACGCTCGGCGTGGTGCTGGTGGCCGGGGCGGCCGCCGCCGCGCGGGGTGTGCTCACCATCGGCGAGCTTGTCGCGTTCGCGAGCCTCCAGCTGATGCTCATCTGGCCGGTGCAGTCGCTGGGCTGGATCATCGCCAACGGTCAGGAGGCGGCGACCGCCGCCGACCGGATCCAGGAGGTGCTGGACACCCCACCGCAGATCGTGGACGCGCCCGAGGCGCTCACGTTGTCCCGCGACGCGGTACGCGGAAGGCTCCGCTTCGAACGCGTCGCCTTCTGTTATCCGGGCACCGCCGCGCCGGTGCTGCGCGAGATCGACCTGACCATCGAGCCGGGCGAGACGCTGGCACTGGTCGGCGCGACCGGCAGCGGCAAGAGCACGTTGCTCTCCCTCGTGCCCCGGCTGCACGAGGTGACCGGCGGCCGGATCACACTGGACGGGCACGACCTGCGTGATCTCCGGCTGGCCTCGCTGCGTCGACTGGTCGGGGTGGCGTTCGAGGAACCCACGTTGTTCTCCATGTCGGTGCGGGAGAACCTCACACTGGGCCGCCCGGACGCCGACGACGACGAGGTCCGCGCCGCCCTCGCGCTCGCCCAGGCCGACTTCGCGTACGACCTGCCGTGGGGGTTGGCCACCCGGGTGGGTGAGCAGGGGCTGTCGCTGTCCGGCGGTCAACGCCAACGGCTCGCGTTGGCCCGGGCGGTGCTGGGGCGGCCGGCACTGTTGGTGCTCGACGACCCGCTGTCCGCCCTGGACGTGCACACCGAGGCGCTTGTCGAGGCGGCGCTGCGGCAGGTCCTGCGCACCACCACCGCGCTGCTTGTGGTGCACCGGCCGTCGACGATCTCACTTGCCGACCGGGTCGCAGTGCTCGACGGCGGCCGGATCGTCGCTGTCGGCCGGCATTCCGAACTGCTGGCCACAGTACCCGCGTACCGCGCGCTGCTCGCCGCCGAGCCACCACCGAGCGGAGGCGATGGGTCCAGTTCCCCCACCTCCGACGGGTGGGGGTTGGTGCGCTCGTGACTGTGCCGCAGCAGGCAGGCCCACCGCCGGAGGAACAAGAGCAGGAGCAGGAGCCGGAGCTGACGCGCTGGCGCGGCACGGCCACCGACCCGGAGGCCGACCGCAGCCAGGCCGAGGAGAGCACCCCCGAGGCGGTGGCCCGGCTGCGCCGACACAGTCGGGCACTTCTGGCCGACCTGCTCCGCCCGCACCGGCGGCGGCTGGCCGCCGCGATCGGCCTGCTGCTGGCCCAGAACGCCGCCGCGATGGCCGGGCCGTACCTGGTGATGGTCGGCATCGACCGGGGCATCGCGCCGCTGCGGGCCGGGGACGCCGGGCCGCTCGCCGCCGTCGCCGCCGCGTTCGCCGTCGCCGCGGTGACCGAGTACGCGGCCCGGCGTGGGTTCCTGACCCTCTCCGCCCGGATCGGCCAGGCCGTCCTGCTTGACCTGCGGCAGCGGGTGTTCGGGCACTTCCTGCGGCTGTCCGTGGGCTTCCACGAGCGCTACACCTCCGGCCGGATGGTCTCCCGGCTGACCAGCGATCTGGACTCGATCGCCGAACTCGTCGACGGCGGCATCGACAGCCTGGTGCTGGCCGCGCTGTCGATCCTGTCGGTGGCCGCCATCCTGCTCTGGATGGACCTGCCGCTGGCGGCGGTGACGCTGTTCGCGTTCCCGTTCCTGTTCGTGCTGTCCCGCTGGTTCGCGCGGGCGTCGGCCGGCGCGTACCGGCGTACCCGGGAGGCGGTCGCGCTCGTCATCGTGCACTTCGTCGAGTCCATGCGGGGCATCCGTGCGGTGCAGACGTTCCGCCGGGAGCCGCGCAACCAGCGGATCTTCGTGGCGCTCGGCGACGACTACCGACGTTCCAGCCTGCACGCGTTCCGCCTGATCGCCACGTACTCCCCGGCGATCAAGCTGATCGGCAACGTGACGATCGCCGTGGTGCTCTGCTACGGCGGCTGGCGGGTGCTCGGCGGGCACACCGAGGTCGGGGTGCTCGCCGCGTTCCTGCTGTACCTGCGCCGCTTCTTCGAGCCGATGCAGGAGCTGAGCCAGTTCTACAACTCGCTCCAGTCGGCCACCGCCGCGTTGGAGAAGCTGGCCGGGGTGCTCGACGAACGGCCCGCCGTCGCCGAGCCCATCCGGCCGGTTCCGCTGCCGACCGGCAGCGGTCGGGGGGAGCTGACCTTCCGGGCGGTCTCGTTCGGCTACCTGGCAGGCACCCCGATCCTCGACGGGTTGGATCTGACAGTGCCGGCCGGGCAGACCGTCGCGCTGATCGGGCCCACCGGCGCGGGCAAGTCGACAATCGCCAAGCTGGTCGCCCGGTTCCACGACCCGGACACCGGCACGGTACGCCTCGACGGTGTCGACCTGCGCGAGGTGGTCGACGCCGACCTGCGCCGCGCGGTGGTGCTTGTCACCCAGGAAAACCACCTGTTCAGCGGCACCGTGGCCGAGAACATCCGGTTCGGCCGCCCGGACGCCGACGACGCCGAGGTCCAGGCCGCCGCGCAGGCCATCGGCGCGCACGACTTCATCGCCGCGCTTCCCGACGGGTACGCCACGCAGGTGCACAGGCGCGGCGGTCGGCTCTCCGCCGGGCAGCGGCAGCTCGTCGCGTTCGCCCGGGCGTTCCTGGCCGACCCGACAGTGCTGATCCTGGACGAGGCGACGTCCTCGCTTGACGTGCCGACCGAACGGCTCGTGCAGCGGGCACTCGGCACCATCCTGCGGGACCGGACCGCCCTGGTGATCGCACATCGGCTCTCCACAGTGGAGACTGCCGACCGGGTGCTCGTCCTCGACGGCGGACGCCTCGTCGAGGACGGCCCACCCGCCGTGCTGGCCGCGGCCGGCGGCCGGTACGCGGCCCTGCACCGGCAGTGGCGCGACTCGCTGGTCTGAGCCCGGTGCTGCGCAACTACGTGGCCCGGCACCCTCGCGGTGCCTACGATCGCAGGATGACCGATACGGCGAGGACCACCCGCGCCGGCGTTCCCGAGCGTCCGAGTCTGGACGGGCTCGAGGAGAGCTGGGCGCGCCGCTGGCAAGAGGAGGGCACGTACGCGTTCGACCGCTCGAAGAAGCGCGCCGACGTGTACGCCATCGACACCCCGCCGCCCACCGTATCGGGCGAGCTGCACATGGGTCACGTCTTCTCGTACACGCACACCGACACCGTCGCGCGGTACCAGCGGATGCGCGGCAAGGCCGTCTTCTACCCGATGGGCTGGGACGACAACGGGCTGCCCACCGAGCGTCGCGTGCAGAACGTGTACGGGGTGCGCTGCGATCCGGCGCTGCCGTACGACCCGGTGTGGCGGCCACCGGCGACGCCTGTCGACGACGCGGCACGCCGCGACCCCACCCCCATCTCCCGGCGCAACTTCATCGAGTTGTGCGAGCGGCTGACAGTCGCCGACGAGCAGGTCTTCGAGGCCCTGTGGCGGCGGCTCGGCCTCTCGGTGGACTGGTCGCTGACGTACACGACGATCGGCCGCGTGGCCCGCGCGACGAGCCAGCGGGCGTTCGTGCGCAACCTGCTGCGCGGTGAGGCGTACCAGGCGGAGGCGCCGACGCTGTGGGACGTCGGCTTCGCCACCGCCGTCGCGCAGGCGGAGCTGGAGGACCGGGAGCGCCCCGGCGCCTACCACCGGCTGCGGTTCACCGGCCCGGCCGGGCGTGAGGTGCTCATCGACACCACCCGACCCGAGTTGCTGCCGGCCTGCGTGGCGCTGGTCTGCCACCCCGACGACGAGCGGTACGCCGAACTGGTCGGCGGTACGGTGCGAAGCCCGCTGTTCGACGTCGAGGTGCCGGTGCACGCCCACCCGCTCGCCGACCCCGCGAAGGGCACCGGCGTCGCCATGGTCTGCACGTTCGGCGACCTGAGCGACGTGACGTGGTGGCGCGAGCTGCGGTTGGACACCCGTGTGGTGATCGGCCGGGACGGTCGTCTGCTTCCCGAGCCGCCGGCCGGTGTGCCGGCGCAGCCGTACGCGGCGCTGGCCGGGCAGACCGTCAACGGCGCCCGCCGGGAGATCGTCGGGATGCTCGCCGACGCGGGTGACCTCATCGGCGAGCCCCGCCCGATCACGCACCCGGTGAAGTTCTACGAACGCGGCGACCGGCCGCTGGAGATCGTGTCGACCCGGCAGTGGTACCTGCGCAACGGCGGCCGGGATGCTGAGCTGCGGGCGACGTTGCTGGCCCGGGGCGAGGAGCTGCGCTGGGTGCCGGCGCACATGAAGCACCGCTACGACCACTGGGTGAGCGGTCTCACCGGGGACTGGCTGGTCAGCCGCCAACGCTTCTTCGGTGTGCCGGTGCCTGTGTGGTACCGGCTCGACAACGCTGGCGAGCCGGACTGGTCCCACCCTCTCACGCCGGACGAGTCGGCGCTGCCGGTCGACCCGTCCAGTGATCCGGCCCCCGGCTACGACGAGTCACAGCGCGGCCAGCCCGGCGGTTTCGTCGGTGACCCGGACGTGCTGGACACCTGGGCCACATCGTCGCTGACCCCGCAGATCGTCGGCGGTTGGGAGACCGACCCGGAGCTGTTCGCGCAGGTCTTCCCGATGGACCTCCGCCCGCAGGGGCAGGAGATCATCCGGACCTGGCTCTTCTCCAGCGTGGTCCGCTCGCACTTCGAGCACGGGGTGCTGCCGTGGCGGGACACCGTGCTCTCGGGTTGGATCCTCGACCCGGACCGCAAGAAGATGGCCAAGTCCAAGGGGAACGTGGTCACCCCGCTGGCGCTGCTGGAGCAGCACGGCTCGGACGCGGTGCGCTACTGGGCTGCCAGCGGCAAACCCGGGATGGACCTGGCCTTCGACCCGGCGCAGATCAAGGTCGGCCGACGGCTGGCCACCAAGCTGCTCAACGCGTCGAAGTTCGCCCTCGGGCTCGGTGCCGCGGACGCGTTGCGCACCCCGGCGACCGCCCCGCTGGACCGGGCGATGCTCGCCGAACTGGCCACCGTGGTCACCGCCGCGGGCGCCGCCTTCGACGCGTACGACCACACTGCCGCGTTGCAGGCGACCGAGGCGTTCTTCTGGCGGTTCTGCGACGACTACATCGAGTTGGTGAAGGAGCGCGCGTACGGCACGGGAGCGGCTGCCGAATCGGCACGGGCGGCTCTGGCATCGGCGCTGTCGGTGCAACTGCGCCTGTTCGCCCCGGTGCTGCCGTACGTCACCGAGGAGGTCTGGTCGTGGTGGCGGTACGGGTCGGTGCACCGCGCGCCGTGGCCCACCACGTACGAGGTGGCGTCGACGATCGAAGGTTCGGGTGATCCGGCGCTGCTGCGGCTGGCCGGTGACGCGTTGAGCCAGGTGCGACGGGCCAAGTCGGAGCGGAAGCTGTCGATGAAGGCGGAGGTGCCGCTGGCCGAGGCGCTCGGCCCGGCCGACCTGCTGGAGCAGCTCACGCTTGTCGCAGACGACCTGCGCGCGGCCGGTCGGATCGGCAAGCTCGACCTGCTGCCCGACCGCACTCCGGAACTCGTCATCGCCAGCGCCTTCTGACCTGCAAGGAAGGGCCCCCTATTAACGCCTGATGCATAAAAGGGGGCCCTTCCTAACAGCTCACCAGCCGCGCAGGAAGCGCAACCCGAGCAGGAACGCGATCACCGCCGGCCCCACCAGCAGGGTGATCGCCTGGAGGCGGTACGGCATCCGGTGCCTGGTCAACTCCCCCGCGTTGCCCAGCACGATGGCCCCGGCCAGCATCAGGAACGCCCCCCACCAGCCGGTCTCCAGCCGGATCAGGTCCACCCGGATCAGTTGCAGAGTCACACCGAGCAGCACGGCGGTGAGCGCGAGCAGGGCCACCGCCCGGTGCAGGCCACGGGCCAGCGGGTCGGCCGCCCGCCACCCGTAGGTGCCGGCGACCGCCAGGCAGGGCAGCACCACCAGCAGGGGCCAGCCCAGCCCCATCACCCCGAACATCAGCAGCGCGCCCACCGCGAAGACGAGGCCACCGACGCAGGCGAGCATGTAACCGCCGAAGGCCCGACCACCGCCCCGGGCCAGCAGCGGCCCACCGCTGGCTGCCATCAACGCGGCCGGGATCAGGATGAACACCGCCCACCAGTGAAATTTGCCGATGCCCTGGGCCGCCGTGGTGACGATGGCGCAGGCCAGCCCGGCGGCTGCCAGGCTGGTCAGCCAGGGCCGGCTGCTCCGGGAGTACGGCTCAGTCAACGACGTCCGCTCCGCTTCGACGATCACGCCCACCAGCCTCGCCCGGCGTGACCCGGCCGGTCCATCCGGCCAGCCCTACCGCCGTGGGGTGGCTGGCCGGAGCACCGCCTCGCACTGACCTCAGCTCGTCTCGCCGGCCACGCTGAACGACCGCAGACGGTCGATGGCCAGCACTGTGAAGCCGACGCTCACCAACGCGGTCATCACCGATGCCACAGGCACCGACACGCTGGTCTCCAGCAGCCCGGTGGGTGCGAGCCGGTCGGCCAGGGCGATCACGTACTGCTGGATCGAGAGCACCTTCGTGCCGCTGACGAAGTTGCCCAGCAGCCCCTCCCAGATCAGCACGTAGACCAGGCCGAGCAGCACCGGCCGCCGGGTGACCAGGCTGAGCGCGAGGAAGAACGCCGAGTACGCGAGCGCGCCGAGCGCCGCCGCGGCCGCCAGCGCCAGGCCGAGGCGTACCGAATCGGCGAGCACGCCCGCGACGTACAGCGGCACCGCGACTGTGGCCGCTGTGACCCCGGCGGACACCGCGAGCTTCGGCAGAACGATCTGCCAGCGCGGCAGCGGCTTGGTCAGGATGTGCACCACTGTGCCGTCGTCGATCTCGGCACCCAGCACGCCGGTGCCGATGATCAGCGCGACGACCGGCAGCACGACCGCCAGACCGAGGCCGACAAGCACCGGCGGACCCCACTGGCCCGGGTCGACGCCAAGCGAGCGGCAGAGCACTGCCAGACCGAGCAGCACAAGTGGCAGCGGGAGCAGCAGCAGGAACCGACGCCGGCCGAACAGCCCGCGCGCGGTGATCCAGGTAATTGTCGACATCTCAGCTTCTTTCGTTCGTGACTGCGGGGCTCACTCGCTGCGCTCGTTCACTCCTCGCACTCACCGGTCAGGCCTCCACGAGGTAGGAGAAGACGCTTTCCAGGGATTCATCCGACGGCACCAGTTGGCGCACCCGAATGCCCCGGGTCAGCGCGATCCGGGGCAGCGCCCGGGTGAAGGCCCCGTAGTCGCCGGCCCGCACCGTCAGCCCGGTGCGGTCCAGTTCGACACCGTTCACCGACTCCTCGGCGATGAGCGCCACTGCCAACGCCCGGTCGTCGGTGGAGCGAACCGCGAACACGTGCGGACGGTTGGTCATCAGCCGGCGGATGGTGCGGAAGTCACCGGAGGCGGCAAGCCGACCGGCCACCATCACCTGCACCGTGCCGGCGATCTGCTCGACCTCCTCCAGGATGTGCGAGCTGAACAGGATGGTCCGCCCGGCATCGCCCAGCTTGTGCAGCAACTCCATCATGTGCAGCCGCTGGCGCGGGTCCATGCCGTTGAACGGCTCGTCGAGCAGCAGCACCTGCGGGTCGTGCACCATGGCGGCGGCCACCCGGGCCCGCTGCCGCATGCCCTTGGAGTACGTGCCGATCCGCCGGTCCTGCGCCGACTCCAACTCCACGAGGTCGATGGCCCGGCGGGCCGCCGCCGCAGGGTCGGGCAGCCGGTGCAGCTTCGCGCTCGCCAGCACGAACTCGTACGCGCTGAGGAAGCTCTGCACCGCCTCCCGCTCGCTTACCAGGCCCAGCCGGCGGTACACGTCGGGGTTACGCCAGGTCGGCTGGTCGTCGAGGGTCACAGTGCCGCGCGACGGGGAGAGGAAACCGGCCATCATGTGCAGCAGCGTGGTCTTGCCGGCGCCGTTCGGGCCGAGCAGACCGGTGACGCCCGGCCCGAGATCCATGCTGATGTCGTTGACGGCGACCACGTTGCCGTACCACCGGGACACCCCGGTCAGGCTCAGCGTGCTCATCAGGATGCGACCTTCCGGTAGCGGGCCAGCAGGAGGGCGGTCGCACCGGCGACCAGCAGCACCGCGGCCAGGGCGTAGACCGGACCGAAGTCGCCGATCATCGCGCCGCCCTGGCCGTTCTCGACAAGCAGGTCGCCGAGCGACCAGATGCCGACGCCCTGCACGAGGGTGGAGGGCGAGGCCAGGCCGGCCAGTTCGTTTGCAGTCGTCGACGGCAGGATGCTCAGCGTGCCCACGATCGGTGTGGTCATCAGGAAGACCGCCACCACGCCTCCGGCGGCGAACGCGCGCTTGCCGGTCAGCGATGCGACAAGGAGCCCGATCGAGGCGAAGACCACCGCCCACAGCCCGGCGTAGAGCAGCCCGGGAAGCAAATCGAGCAGTTCGTTCCAGACCCCGCTCATGCCGTCCTTGGTGGTGAACGCCGCACCGAGGAACATCACCAGCTGCGGCCCGCCCAGCAGCAGCCACAGCGCCGTGACGAGTGCCAGCAGCTTGGCGAGCGCGTAGTCGTTGCGCGGCAGCGGCCGGGAGAAGTACAGCGGCAGCACCCCGCTGCGCAGGTCCCGCGAGACCAGCTCCGGCGCGGCCACCGCCACGAAGAAGATGACAAGCCAGCTCATCGAGTCGGCGAACTGGGCGTACGTGGCGACCGGCTCGCCGATCTGGCTGCGTACCGCCGCGAGGGCCACGGCGACCAGTGTGACGATCCCGACCACGAGCCACGGGAAGATCTTGGCCTTGACGCTGCGTCCGAAGCCGAACGTGGTGCGCAGGCCGTGCACGTAGAGCGCGCCGAAGACGTGCCGACGGCCCAGCCGGGGCCCCGTGTAGCGCTGGTAGCCGATGTCGTGGATGACACCTGTGGGCGTGGACCGCACGGCGGCGGAGGACGACTCAGGCATGGGAGAGCTCCCTCGTGGCGAAGAGTTCGGCCACCCGGTGCCGGCGCTGGTCCAGTCGGTGCAGTGGCAGGTCCAGCTCGGCGACCGCACCGAGGATCAGGTCATAGGTGCTGTCGTCGGCGAGCGGAACGAGCAGCAGCCGCCCGTCCCGCGCCACCGGCAGGTCGAGTGCGGCCAGCCGGGCGGCCAACTCCTCGGTGCCCTCGCTGACCTCGACGGCGAGCACGTCGGTGGCCGAGGTCATCGCCGAGATGCGATCGGCCCGCAGCAGCCGGCCGCCGTCGATGGCGACAAGCGTGTCGCAGATCCGCTCGACCTCGCCCAGCAGGTGCGAGCACACCAGCACGGAGATGCCGAACTCGGTGCCGATCCGGTGCACAAGCGCCAGCATGGCGTCCCGGCCGGCGGGATCCAGCCCGTTCGTCGGCTCGTCGAGCAGCAACAGGTCCGGGTCGTGCACAAGCGCCTGGGCCAGCTTGACCCGCTGCTTCATGCCTGTGGAGTAGCCGCCCACCGGACGGTAGCGCTCCTCGTAGAGCCCGACGTGGCGCAGCGCCTCGGAGGCGCGTTCGCGGGCCGTGGTGCGGGGTAGGCCACTCATCCGGCCGAGGTGCGTCACCAGTTCGGCGGCGGACAGGTCCGGCGGGAGACAGTCGTGCTCAGGCATGTAACCGACGCGGGCACGGACCGCCGCCGGATCGGCTGTCGGGTCGATGCCGAGCACCGAGACCTGACCGCTGGTCGGTGGGATCAGGCCGAGCAGGATCTTGATCAAGGTGGACTTGCCTGCGCCGTTCGCGCCCACCAGACCGATGATCCCGGGCTCGACGGCAACGGTGAGGTCGGCGAGTGCGGTGACCCGACCTCCGTACGTCTTGGTGAGCGACTGGGTCGCGATCAGTGTCACGACGTCAGCGTATGGAGTCGATGCCCCCGAGGGGCACCGGCGCGCCCCCGGTGCTCCCCTGATCCTCGCGACAGTCCGACCCCTAAGGTCCCGTCGCGAGAACACGGGACGTTTGCGCCGCTCCGGGCACGCCGTGATACCCCGCCGAGAAAATCGCCGATCCCGGATGGCACGATTCACATTCCGTTCACCGGACGGTGTCCCGACGGACATTCGGCCGCCGACGCGGGAGGATCGTGATGGTCGAGGCTGGCGCCCCCAAGGTCAGTGTCGTCGTACCTGCCTACAACAGCGGACAGCACATCGAGAAGCTGGTGTCGTCGCTGCTGCGGCAGTCGCTGCCCGCCGGCGAGTTCGAGGCGGTCTTCGTCGACGACGGATCGACCGACGACACCGCCGAACGGTTGGATCGGCTGGCCGCCACACACGAGCACATCCGGGTGCTGCACATCGAGAACTCGGGTTGGCCGTCGCGTCCCCGCAACGTGGGCATCGAGCACGCCCGCGGCGAGTACGTCTTCTTCGCCGACGACGACGACTGGTTCGCCGACCAGGCGCTGGAGCGGCTCTACGACTGCGCGAAGACGTACGACGCGGACCTGGTGATCGGCAAGATGGCCGGGCACGGACGTGGTGTGCCGCGGGAGTTGTTCCGCAAGAACCGCTTCGACGCCACACTGTCCAACGCCCCGCTCATCGACAGCCTCACCTGCCACAAGCTGTTCCGTCGTTCGTTCCTGCTCGAGCACGGGCTGCGGTTCCCGGAGGGCGGCAAGCGGCGGCTCGAGGACCACTCGCTTGTCGTACGGGCCTACTTCAGGTCGCGCCGCACCTGCGTGCTGTCCGACTACACCTGCTACCACCACGCCCAGCGGGGCGACAGCCGCAACGTCACGGCGGCGCTGATGGAGCCGTCGAGCTACTTCGCGAGCGTGCGGGACGCGCTTGACATCGTGGACGCCAACACCGAGCCGGGTCCGCTGCGTGACCGGCTGCACCGGCGGTGGCTGCGCAACGAGATGACCAACCGGCTACGTGGCAAGCGGCTGTTGGAGGCCCCGGAGGACTGGGTGGAGCAGGTCGCACTGGAGGTCCAGAAGATCATCCAGGACCGGTTCGCGCCCGGTGTGGCCGCCGGCCTGCCGCCCCTGCAACGGGCCGTGGCCTACCTGGCCGGGCAGGGACGGGTCGCTGACCTGCGCCGACTGGCCCGCTGGGAGGCGGGCGTCGCCGGGCACAGCCGGATCGACGACCTCCGGCCCAAGGAGCACGCCGTCGCCGTCACCGTCGCCGCCGAACTGCGCTCCGGAGGCCAGCCGATCGGCTTCCGCAGCGACGACGAGCGGGACGTGCTGGTGATCCCGGTCGACGAGATCGACCCCGAGGTCCTCGACGCCACCCAGCAGGTCCGCAAGGCGCGGCTGGATCTGGTCGCCCGCCGCCGGGAGACCGGCGACGAGATCTTCCTCCCGGTGACCTTCGAGACCGAGCGGGTCGGTGACCAGGCCGCCGGGGAGACCATCCACCTGGTGCACCGGGCCACCACCACGATCGACTTCCGGTCCCTCAACGGCGGCCGGACCCGGGGCAGCTGGCTCATCAAGGCACGGATCACCAATGCCGGGTGGACGGAGGACTCGCGGCTGCCGCTGATCTTCGTCTGTCGTGCCGACGGCGCCCGTCCGCGCATCCGCGACGAGCGGAAAGTCTGGAACCGGCTACGGTCTGCGGTGGGTCGTAGGGTCCGCCGCTGACCGACCCGCCCGGCGTCGTGGAGTGGCGGCCTCGACCGATCGGCGGTGGGCTGCGAAACTGTGTGCCGATCACCGAGTGGGGGTGTTGATGAGCAACGGCTGGGTGCTTCCCGACGAGGTGCTCCGGGACGCGCCGGCGTACACGCCGCGTCCCGGTGAGCTCGCGGATCTGGAGCTGCTGCTGACCGGCGCGTACGCCCCCCTGACCGGCTTCATGACCCGCGCCGACCTGGTGTCGGTGAGCCGTCGTGGGCGCCTTGCCGACGACACCCCGTGGCAGGTGCCGGTGACCCTCCAGGTGCCGAGCGCGCTCGCGCAGAGCTTCGATCCGCGCGACCCGGCCCGCCGGGCGCTTGTGCTCACCGACGGCGAGGGCGCCCCGGCGGCCGCCCTGGACGTGGTGGACGTGTGGTCGGTCCGCGAGGGCGTGGCCGGAGTCGGCGGTCAGGTGCAACGGCTCGGCGACGGCGGTCACGGCCCGTTCCAGCGGCTGCGCCGCAGCCCGGAGGAGGTCCGTGCGCTGCTGCCCCCGGGCCGGGTGCTGGGTGTCATCGCCGATCGGCCACTGCACCGGCCGCAGCTGGCCCAGATCGCGCACGCCGCACGTACGCTGGCCGCGCACCTGCTGGTGATGATCCCGGTCGGTGAGGGCGGTGTCGGTGGGCTCGCGCCGGAGGCGCTGGTGCGTACGATCTTCGCCGCCCGGGACCGGATGCCACCGGCGACCCTTGTGGCGGTGCCCCTGTCGCACCGGCGGGAGGAGATCAGCGACGCCCTGCTGCGCGCCCGGGTCTCCGCCGCGTACGGGGTGACCCACCTGCTCTCCACCGGGGAGATGCTCTCCGGCGCCGGGCTTCGGGTGCTGGTGCCCCGCGAGTTGGCGTACGACAACCGGGACGGGCAGTGGCGCTGGCGGGACGACATCCCGCCGCGTAACCGCCGCCTGGCGCTGACCCAGGGCGAGATCGACGATCTGCTCGACAGGGGTTTCCCGCTGCCGGAGTGGCACACCCCTCCGGCGGTGGCGAAAGAGCTGGCCCGTGCCCGGCCGCCGCGCCGGCACCGGGGCCTTGTGGTCTTCCTGACCGGGCTGTCCGGCTCCGGCAAGTCCACTATCGCCCGAGGGCTGGCGGACGCGCTGCGGGAGAGCGGCGACCGCACCGTGACACTGCTCGACGGTGACGTGGTGCGCCGGGAGCTGTCCGCCGGGCTCGGCTTCAGCAAGGCCGACCGGGATCTCAACGTACGGCGGATCGGCTGGGTGGCGGCCGAGATCGCCCGGCACCGCGGGGTGGGCATCTGCTGCCCGATCGCCCCGTACGCGGCTGCGCGGGCGACCGCCCGGGAGATGGCGCTTGCCGCCGGGGCGGGCTTCACGCTTGTGCACGTCGCCACGCCGCTGGAGGTGTGTGAGCAGCGGGACCGCAAGGGCCTGTACGCGCGCGCCCGGGCCGGCCTGCTCACCGGGATGACTGGCATCGACGACCCGTACGAGGTGCCGACCGACGCCGATCTGGTGCTCGACACCACCGACCTGAGCGTGGCGGACGCGGTGGAGGCTGTGCTGCAACACCTCACCGAGACCGGCTGGGTGGAGCTCAAGATCCCGTCCGCCTGAGTCGTCGGCCACCCCCTTTCCTTCCACCGCTTCGGCGTACGCGCTAGTGTTCGTCTTTGTTGGAACACGTTCGAGCGCGTGAGAGTGCGTGGCGCCGGGGAGGAAACGCGAGATGTTCGCTCAACAGCGGCAGGCGGCCATCCTGGAGCGGGTCCGCTCGGCCGGCGGTGTACGGGTGAGTGACCTGGCCACCGAGTTCGGCGTCTCCGACATGACCATCCGGCGTGACCTGGAGGCGCTCGACGAGCGCGGCCTACTGGCAAAGGTGCACGGGGGCGCCACCGCGACCGGCCCCAGCTCGACCGACGAGCCGGGCTTCCGCGCCAAGTCGGTGCGTCAACTGGCGGAGAAGGCCGCGATCGCGGACCGGGCGGCGAAGATGGTCCGCCCGGGTGCGGCGATCGCGCTGTCCGCCGGCACCACGACAGCCGAGCTGGCCCGCAGGCTGGTGGACGTTCCCGGCCTGACCGTGGTGACCAATTCGCTGCCGGTGGCCGAGGTGCTGCACGCCGCCGGTCGATCCGATCAGACGGTGGTGCTCACCGGCGGTGTGCGTACGCCCTCGGACGCCCTCGTCGGGCCGCTCGCTGTCGACGCCATCCGGACGCTGCACCTGGACCTGCTGTTCCTCGGGGTGCACGGCATCACCGAACGGGCCGGCTTCACCACCCCGAACCTCATGGAGGCGGAGACCGACAGGGCGCTGGTGGCCGCGGCGGACCGGCTCGTGGTGCTCGCCGACCACACCAAGTGGGGCACCGTGGGCATCTCCTCGATCGTCGAACTGGCAGCGGCGCACGTGCTGGTGAGCGACGACCGGTTGCCCCCGCCCGCACGGCGGGCACTCGGCGAACAGGTGGGCGAATTGGTAATGGTGAAGGCAACGGGGGCGGGCCGCGCGACGCGCACGCCGACGAGTGAGGGGGCGGCGCAGTGAAGCGCACCGCGATCGACCTGGCCGACGGCCGGGAGCTGATCTATTTCGACGAGAACGACGACGCCGTCCGCGACCAGCCCGACCGCCGGGACCTGCCACCACCGCCGCCCGCCTCGCAGCTGCGCTACGACCCGCTTACCGACGAGTGGGTGGCAGTCGCCGTGCACCGGCAGACCCGCACCTTCCTCCCGCCCGCCGACGAGTGCCCGCTGGACCCGTCGGTGGGCGACCGGCTGACCGAGATCCCTGCCTCCGACTACGACGTGGTGGTCTTCGAGAACCGGTTCCCGTCGCTGAGCGGCCGGGTCGCCGACGAGCCCGGCGAGATCACCCCGTTCACGCCGGTCCGGCCCGGGTTGGGCAGGTGCGAGGTGGTCTGCTTCACGTCGGATCACAACGCGTCCTTCGCCAGCCTCCCCCCGCGCCGGGTCCGCACCGTCCTGGACGCGCTCGCCGACCGCACCGAGGTGCTCGGTGAGTTGCCCGGCGTGGAGCAGGTGTTCTGCTTCGAGAACCGGGGCATCGAGATCGGTGTCACACTGCACCACCCGCACGGGCAGATCTACGCGTACCCCTTCGTGACGCCGCGCACCCGGGCGCTGCTGGCCGCGGCTCGCCGGCACGCCGAGCGGACCAACGGGGGCAACCTGTACGCCGACGTGCTGGCCGCCGAGCGCGCCACAGGTGACCGCGTGGTTGTCGAGAACGACCACTGGACGGCGTTCGTGCCGGCGGCGGCCCGATGGCCGTTCGAGGTGCACGTCGCGCCGCGCCGGGTGGTGCCGGACATCCCGGCGCTTGACGACGACGAGCGGGAGGCCTTCGGCCCGCTTTACCTGGACCTGCTGCGCCGCTTCGACGGGCTGTTCGACATGCCGATGCCCTACATCGCCGCGTGGCACCAGGCGCCCGTCCGGATCGACCGCGAGCTGGGGCACCTGCACCTGCAGCTGTTCAGCATCCGGCGGGCCGCCGACAAGCTGAAGTACCTGGCCGGTTCCGAGTCGGGGATGGGCGTCTTCATCAACGACATCGCCCCCGAGCGGGCCGCCGACCTGCTCCGCGCCGCCTGAAGGAAGGGCCCCCTGTTAACGCCTCGTGCATAGGAAGGGTCCCTTCCTAACGCCTAACGCCTGAGAAACAGGGCGCGGGGGGCCCGGGACAGGGCCCCCCGCAGGGAAGGGACGGCTGGCTGTGCACGCCACAGCCGGGAAGGCTGCCTGATCGGCACGCACGCAGCGGGTCGACCGCGGTCAACCTTCCGTGGACGCGACTGGCATCTCGTCCACCCTGGTCAACGAGGCGCGCCGGGGGCGGTGACGCCGGAGGCGTGTCACCTGCCAGACAAGCCGGAGCCCGCCGGCTGGTGCCGGCGGGCTCCGCTGTCGGTACTGCTGGATCAGCCAGCGATCTTGCGGGCCAGGTTCTCGTCGAGCGCGTTCATGAACTCGTCGGTGGTCAGCCACGGCGCGTCGCGCGAGATGAGCAGCGCGAGGTCCTTGGTCATCTGGCCGCCTTCGACGGTGTCGACGATGACCTGCTCCAGAGTGTTGGCGAACTCGGTCACCGCCGGCGTGCCGTCCAGCTTGCCCCGGTGGGCGAGGCCCCGGGTCCAGGCGTAGATCGACGCGATCGGGTTGGTCGAGGTCTTCTCGCCCTTCTGGTACTGCCGGTAGTGCCGGGTGACAGTGCCGTGCGCGGCCTCGGCCTCGACGGTACGGCCGTCCGGGGAGAGCAGGACCGAGGTCATCAGACCCAGCGAGCCGAAGCCCTGCGCGACGGTGTCGGACTGCACGTCACCGTCGTAGTTCTTGCAGGCCCAGACGTAGCCGCCCTCCCACTTGAGCGCGGCGGCGACCATGTCGTCGATCAGCCGGTGCTCGTAGGTGATGCCGGCGGCGTCGAACTCGGCCTTGAACTCGTTCTCGAACACCTCGGCGAAGATGTCCTTGAACCGGCCGTCGTACGCCTTGAGGATGGTGTTCTTGGTGGACAGGTAGACCGGGTAGTTACGGTCCAGGCCGTACCGGAACGAGGCGCGGGCGAAGTCCCGGATCGACTCGTCGTAGTTGTACATGCCCATGGCGATGCCGCCGCCGGGGAAGTTGGCGACCTCCATCTCCATGGGGGCGCCGCCGTCGGCCGGGGTGTAGGTGATGGTCACCGTGCCCGGGCCGGGGACGACGAAGTCGGTGGCCTTGTACTGGTCACCGTGGGCGTGCCGGCCGATGATGATCGGCTTGGTCCAGCCGGGGACCAGCCGCGGCACGTTGGACATGATGATCGGCTCGCGGAAGACGACGCCGCCGAGGATGTTGCGGATGGTGCCGTTGGGCGACCGCCACATCTTCTTCAGGCCGAACTCCTCCACCCGGGCCTCGTCCGGGGTGATGGTCGCGCACTTGACGCCGACGCCGTGCTCCTTGATGGCGTTGGCGGCGTCAACGGTGACCTGGTCGTCGGTCTCGTCGCGGTGCTGGATCGACAGGTCGTAGTAGTGCAGGTCGACGTCGAGGTAGGGCAGGATCAGCTGCTCCCGGATCTGCTTCCAGATAATCCGGGTCATCTCGTCGCCGTCGAGCTCCACGACCGGGTTGTTTACCTTGATCTTCGCCATCGGCCGGCGCTCCTCTCGGGGGACACGTGCTCAAGCAGTACGAGCGTACTGCAAATGGGCCGGCAGCCCCCACCCGGCCTCGACCGGCCGGCGGATACCGGGCTGCACGGCACAGGATTTCCCTGGCACCATCACCCGATGCCTCTGAGCCGCACCCTCGGGTCTATCACGGTCACCCCACTCACCGACGGGGAGGGGCCGTTCTTCCAGTCCCGCGCGAAGGCGTTCCCGGCGGCCACCGCGGCGCACTGGCGGGAGGCCGACCGGCGCGACCCGACAAGTGTCACCGTCGACGGGCGGTGGTTGCTGCCGTTCCGCAGCTTCGCCCTCCGTGCCGGCGACGGGCCGGTAACCCTTGTCGACGCCGGTATCGGGCCGGTGGACTCCCCCGCCGCGAGCTGGGCGCCGGTGCCGGGCCGGCTGCCGGCGGAGCTGGCCTCGGCCGGGATCGACCCGGACGACGTGCGGGCCGTCGTGCTTACCCACCTGCACACCGACCACGTCGGTTGGGCGGTGACCGGCACGCCGGGGCGGCCGTACTTCCCCAATGCGAACTACCTCGTGCAGCGGGCCGAGCTGGCCGCCCTGGAGATGATCAACCCCGGGCTGCGGGCAAGCCTTGTCGCGCCCTTGCGCGCCGCCGGCCAGCTCCGGGTGGTCGACGGCGAGACCACCCTCACCCCGGGGGTACGACTGCTGCCAACTCCCGGGCACACCCCCGGCCACCAGTCGGTGCTGCTGGAGGCGGCCGACGAGCGGATGCTGTTCACCGGTGACCTGCTGGTGCACGCCGTGCAACTGGTCGACCCCGACCTGGCGTACGCCCACGAGGTGGACCCGGAGGCGGCCCGGCGCTCCCGCACCGGCCTGCTCGGCAGCCTCTCGCCCGTCGTACTCGCCACGCCGCATCTGGGCGACCCCTTCACACCCTTCCACCAACCATGATCATCAGTCGAGCGGGCCAAGATCGCGCTTGTTCCTGGATACATGGGCCTGGAGAGCCCAGGAGACCACTACAACCAGGATCGGGCCGCGCCGGGGCGGGTGGGGCGAGGCGGAAGGGACGCGGACGCTGAAGGGGCGCGGGCGCGGCGGCCCGCCCCCCCCGCACACCGGGGGGGGGGTGGGGAACAAGGGGGGGACGCGCCCC
>NZ_JBNCKU010000007.1:0-174346 GCF_049841715.1 Micromonospora sp. DT41 | reverse complement strand
TGGGGCCTGGAGACCCCTGTCCACCAGAACCCCCCGTATCGGGCCGCGCGGGGGCGGGGGGGGCTCGGCGCCAGGCCCGCGGCCGCTGAGGGGGCCCGCCGGCTCTGCCGGCGCGCCCCTTCAGCATGGGCTGGGTTCGATCACATGCTGGCGACGTCGCCCTGCTTGGCGCGGACGGCCTCGGCGGCCTCCTTCAGGCTTGCCAGCTCGTCGGCGTCCAGGTCGGTCTCGACGACCCGCTTGACGCCCTCGGCGCCGATCTCGGCCTCGACACCCAGGTAGACGCCGGAGATGCCGTACTCGCCGTCGACCCACGCGCAGACCGGCATGACCGCGCCGGAGTCCTCGGCGACGGCCTTGGCCATCCGGGCGGCGGCGGCAGACGGCGCGTAGTACGCCGAACCGGTCTTGAGCAGCGCGACGACCTCGGCACCACCGTTGCGGGTCTTGACGACCAGCTCCTCGATCTGCGCGGCCGGCATCGCGTCACGCAGCGGCTTGCCGTTGACGGTGCTCTTCGAGGGCACCGGCACCATGGTGTCGCCGTGCGAGCCCAGGGTGAGCGTCCGTACGGACGCGACCGGGACGCTCAACGCCTCGGCGACGAAGTTGGTGAACCGGGCGCTGTCCAGCATGCCGGCCTGGCCGAGCACCCGGTTCTTCGGGAACTGGGTGGCCAGCTGGGCCAGGGCGGTCATCTCGTCCAGCGGGTTGGAGACCACGATGACCACGGCGTTCGGGGCGTACTTGGCCACGTTCTCGGACACCTGCCGGACGATCTTGGCGTTGGTCTCGAGCAGGTCCATGCGGCTCATGCCGGGCTTACGCGGCAGGCCTGCGGTGATCACCACGACGTCGGAGCCCTCGATGGCCTCGTAGCCCTCGCCGTTCGGGCCGGTGGTCACGCCGACGACCTTGGTCTCGAAGCCCTCGATGGCCCGCGACTGGTTGAGGTCCAGGGCGAGTCCCGCGGGCTTGCCATCCACGATGTCGGTGATCACGACGGTGTCGAAGACGTCGTACTCGGCCAGGCGCTGTGCGGTGGTGGAGCCGTAGAAGCCAGCCCCGACGACAGTGACCTTCTTACCCATGGTCGTCCCACTCCCTGCTACCAGTCGGTTTTCCGGACCGTATCAGCCATCCTGGCACCGATCAGGCCAGGGGCGGACGGTTACGGCCTGGTTGAGCCAGGAAGGGCCCCGTCAGACGCGGGTGGCGGCAAGAAAGGTGCCCTTCCTTACACTTCAGCCGCGCTCGGCGCGTTCGACCACGTTGGTGAGCAGCATGGCCCGCGTCATGGGACCGACACCACCGGGCATGGGCACCAGCCCACCGGCCGTCTCGGCCACCTCCGGGGCCACGTCACCGGTGTAGCGGCCCTTGCCGTCCGCGCCGATCACCCGGGTGATGCCCACGTCGACGACAACGGCGCCGGGCCGGATCATGTCGGCGGTGAGCAGACCGGGTACGCCTGCCGCGACGATCACGATGTCGGCGGCCCTGGTGTGCGAGGCGAGGTCGAGCGTGCCGGTGTGGCAGAGCGTCACAGTGGCGTTCTCGCTGCGGCGGGTGAGCAGCAGGCCGAGCGGTCGGCCGACGGTGTTGCCCCGGCCGACAACCGCCACTGTCGCGCCGCGCAGCGCCACGTCGTGCCGGCGGAGCAGCTCCACGATGCCGCGCGGGGTGCAGGGCAGCGGCCCGTCGTAGCCGAGCACGAGTCGCCCCAGGTTGACCGGGTGCAGGCCGTCGGCGTCCTTGTCCGGGTCGATCAGCTCCAGCACGCGCTGGGTGTCGAGGTGGGCCGGCAGCGGCAGTTGGACGATGTAGCCGTGGCACGCCGGGTCGGCGTTCAGCTCGGCAATGACATCGTCGACCTGCTGCTGGGTGGCGTCGGCCGGCAGTTCCCGCCGGATCGAGGCGATGCCGACCTCGGCGCAGTCACGGTGTTTGCCGTTGACGTACGCCTGGCTGCCGGGATCCGCGCCGACCAGGACCGTGCCCAGCCCGGGGATGATGCCGCGTTCCGCGAGTGCCTTCACGCGTATCCGCAGCTCGTCCTTGATCTCCGCCGCGGTCGCCTTGCCGTCCAGAAGCGTCGCCGTCACGAGCAGATCGTCTCATGTCCGGCACCTGCCCTTCAGACGACCTCGCTGGACGGGCACCCGAACCCGAATCAGTAACTGATAGTGACCCACCTCTCGTCACCATCAGTGAGCATTTGTGGAGCTGGTCACGCGCGGACCGGTCAGAGTGATCGATCGGGCGGAGCCCGGACGACGAACCGAGCACTGGCGAATCCGGGCCACACGAACACAGTGGGCACCTGACCAGACGCGAATATGTCTAGGCCAGAGCCAGCCCGTCCGATTCGATACAGGCGACTGTCGCCTGCGTCACCCGGCAGGGTATTCCGACCGTTACGCGCCCGCTACCGAGCCGTTGTCGACGGCCGGTAGCGCGACCTACCGTTGCCGCTTGTTGCGCAGCGTAAACCCAGCGTCGGGCCTGACTGCGCAGCGTGAGGAGATGAGGAGGCACAATGCGAGTTCGTAGGCTCGCCGCCTGGACCGCCCTCCCGCTCGCGGTGACGCTGGGCCTCGCGGCCTGCGGCAGCGGCGGAGACGGTGGGTCCGGCGGAAGCGGAAGTTCAGCGGTCAGCATCCAGATCAGCGAGCCGAAGCACCTGGTTCCCACAAACACCACCGAGACGTCGGGTGCGCAGGTCCTCGCCGGCCTGTTCAGCCCGCTCATCGACTACGACGCCCAGAACAAGCCGTACGAGGTGGCGGCGGAGTCGGTGACCTCGTCCGACAACAAGGTCTGGACGATCAAGTTGAAGGACGGCTACACCTTCCACAACGGCGAGAAGGTGACGTCCGAGGACTACATCAACGCCTGGAACTACGGCGCGTACGCCCCCAACGGCCAGGACAGCAACTACTTCTTCGAGAAGATCGCTGGCTACGCCGACATGCAGGGCGACAAGCCGAAGGCCAAGGAGTTGTCCGGCCTGAAGAAGGTCGACGACCTGACCTTCCAGGTGACCCTCTCCGAGCCGTACATCGACTTCAAGACGACGCTGGGCTACACCGCGTTCTTCCCGCTGCCGGACGCCGCGTTCTCGGCCCCGGGCGTGATCAAGGACTCGTACGAGCAGGCGCCGATCGGTCAGGGCCCCTTCAAGATGAAGGGCTCCTGGCAGCACGACAGCAAGATCGAGGTCGAGCGGTACGACGCGTACCCGGGCGAGAAGCCCAAGGTCAAGAACGTCGAGTTCCGGATCTACCAGCAGCTCACCGCGGCCTACGCGGACGTCCTCGCCGACAACCTGGACGTGCTGCCCACGATCCCGACCGAGAGCCTGAGCACCGCGCCGAGCGATCTGGGCGACCGCTACCAGTCCAGCCCGATGTCGTCGTTCCAGTTCCTCGCGTTCCCGACGTTCGACAAGGACTACAGCAACCCGGACGTGCGCAAGGCCATCTCGATGGCGATCGACCGTGACGAGATCACCAAGTCGGTCTTCAAGGACTCGCAGGCGCCGGCACGTTCGTTCGTCTCGCCGGTGCTTCCGGGCTACCGGGAGAACACGGCGGGTGCGGCCGGGGAGTTCAACCCGACCGAGGCCAAGAAGCTCTACCAGGCCGCTGGCGGCCCGTCGAAGATCGTCATCTCCTACAACGGCGACGGCGGTCACAAGGACTGGGTCGACGCCACGGTCAACCAGCTCAAGGCCAACCTGGGTGTCGACGCCGTCGGCTCGGCCGAGCCGAAGTTCGCCGACCTGCTGACCAAGGTCGAGGCCAAGCAGCCGGTGGGCGCCTTCCGGATGGGTTGGGTGATGGACTACCCGACCATGGAGAACTACCTCGGCCCGCTGTACAGCGCGAACGGCTCGTCGAACTACTACGGCTACAGCAACCCGGAGTTCGACAAGCTCCTCAAGGAGGGTGCCGCCGCCAAGACGCAGGACGAGGCAATCGCCAAGTACCAGCAGGCGGAGGACATCCTGGCCAAGGACATGCCGGTGATCCCGCTCCGCTTCGGCGAGAACGTGTACGGCCACTCGTCCAAGGTCAAGAACGTCGAGATGGACCTGTTCCAGCGGGTCAACCTCATCGAGATCGAAGCGGCCAGCTGAGCTGACCGAGGTGCGGGCCACCCGAGCGACAACGCCCGGGTGGCCCGAACCGCGCGGTACCCGCCGGCCCGCTGACGCGGGCGCGACACCGGCGGTGCGGACCTCCACCGGGGCCGACGGCACATCTCCGATATTTCGGGTACGACCAGAGATGCCGTCCTGCGACCCTTTCGCATATTTCCGGAGAGACTGCTAAGCATGCTCCGCTACATCCTTCGGCGCCTCCTCCAGATGGTCCTGGCGTTCTTCGGGACCACCCTGATCGTCTACGCGCTGATGTTCGCCGGCCAGGGTGACCCCATCCAGGCACTCGCTGGCGAACGACCGGTGACGCCGGCCCAGCGGGCCTACCTGACGGAGAAGTACCACCTCGACGCGACAGGCGTCGGCGGCTTCTTCTACCGCTACTTCGACTACGTCAAGAACCTGCTCCAGGGCGACCTGGGCCAGTCCCTTACCGGCCGGCAGATCGGCGACATCCTCCAGGCCGCCTGGCCGGTCACCGTGAAGCTCGCACTCATAGCGCTCGCCGTGGCGATCATCTTCGGCGTCAGCGCCGGTGTGATCGCCGGCATCCGCCGGGCCAGCATCTTCGACAACTCGACGCTGGTGCTGACACTGCTGGTGCTGGGCATCCCCACCATCGTGCTGGCACCGCTCGCCCAGTACTTCCTCGGCGTCAAGTGGCAGCTCTTCCCGCCCACCGCCGGCTCCCAACCGACGTTCTACGCCCTGCTGCTGCCGGGCATCGTGCTCGGCTCGCTGTCCCTGGCCACAGCGCTGCGCCTGACCCGCACCTCGGTGGCCGAGAACCTCCGCGCCGACTACGTGCGCACCGCCCGGTCCAAGGGCCTCGTCAAACGTCGCATCGTCACCGTCCACGTCCTGCGCAACTCGCTCATCCCGGTGGTCACCTTCCTCGGTGTGGAGCTGGGCAACCTGATGAGCGGCGCGATCATCACCGAGGGCGTCTTCAACATCCCCGGTGTGGGCTTCAACCTCTTCCGCGGCATCCGCACCGAGGACGGCCCTCTCGTGGTGGGCATCGTCAGCGTGCTCGTCGTGGTCTACCTGGTCTCGAACCTGCTGGTGGACGTCCTGTACGCCGTACTCGATCCGAGGATCCGCTATGAGTGAGCACAGCGAGGTGCCGGCATGAGTGACTTCGAGACGGTGGCCGCCACCGAGAACCAGGCGGCGCGTCGCGGCCCCTCCGGTGAACCCGGCGCACCCAACCAGGTCGACACGCCGCAGAGACCGCGCAGCCTGGCCGGCGACGCGTGGCGCGACCTGCGCCGCAACCCGATCTTCTGGATCTCGCTGACGCTTGTCGTCGTCTTCACCCTGATGGCCCTCGCCCCCGGCCTGTTCACCGCCAACAGCCCGAACGACTGCCTGCTGTCCCGGCAGCACGCCGGGCCGTCCGGCGGGGCCATCTTCGGGTACGACTTCCAGGGCTGCGACACGTACTCCCGGGCGGTCTACGGCACACGGGCCTCGCTGCTTGTCGGCGCGCTCGCCGCGCTCGGCACCGGGGTGATCGCGCTGACGGTCGGCATGCTTGCCGGGTACTTCGGCCGTTGGATCGACGCGGTGCTCTCCCGGGTGATCGACGTGGTGCTCGGCATCCCGCTGCTGCTGGCGGCGATCGTGCTGCTCAAGCGCGTCTCCAGTGACAGCGAGAACGCCCGGATCGCCGCGGTGATCTTCGTCCTGGCCATCCTCGGCTGGACCACGGCCGCCCGTGTCGTCCGCTCCTCGGTCATCACCGCCAAGGAACAGGACTACGTGGCGGCGGCCCGGATGCTCGGCGCCGGCAACGGCCGGATCATGTGGCGGCACATCCTGCCGAACTCGTTGGCCCCGGCCATCGTGGTGCTGACGATCGCGCTCGGCTCGTTCATCGCAGCCGAGGCCACACTCTCGTTCCTGGGCATCGGCCTGAAAGCACCGACCATCTCGTGGGGCCAGGACATCGACACCGGCCGGATCCACATGCGGGAGGCGGCGACCCCGCTGATCGTCCCGTCGGCCTTCCTCGCGCTGACCGTACTGGCGTTCATCATGCTCGGCGACGCGATCCGTGACGCCTTCGATCCGAAGCTGCGGTGAGATTCTCCGTGCGAGCGCGAGGAGTGAGCGAAGCGAGCCCCGCAGTCGCGAGCGAAAGGCAGGCACCGTGCGAGCGCGAGGAGTGAGCGAAGCGAGCCCCGCAGTCGCGAGCGAAAGGCAGGCACCGTGCGAGCGCGAGGAGTGAGCGAAGCGAGCCCCGCAGTCGCGAGCGAAAGGCAGGCACCGTCATGACCGTTCAACCCACGCCCGCCTCCGCCACACCCGAGGGCGGTCATCTGCTGGAGCTGCGGGACCTGCACGTCGAGTTCCGCACCCACGAGGGCGTGGCCCGGGTGATCAACGGCGTGTCGTACCACCTGGACGCCGGGGAGACCCTCGCGGTGCTCGGCGAATCCGGCTCCGGCAAGTCGGTCACCGCCCAGGCGATCATGGGCATCCTGGACACCCCGCCCGCGTTCGTCCGCTCCGGCCAGATCCTCTACCAGGGTCAGGACCTGCTCACCAGCTCCGAGGAGCAGCGCCGGCAGGTCCGCGGCAAGGAGATCGCGATGATCTTCCAGGACGCGCTCTCGGCGCTGAACCCGGTCTTCCCGGTCGGCTGGCAGATCGGCGAGACGCTACGCCAGCGCTCCGGTATGTCCCGCAGCGACGCCCGCAGCCGGGCCATCGAACTCATGGACCTGGTCAAGATCCCCGGGGCGGCCAAGCGGGTCGGCGACTATCCGCACCAGTTCTCCGGCGGCATGCGGCAGCGCGTCATGATCGCCATGGCGCTGGCGCTCGACCCGAAGGTGCTCATCGCCGACGAACCCACCACCGCCCTCGACGTCACAGTGCAGGCCCAGATCATGGACCTGCTGGCCGACCTGCGCCGCGACCTCAACATGGCCATGATCCTGATCACCCACGACCTCGGGGTGGTCGCCGGCGTCGCGGACCGGATCGCCGTCATGTACGCCGGCCGGATCGTCGAGCACGCCGACGTCCGCTCGCTCTACAAGGCGCCCGCCCACCCGTACACAAAAGGGTTGTTGGAATCGATCCCGCGGATGGACGTCCGCGGCCAGGAACTGTCGACGATCAAGGGGTTGCCGCCGAACCTGATGCGGATCCCCTCCGGCTGCCCGTTCCACCCCCGGTGCCCGTACGTCCAGCAGGTCTGCGTGGACGTGGTGCCGCACGACCTGGTCCTCGGCGACGGCCGGACCAGCGCTTGCCACTTCGCGCAGGAGGTCCGTGATGACAGCGCCCGCTAGCCCCACGAAGGTCCGGGGCGAGACCATCCTCTCCGTCGACAACCTGGTGAAGCACTTCCCGATCACCCAGGGCGTGCTGTTCCAGAGGCAGATCGGCGCCGTAAAGGCAGTCGATGGCGTGAGCTTCGAGCTGCGCCGGGGCGAGACGCTCGGCGTCGTCGGCGAGTCCGGCTGCGGCAAGTCCACACTCGCCCGGCTGCTCATGCGGCTGGAGACACCCACCGCCGGACGGGCCACCCTGGAGGGCAAGGACCTGTTCAAGGCCTCCGGCGGCGAACTACGTCGGCTGCGCCGCAACATGCAGATGGTCATGCAGGACCCGTACACCTCGCTGAACCCGCGGATGACCGTCGGCGACATCATCGGGGAGCCGTTCGAGATCCACCGCGACGCGGCGCCGAAGGGCAGCAAGCAGAAGCGGGTACAGGAGTTGCTGGACGTCGTCGGGCTCAACCCAGAGCACATCAACAGGTACCCGCACCAGTTCTCCGGCGGTCAGCGCCAGCGCATCGGCATCGCCCGCGCGCTCGCGCTGCGGCCCGAGGTGATCGTCTGCGACGAGCCGGTCTCCGCGCTCGACGTCTCCATCCAGGCCCAGGTGATCAACCTCCTGGAGCAGCTCCAGGACGAGTTCGGGCTCTCCTACATCTTCATCGCGCACGACCTGTCCGTGGTGCGGCACATCGCCGACCGGGTGGCGGTCATGTACCTCGGTCGGATCGTCGAGATCGGCACCGAGGACGAGATCTACGAGCGGGCCACCCACCCGTACACCCAGGCGTTGCTCTCGGCCGTGCCGGTGCCGGACCCGGAGGTACGCGACCAGCGCAACATGATCCGCCTGGTCGGCGACGTGCCCAGCCCTGCCGACCCGCCGAGTGGCTGCCACTTCCGCACCCGCTGCTGGAAGGCCCAGGAGATCTGCGCGGTCGAGGACCCGCAAACCGTGCCCCGCGCAGCAGACCCCCACCCGTCCGCCTGCCACTTCGCAGAACTACGCCCCCCAACCCCCTAACCCCTCTCGCCCTCCCCCCACCAATCGCGTCGATCATGGAGTTGTGGTGGGCGATTTCTCAGCCGATACCCCTTTTGCGGGGCACCACAACTCCATGATCGACGGGGCGGGGCGGGGTGGGGGGGTGGGGCAGCGCGGTTAGTGGAAGAAGTGGCGGGTTTTGGTTAGGTACATCGTTACGTTTGCCTTCTTGGCCGCTGCGATTACTTCTTCGTCGCGGATCGAGCCGCCGGGCTGGACGATGGCGCGGACGCCGGCGTCGATGAGGATCTGCGGGCCGTCGGCGAACGGGAAGAACGCGTCCGAGGCGGCCACCGAACCCCGGGCCCGGTCGGCGCCGGCGCGGCTGACCGCGAGCTGCGCCGAGTCGACCCGGTTGACCTGACCCATGCCGACGCCGACTGTGGCGCCGTCCTTGGCGAGCAGGATCGCGTTGCTCTTCACGGCGCGGACCGCCCGCCAGGCGAACGCCAGGTCACGCAGCAGTTCCTCGTCGGCGGCCTCACCGGTTGCCAACTGCCAGTTGGCCGGATCGTCGCCCGGGGCGTCCACCCGGTCGGCGATCTGGGTCAGCACGCCACCGGTCACCTGCCGCCACTCGACAGTCGCCGGGGTCCACACCGGCGCGCGCAGCAGCCGGATGTTCTTCTTGCCCTGCAGCACCTCGACGGCGCCCTCGTCGAAGCCGGGGGCGACCACCACCTCGGTGAAGATCTCGGCCACCTGCCGGGCCATCTCGACCGAGACCGCCCGGTTGACCGCGATCACGCCGCCGAACGCCGACACCGGGTCACAGGCATGCGCCAGGCGGTGCGCCTCGGCCACGTCCGCGCCCACGGCGATGCCGCACGGGTTGGCGTGCTTGATGATCGCCACGGCCGGCTGGTCGGCGAAGTCGTTCGCAGCCCGCCAGGCGGCGTCCGCGTCGACGTAGTTGTTGTAGGACATCTCCTTGCCGTGCAACTGCTCTGCCTGCGCCAGCCCGGCCGGGGCGTCCGGGTCGGTGTAGAGCGCGGCGGGCTGGTGCGGGTTCTCCCCGTAGCGCAGCACCGTCGACTTACGCAGTGCGGTCCCCGCGAACGCCGGCCAGGAGTCGTCGGCCGGGGCCAGCTCCCGGGCACACCACTGGGCCACTGCCACGTCGTACTCGGCGATGTCGGCGTACGCGCGGGCAGCCAGGGCGCGACGCTGGGCCAGCGTGAAGCCGCCCTCGCCGAGCGCGCCGAGCAACGCCGGGTATCCCGCCGGGTCGGTCAGCACCGCCACCGAGGCGTGGTTCTTGGCGGCGGCCCGCACCATCGCCGGCCCACCGATGTCGATCTGCTCCACGCACTCCTCGACGCCGGCACCGGAGGCGACCGTCGCCTGGAACGGGTAGAGGTTGGAGACCAACAGGTCGAACGCCGCCACCCCCAGCTCGTCGAGCTGCGCCACGTGGGTGTCCTTGCGCAGGTCGGCGAGCAGACCCGCGTGCACCTTCGGGTGCAGGGTCTTCACACGGCCGTCGAGCACCTCGGGAAAACCGGTCACCGTCTCCACCGGCGTCACCGGCACCCCGGCGGCGGCGATGGTGCCCGCCGTGCTGCCGGTGGAGACGATCTCCACACCGGCGGCGTGCAGGGCCTGCGCCAGCTCGACCAGCCCGGTCTTGTCGTAGAGGCTGACCAGCGCCCGCCTGATCGGGCGGCGCCCGTCCTGAGTGGAACTCACGGAACCGTGACCTTCCTTCCGGTGATGGTCCAGCCTTCGCGGACCAGGCGGCCGACCTGCTCGACGAGCTGGCGCCGCTCGGCTTCCTTGATGCGCTCGGTGAGCGCGTCCACGTCGTCGTCGTCGAGCACCGGCACCGCGACCTGCGCCACGATCGGCCCGGTGTCCATGCCGGCGTCGACGAAGAAGAGCGTGGCCCCGGTGAGCTTCACGCCGTAGGCGAGGGCGTCGCGCGGGCCGTGGATGCCGGGGAACGCCGGCAGCAGAGTGTTGTGGGTGTTCAGGTAGCGGTCACCGAAGGCGGCGAGGAAATGCTCACCGACCAGCTTGAGGAAGCCTGCGGAGATGACCAGGTCGGGTTGGTGCTTCGCGACGTGCGCGGTGAGCGCCAGGTCCCAGTCCTCGCGCGTCTCATGGTCGCGGACCCGCTCGACGAAGGTCGGCACCCCCGCGGCCTGCGCCCTGTCCAGGCCCGCGATGCCGTCGCGGTCCGCGCCGACCGCCACCACCTGCGCGCCGTACGCGGGGTCGGCGGTGGCGTCCAGCAGCGCCTGAAGGTTGCTTCCGGAGCCGGAGACGAGGACGACGAGGCGGGCGACGGACGCGGTCACCGGGCCACCCTATCGGGCAGGTCAGGACGCTCTCCGGCTGGGCGGCGCGCCGATCTCTGACAGATTTCACGGGCATCGACCAGGTACGCTGCCGGTCGCCCGGGCTGGACACCGTGCCGGCCCGCACCACGTCACTGTTCCGGCACGCCAGCCGTGTCGTTGGAATGAGGAGCACCCCCATGCAGCCCGGTCACCACCCCCAGCAGCAACCGCCGGTCGACAACAACATGACGATGTCGATCGTCGCTGTCTTCCTCTTCTGGCCGCTGGCCATCCCAGCGATCATCAACGCGTCAAAGGTGAACCCGCTGCTTCAGCAGGGCGACTACGCCGGGGCCCAGGCCGCGGCCGCAGAATCACGCAAGTGGTCCAAGTGGGCACTTATCGTCGGCATTGCGTGGTATGTCATCGTGCTGCTGTGCTGCGCGTTGGGCGGTCTGAGCGCGATCATGAGTGGGAACGGCAGCAGTAACTAACGGAACAATCCAAGGAGCTTCTCGAATGCAGCCCGGCAACCCCGGTCAGGACCCGTACGGCCAGCAGCCGAACCCGGACCCGACCGCACCCCAGCCGCCGCACGACCCGTACGGTCAGCCGCCGGCCGCCCCCTACGGCCAGCAGCCGACGTCGGGTCAGCCCTACGGTCAGCAGCCCACCTCGGGCCAGCCGTACGGCCAGCAGCCGCAGGACCCGTACGGCCAGCAGTACGGCCAGCAGCCCACCTCGGGCCAGCCCTACGGCCAGCAGCCGCAGGACCCGTACGGTCAGCAGCCGCAGTACGGTGGCGCTCCCGGCTACCCGAACGCGGGCTACCCGCAGCAGCAGGGCCAGAACAACACCCTCGGCCTGGTGTCGATGATCCTCGGCATCGCGTCGATCCCGCTGGTCTGCTGCCTGTACCTGGGCATCCCGGTCGGCATCGCCGCTGTGGTGACCGGTTACCTGGGCCAGCAGAAGGCCGCTCAGGGCCAGGCCAGCAACGGCGGCCAGGCCAAGACGGGTCTGATCTGCGGTGCAGTCGGTGCCGGCCTGGGCATCCTGCTGATCATCCTGGGCATCTTCGCGAACATCAACCTGCCGGCCCAGCCCTGATCGGTCCGGTCCTGACGGGGCGCTCCGGATTCGTCCGGGGCGCCCCGCGCCGTCCCCAGCACATCCGGGCCGCGTCCAGCGAGCCGCAACGGCGCGTTCGTCTAGGACAGGTCGCGCCGGTCCGGCTCCGGATCGCGCCGGCGGGGCTGGTTGCCGCGAGGGCTCCGGGTGAGCGTCCGGGTGGCGGCGGCTCCGAGCAGTGCGCCGGCCGTGATGACAGCGGCCGTGACCACCCCGACCTGCCAGGCCACCGGACCGACCTGCGCCAGACGGCCGGCACCGAGCGGCCCACCGGAGACCGCGGCGGCCACGCCGAGGAGTACGCCGGCCACCGGCCCGGCCAGTGCCGCCGGCGCCAACAGCCCGCCCCAGCGCAGCGGGGCCTGCTCCGGCCCGGCGAGGCGGGCCATCCGGCGAGCCAGCAACCAGCCGACCACCATCCCGGCCAGCACCGGCACCGCGAGGAGCAGTGCGCCGAGGCCGTCCACGGGGCCACGGGGCAGGCCGGCGAGCAATGGGATGGCCGGAAGCGCGCCCACCGACACCTCGCTTGTGCGGACGGCGGTGTCGACGCCGACCGCGAAGCCCGGCCCGAGCAGATAGCTTGTCGACCAGATCGCGGCGTTCGGCGCGTACGCCATGCTGACCAGGGTGATCCCGGCCTGCCCGGCCACCCCGGTCTGGTACGCGCCGATCATGTCCGCGGCGTCACCGCCGCCCGTGGCCACAGCCAGACCTGCCGCGCCGGCACCCGCCCCGAGTAGCAGGAGCGCGGCCACCAGCCCGGTGCGCACAGCGTCTCGCAGCGGATCCGGCAGCCGGGTGCTCAGCAGGCGGGTCACAGCGGTGGTCCGGGTTGCGCCGACAAGTGCGGCGAGCGTGGCGGCCACCGCGAACGTGACCGCCGCCCGCACCGGGGACACGTCCGGCCCTCCCGTGCCCACCAGTACCGCGGCCAGCGCGCCGAGCAGCGCGTACGCCAGGCCGACAGTGCCCGCGGCGATAAGCGCTCGTCGCGGTGAATAGCTGTCACGCGCGCCGATCGCGCGGCTGACGTGCACGCCGGCCCGGGTCAGTCGCCAGAGCGCGAGCACGGTGAGCGCCAGCGGGGCGAGACCGAAGGGGCCGGCGTCGGTGTGCAGCGGTACGCCGTGCCCCACCAGCCAGCCGGCCAGCGCGGTGCGCAGGGTGCCGCTCAGGGTGGTGGAGTCGGCGCCGAGCTGCACCAGGCCGAGCACGATGGCGACCGGCAGGTACGAGGTGAGGGCTGCCCAACCGGCGGCCACCCCGGCGGCGACGGGCAGCGGTGCCCGCCCGCGCGGCGACTCGCCGGCGCGGGGCGCGGGCACCCGCCGCCGCGGTGCGGCGCGGTCGACCGACAGGTCGTCGGCACGCACGCCGCCGGGGCGACTGGGATGGTCAGGGGTGACGGGGGACATCCGCTCTACTCTGGCATGTCAGACGGGCGGTGGCAGTCCGTTAAGCGGCCTGGACTGCGGCGAGTTGGGCGAACCGGGGTTCGGAGCCGCCCGGCCGGGTCTAGCCTCGGCCCAGAGGAGGTGGCCCGTCGCCGCCTTCCGGGTCGGGTCCGCCGGTCACTCCCGGGTCGGCCCGCCCATGATCGCCCGGAGGTAGCCGTGACGACCGCATACCCACCGCCCCCACCCCCTCCGGCCAGGGGCCGGGACCGCACCACGCTCTGGGGCGTGCTGGGCATCGTGCTGGGCCTGATCTGTTGCGGCATTCTCGGCGTCATCTTCGGCTACCTGTCGATCCGCGACGCCCGGCGGTACGGCCAGTCGCCGGTTCTCGGTTACCTCGCCATCGCATTCGGCGTGATCAACATCATCGGGAGCGCGATCCTCCGGTCGACGGGCAACTACCCGTTCTGGAGCAACAACGACTGATCCTGGGCCACTTCGCCTGGGTGGTACGCCGCAGGGGTCGACCGGCTCGATACCGGTCGACCCCTGCGCTGCTGCCTGACCGGCTCAGTTGCCGGACATGATCTCCCGCATGAGCTTCGCGGTCTCGGTCGGCGTCTTGCCGACCTTGACTCCGACCGCCTCCAGCGCCGCCTGCTTCGCCTCGGCGGTGCCGGCCGAACCGGAGATGATCGCTCCGGCGTGGCCCATGGTCTTGCCGGGGGGCGCGGTGAAGCCGGCGATGTAGCCGACCACCGGCTTTGTGACGTTGGCCTTGATGAACTCGGCAGCCCGCTCCTCGGCGTCGCCGCCGATCTCACCGATCATCACGATGGCGTCGGTGTCCGGGTCGGCCTCGAACGCCTTCAAGGCGTCGATGTGCGTGGTCCCGATGATCGGGTCGCCACCGATGCCGACGCATGTGGAGAAGCCGATGTCGCGCAGCTCGTACATCATCTGGTAGGTCAGCGTGCCGCTCTTGCTGACCAGGCCGATCCGGCCGGAGCCGGTGATGTCGGCAGGGATGATGCCGGCGTTGGCGGCGCCCGGGGAGGCGATGCCGGGGCAGTTCGGCCCGATGATCCGGGTCCGCTCGCCCTGCGACAGGTTGTACGCCCAGAACGAGGCCGTGTCGTGCACCGGCACGCCCTCGGTGATCACCACGGCCAGCGGGATCGCGGCGTCGATCGCCTCGACCACTGCGGCCTTCGTGAACTGCGGCGGCACGAAGATGACTGTGACGTCGGCACCGGTCTCGGCCATGGCGTCCGCCACGGACGCGAAGACCGGCAGCTCGGCGCCGTCGAAGTCGACCTTCTGGCCCGCCTTGCGCGGGTTGACGCCGCCGACGACGTTGGTGCCTGCGGCGAGCATCCGCCGGGTGTGCTTGGAGCCCTCGGAGCCGGTCATCCCCTGAACGATGACCTTCGAGTCCTTGGTCAGCCAGATAGCCATGATCAGACCCCCGCAGCTGCCAGCTCGGCGGCCCGCTCGGCCGCGCCGTCCATGGTGTCGACCCGCTGTACGAGCGGGTTGTTCGCGCCGTCCAGGATCGCCCGGCCAGCCTCGGCGTTGTTGCCGTCGAGGCGGACGACGAGCGGCTTGGTGACCTGCTCGCCACGCTGCTCGAGCAGGGCCAGCGCCTGGATGATGCCGTTGGCGACCTCGTCGCAGGCGGTGATGCCGCCGAAGACGTTGACGAATACGCTCTTCACGGCCGGGTCGGAGAGCACGATCTCCAGCCCGTTCGCCATCACCGCGGCGCTCGCGCCGCCGCCGATGTCGAGGAAGTTGGCAGGCTTGACGTTGCCGTGCCGCTCACCGGCGTACGCGACGACGTCGAGGGTCGACATGACAAGACCCGCGCCGTTGCCGATGATGCCGACCTCGCCGTCGAGCTTGACGTAGTTGAGGTCCTTGGCCTTGGCGGCCTGCTCCAGCGGGTCCACGGCGGCCTGGTCGACAAGCGCCTCGTGGTCCGGGTGCCGGAACGCGGCGTTCTCGTCCAGGCTGATCTTGGCGTCGAGCAGCAGCAGCCGCCCGTCGCCGTTCTTCGCGAGGGGGTTCACCTCGACCAGGGTGGCGTCCTCGGCGACGAACGCCTGCCACAGCCCGACAGCCACCTCGACGACCTGGTCGGCGACCTCGGCCGGGAACCCGGCGGCGGTGACGATCTCGCGGGCCTTCGCCTCGTCGACACCCTTGACGGCGTCGATGGGGGCCTTGACCACGCGGTCCGGGGTCTCGGCGGCGACCTGCTCGATGTCCATACCGCCGGCCACGCTGGCGATGCAGAGGAAGGTGCGGTTCGCCCGGTCGAGCAGATAAGAGAAGTAGTACTCGTCGGCCACGTCCGCGGTCACGGTGATCATGACCTTGTGGACGGTGTGGCCCTTGATGTCCATGCCGAGGATGTCGGTGGCCCTGGCCACCGCCTCATCCGGGCCCTCGGCGAGCTTGACGCCACCGGCCTTGCCTCGGCCGCCGACCTTTACCTGCGCCTTGACGACCACCCGACCGCCGAGGCGTTCGGCGATCGCGCGGGCCTCCTCCGGGGTAGTGGCGACGCCGCCGGCCAACACGGGCAAGCCGTGCCGCTCGAACAGGTCCCGCCCCTGGTACTCGTACAGGTCCACGATTGCGCGTCCCGTCCCGTCTCCGCGGCGCGCCGTCGCGCCGCCACCAGCGTTCAAAAACAGTTTGACGCCTGTCATCACTTCACACAGGCCATTGGCGGCAGCCTAGCGAGGTGGGCACGGCCGGCAACCGAGCGGGTGCGCGGTGTGCGGTAATGCACAACCGGACACCTGACGTGGGAGTTCCGGTCACGGCTTGGCCGGCATCAATCGACCGGGCGATGTTGGCAAGGGTGCGTAACCCGGCCGTGGGGGCGTCGTTGAGTCAGGTGTCGGAGCGCTGAACAGCGCGATGACGGGAGACGGCCGATGCCCTGTCGGTCGAGGGGTGGCGGCGGGGCATCGTGCATAGAGGGGCCGGACGTGTGAGGGGTGCGTCCGGCCCCTCCCCCGTGCCCGGCTCCGGTTCGACACCCCCGGCGCACCGTCTTTCAGGCGACGGGCTGTCCGACGTTCTGCCGGACCCACTCGACGATCGCCTGGGTGGTGGCTCCCGGCGTGAAGATCTTGGCTACGCCCATCTTCTCCAGCTCGGGGATGTCGCCGTTGGGGATGATGCCGCCACCGAACACGACGATGTCGCGGGCGTCCCGCTCCCCCAGCAGTTCGAGCACCCGGCGAAACAGCGTCATGTGCGCGCCGGAGAGAATGGAGAGGCCAACCGCGTCGGCGTCCTCCTGGATGGCGGCTTCCACTACCTGCTCCGGGGTCTGGTGCAGGCCGGTGTAGACGACCTCCATCCCGGCGTCCCGCAGGGCACGCGCCACGACCTTCGCGCCCCGGTCATGGCCATCCAGGCCCGGCTTGGCGACGACGACCCGAATTCGAGAGCTCATCAGCGCACACCTTTCACCGGCTACACGACCTTCACCTGAACGAACGGTAACCCGTACGACGGGGGGCGGGAAATCCGGACCGGAAAACCGCCTGGCGTTCCGGCCGCACCGACCTGACGTACCCGCCGGAGCACAAAGTCCGGCAGGCTGCAGCGTCAAGTCGGACGACTCCGCCGGTCCGGTCACGCTCGGCGACGAACGGGCAGTTACGGGGGCACCGATCGACGCCGTGATGCGTGACAATCGGGAACGCAAACGGACAGATCGACACGCCAATTCTTCACTCTGGCTTGTGACTCGCCTGGGGGTTGGCTAACGTGTCCACGGTTGTCATCAGGTCCATGGACGGGTGACGACGCGGTTGGCAGACGTTCATCCGAGCTTCACAGACGTCCATTAGCCGCTTCGGAACCCCGACAACGGAGGGTGTGCGTGCGCCAGCGCCTGTCGTCTGAGCCCGATCGATATCGCGGTCGTCGCCGTGTCCCCACCCCCCCGCGTAGCCGCTACGCGGCAGTCGTCACCACCGCGTTCGTCGGTGCCGGCCTCGTCGCCCTCGGCGCGAGCGCCCTGCCCGACGCCAAGGACGTCAGCCCGTCGGTTCTCGACGAGCTCAAGCAGGCGTCGGTCACCAGCCAGGACGCCGCAGAGCGTGCGGGCAACGCCGATCGTGCCTCCCGGGACAGCCGCGGCAAGGAAGCGGCCGAGCCCGAGGTCTGGATGCTGCCGCTGCAGGGCTACGACTTCAACTCGCCGTACGGGATGCGGTGGGGCAAGCTGCACACCGGCGTCGACCTGGTCGTCCCCGAGGGCACGCCGTACGTGGCGGTGCACGAAGGACTGGTCACCAAGGCCGGCTGGTTCGGCGGCTACGGCTACGCGGTGATCGTCCAGCACCCTGACGGCAGCGAGGCCATCTACGGCCACTCCTCCGCGCTCAGCGTCAAGGAGGGGCAGCAGGTCAAGGCAGGCGACCAACTGGGCCTCGTGGGTCAGACCGGCCACGCCTACGGCACCCACCTGCACCTCGAGCTGCATGTCAAGGGCCAGCCCATCGACCCGGTGCCCTACCTCCAGAAGCGCGGAGTGGACATCAAGCTGCAAGTCGAGGCAATCTACAGCGAGGTAGCCGCGTCCTGACGCTGCGTACCGACCGTTGACCGCCCGGATCTGTCGATCCGGGCGGTTTTTCGTTGCCGGCCGCCGCCGGATGTCTGCCGAATCACAGTGGCGAGTGTGACCGACGGCACCATCCCACATGATCCCTTTTTCGGACAGACCGCTTCGTAGTGCCTCAAATCCGGGCAGTCGGCGCCGCGCCCGTTGATCGGCCGCCCGGTCCCGATGCCCCGTCCGGCTCGACCCGACACCAGTATTTCGAGGTCAAGTGCCCCCTCGACTGTGAAGGTCCGCCGTGCAGGAAGACAGCCCCGTCCAGAACGAGAACACCCCCGACACCATCACCGAGCAGCCGCGACGCGCCCGCCAGCGGAACCGTCGCATCGCGCTCGGCGCAGCTGCCCTGGTGGCCCTCGGCCTGGGTGGCGTCGCCGTCGCCACCACCGGCGGCGACCGCCCGGCACCCACCGCCGTCTCGCTCGACGCGCAGTCGCGGGCCGATGCCGCCAGCCGGGCCGACCGCTCCGCCCGCGAGTCGACAGCGCCGGACTCCCCGTCGGTTACGCCCAGCGCGAGCCCGACCGTGAGCCCGTCGGCCACCGCCAGCCCGACGCCGACGAAGAAGGCCACCGCCAAGCCGAAGGCAACGGCGAAGAAGGCGGCGACGAAGACCACGAAGACCACGGCCGCCTGGGTGAACCCGATGTCGGGTGCCGCGATCACCTCCTGCTACGGGCAGCGCTGGGGCACCCTGCACGCCGGCATCGACCTGGCGCTGCCCTCCGGCACGCCCATCCACGCCGCGGCCGCCGGCACCGTCACCAAGGCCGGCGACGCCTACGACGGATACGGCAACTCCGTCTTCATCGACCACGGCAACGGCTACCTGACCCACTACGCCCACCAGAGCCGGCTCGCGGTCACCGTCGGCCAGAAGGTCAAGGCCGGTCAGGTCATCGGCTACGAGGGCAGCACCGGCGACTCCACAGGCCCGCACCTGCACTTCGAGGTGCACCAGGGCATGTGGAACCAGGTCGACCCCGCGCCGTTCATGCGGGCGCGCGGCGTCGACCTCGGCTGCTGAACCAGCGCACCTGGCAGGTCCGCCTGTTCTTGCGACAGCACGGAAAGAGTGGCCTCCGGCAGCGCCGAGGCCACTCTTTCCGTGCAACAGCGCGATGCCGGCCGGTCGCGCGGCGGGCAGCCGTGGCCGCCCTGATCAGAGCTTGTCGACAGGGGCGTGCCGCAGCACCAGCCACATGGTCTGGTCACCGAAGTCGATCTGCGCGCGGGCGCCCGGGCCGTGCCCCTCGACGGCGAGCACCCGCCCCAGCCCGTAGCGCTGGTGGTTGACCCGGTCACCGGCGGACACCTTCGGTCCCTGCGGCAACTCGCTGGCCGTGGTGAGGCGACTGGCGTCCACGCCGAGCCGCTGGGCCAACTGCGCCGCCTTCGGCGTACCCCCGGTGAAGGTGCCGCGACCGCCGGGTGCGCGGTCCGCGCGCCCGCCGACGCCGCCGCCACCGCCTGCCCACGAGGTGTACGACCCCTCGGTGCGCTCCCAGCGCACCAGCTCCGGTGGCAGCTCCTCCAGGAACCGCGACGGCGGGTTGTAGGACGGCTGGCCCCAGGCCGAGCGGGTCACCGCACGGGAGAGGTAGAGGCGCTGCCGGGCGCGGGTGATGCCGACGTACGCCAGCCGGCGCTCCTCCTCCAGCTCGCGGGTGTCACCGAGCGAGCGCAGGTGCGGAAAGACGCCGTCCTCAAGACCGGTGAGGAACACCACCGGGAACTCAAGGCCCTTGGCGGTGTGCAATGTCATCAGCGTGACGACGCCCTGGTGGTCGGGGTCGTCGGAGGGGATCTGGTCGGCGTCGGCGACCAGCGCCACCTGCTCCAGGAAGCCCGCCACCGTGGCCCGCTCGCCGTCGGCGCCGGTCGCCTCGATCCGCTCGGTGAATTCCCGGGCGACGCTCACCAACTCCTGGAGGTTGTCCACCCGGCCGGCGTCCTGCGGATCCAGGCTCTCCTCCAGCTCGGTGAGGTAGCCCGAGCGGGTCAGCAGAGCCTCCAGCACCTCCTCCGGGGTGCCGGTCTCGGCCATCTCCCGGGCGCCGTCGAGCAGCGCCACGAAGTCGGCGATGCCGTTGGCCGCCCGGGTGGAGATGCCGGGCGCCTCCCGGGCCCGGCGCAGCGCCGCCCCGAAAGAGATCCGGTCCCGGCTGGACAGTGCCTCGACGCACGCCTCCGCGCGGTCACCGATGCCCCGGCGCGGAGTGTTCAGCACCCGCCGCAGGCTCACCGTGTCGTCGTCGTTCACCACCGACCGCAGGTACGCCAGTGCGTCGCGGACCTCCTTGCGCTCGTAGAAGCGCACCCCGCCGACCACCTTGTACGGCAGACCGGCCCGGATGAACACCTCCTCGAAGACGCGGGACTGCGCGTTGGTGCGGTAGAACACCGCGACGTCGCCGGGGCGGGTCTCGTCGGCGTCGACAAGCCGGTCGATCTCCCGGCCCACCCAGTCCGCCTCGGCGTGCTCGGTGTCGGCCACGTAGCCGACGATCCGCTCGCCGTCGCCGGCCTCGCTCCACAGCCGCTTCGGCTTGCGGGAGGTGTTCCGGTCGATCACCGCGTTGGCAGCGTTGAGGATGGTCTGGGTGGAGCGGTAGTTCTGCTCCAGCAGAATCGTCCGCGCGTCGGTGAAGTCCCGCTCGAACTCCAGGATGTTGCGGATCGTCGCGCCCCGGAACGCGTAGATCGACTGGTCGGCGTCACCGACCACGCACAGCTCGGCCGGCGCCAGCCCGTCGGTGCCGGACACCAGCTCCTTGATCAGGACGTACTGGGCGTGGTTGGTGTCCTGGTACTCGTCGACAAGCACGTGCCGGAACCGTCGCCGGTAGCTCTCCGCGACGTGCGGGTGGGACTGGAGCAGGTGCACCGTCGTCATGATCAGATCGTCGAAGTCGAGCGCGTGCGCCTCGCGCAGCCGGCGCTGGTAGAGCGTGTACGCCTCGGCGAGCGCCCGCTCGTTGGGCCCGCTGGCCCGCGCGGCGAACTGCTCCGGGTCGACCAGCTCGTTCTTGAGGTTGGAGACCTGGGCGGCCAGCCCGCGCGCCGGGTAGCGCTTCGGGTCGAGGTCGAGCTCCCGGGTGACCAGTTGCATGAGCCGGCGGGAGTCGTCGGCGTCGTAGATCGAGAACGTCGACTTGAGGCCGGCGTGCTCGTGCTCGGCGCGAAGGATGCGGACACACGCGGAGTGGAACGTCGACACCCACATCAGCCGGGCCCGCGGGCCGACAAGGGCCGCGACCCGCTCCTTCATCTCGCCGGCCGCCTTGTTGGTGAAGGTGATGGCGATGATCTCTCCGGGATGCACGTCCCGGGCGGCAAGCAGGTAGGCGATCCGGTGGGTGAGCACCCGGGTCTTGCCGGACCCGGCCCCGGCCACGATCAACAGCGGCGAGCCGGCGTGACTGACCGCGTCGCGCTGCGGCCCGTTCAACCCGGCGAGCAGCTCACGCGGATCGAGGCGGGCTGAGGCCGACCCGGGGCGGTGCGGACGGGCCGGCGCGGACTCCGGCGCGGGCGGGGACGCGGGAATGTCGAAGAGAGGATGCATCGCGCGACAAGTCTATGCCGCCGGCCGGACACTTCCCGACCGCGCCGTCGCCGGAGCAGGCAGCCTGCCGACCGCGTCCTCCGGCGGTGGACGGCTCCCACTGCCGACGCTTCCCGCTGTGGCAGGGGCCGCCTTTTGCCGCGGAATCCTTGCGCACCCACAGTCGACGTGGGCATACTCGACCGCGTGATCGCTGAGCGCTACTACTTTTACTACGGCACCGGGAGTCCGGCTGCCGTAGGTCGCGCCTGATCGATCAGACCTGCGAAAGCCCCGGGCTCCTGGAGCCCGGGGCTTTTTCGTCCCGGGTTCTGGGCACCGGGCACCACAGCGCGAGAGGTACCCGATGATGACAGACGTGGTGGAGCACAGCAGCGGCCCGACCCTGCCGGAGCCGGACCAGCCCTCGGTCGAGGCCGGCGACACGGCCGGGGCCCGCAGCGGCACCGGTACCGGCACCGTTGAGCCGACCGCAGCCGCACGGATCGTGCAGATCAGGGAACGGATCGACGAGATCGACCACGCGTTGATCTCGCTCTGGCAGGAGCGGGCCGCGCTGTCGCAGGAGGTCGGGGTGACCCGGATGGCCTCCGGCGGGACGCGTCTTGTGCTCTCCCGGGAGCGGGAGATCCTGGAACGCTTCCGGGGTGCGCTCGGCGCGGACGGCACCCAACTGGCACTGCTGCTGCTCCGTGCGGGTCGCGGCCCGCTGTGACCGCCTCCGGCCTTCCGCCGGGCACCGGAGGCACTCCGGGCACCGGTCGGGGGTTCGGGGTCGCACCGGCCCGCTGAGGGAACACCGGACAGACGAAACCGCCTGCCGACGTCGTGGTGACGTCGGCAGGCGGTTCCGATGACCTGTTACGCCTCGTGGGTGGCGACGATCTCGCGCCGCTCCGCGAAGTGGCAGGCGCTCGGGTGGTCCGAGTCGCGTCGGACCTCCAGCAGCGGAACCTGCTCGGCGCAGATGTCCTGCGCCTTCCAGCAGCGGGTCCGGAACCGGCAGCCCGAGGGCGGGCTGATCGGCGACGGCACGTCACCCGTGAGCCGGATGATCGTCTTGTTGTTCCGCTGTGTCGGGTCCGGCACCGGCACCGCCGAGAGCAGCGCCTGGGTGTACGGGTGGGTCGGCCGCTCGTAGATCTCGTCCTCGGTGCCGATCTCGACGATCTTGCCGAGGTACATCACCGCGACCCGGTCCGACAGGTGGCGGACCACCGAGAGGTCGTGCGCGATGAAGACGTACGACAGCCCCAGCTCGCTCTGCAGCTTCTCCAGCAGGTTCATCACCTGGGCCTGGATGGAGACGTCGAGCGCCGAGACCGGCTCGTCGCAGACGATCACCTCAGGGCGCAGCGCGAGCGCGCGGGCGATGCCGATGCGCTGGCGCTGACCGCCGGAGAACTGGTGCGGGTACCTGTTGATGTGCTCCGGGTTGAGGCCCACCAGGTCGAGCAGCTCCCGGACCTTGGTGCGCCGGCTGCCCTTCGGTGCCACATCCGGGTGGATCTCGAAGGGCTCGCCGATCAGGTCACCGACAGTCATCCGCGGGTTCAGCGAGGTGTACGGGTCCTGCATGACCAGCTGGATCTGCCGACGCAGCCGCCGCAGTGCCCCACCGGAGAGCTTGGAGATGTCCTGGCCCTTGTAGACCACGCTGCCCGCGGTCGGCTTCTCCAGGTTCATCAGCACCCGCGCGAGGGTCGACTTGCCGCAGCCGGACTCGCCGACCACGCCGAGCGTCTCACCAGTACGCAGACCGAACGAGACCCCGTCGACGGCCTTGACCTGACCGACGGTCTTCTTGAACACCACACCCTGGGTGACGGGGTAGTGCTTGACCAGGTCACGGACCTCGAGGATGTTCTCAGACACGGTTCACCAGCTCCTCGGCGAAGTGGCAGGCGCTGGCCCGGGCAGGACCCACCTGCAGCAGCGGGGGGATCTTCTCCCGGCATACCGGCTGAGCCATGGGGCAACGCGGGTTGAACGGGCAGCCCGGCGGGATGTTCATCAGGTTCGGCGGCAGGCCCTTGATCGTCCGGAGCTGCTGCCCCTTCTCGTCCATGCGCGGGATCGAGTCGATCAGACCCATCGTGTACGGGTGCGCCGGCTTGGCGTACAGGTCGTACACGTCGGCTTCCTCGACGATGCGGCCCGCGTACATGACAGCGATCCGGTCCGCGACGTCGGCGACCACACCGAGGTCGTGGGTGATCAGGATCATGCCCATCTGCCGCTCACGCTGGAGCTCGGCGAGCAGGTCCATGATCTGGGCCTGCACCGTCACGTCGAGCGCGGTGGTCGGCTCGTCGGCGATCAGCACCTCCGGGTCGAGCGCCAGCGACATCGCGATCATCGCGCGCTGCCGCATACCGCCGGAGAACTGGTGCGGATAGTTGCTGAACCGGCTCTTGGCGTTCGGGATCTTGACCTGGTCGAGCATCTCGATCGCGCGCTTCTTGGCCTCGGCGCGACCCATGCCCCGCCGGACCCGGAACTGCTCGGCGATCTGGAACCCGACGGTGAAGACCGGGTTCAGAGCGGAGAGCGCGTCCTGGAAGATCATCGCGATGCCCTCGCCGCGGATGCGGCGGCGCTCCTCCTGGCCCATGCTGAGCATGTCCTTGCCATGGAAGCGGACCTGCCCACCGGTGACGAAGCCGGGCGGCGTGTCGAGGATGCCCATGATGGTCTGTGCCGTGACGCTCTTACCGGAGCCGGACTCGCCGAGCACGGCAAGGGTCTCCCCCGCGTCGACGTGGTACGTGACCCCGTTGATGACCTTTGCGACGCCGTCCCGGGTACGGAACTCCACCCGCAGGTCGTCGACCTCGAGCAACCGGCCGGAGGGACGTCCGGAGCCGCCGGTTCCCGGCGCGGACTGCTCGGACACGAGAATGTCGGACAACTGGATCTCCCCTAGCGGAGTTTCGGATCGAGGGCCTCGCGGACCGCCTCGCCGAGCATCACGAAGCTCAGCACTGCGGCGACGAGGAACGCGGCGGGGAAGAACACCAGACCCGGCGCGACCCGGATGAACTGCTGCCCGTCGCTGATCATGATGCCCCAGGACACCACCGGCGACTTCAGGCCGACGCCCAGGAACGACAGCGTTGCCTCGGCGCCGATGAACGAGCCGACCATGATCGTGCCGTATACCAGCAGCGGGGCCAGGCAGTTCGGCAGCAGGTGCTTGAGGATGATCCGCCCGGTGCCGGCACCCAGTGCGCGGGCCGCCACGATGTAGTCGGCCTCCTTGGTGGCGAGCACCGAGGAACGCATCAGGCGCATGACGACCGGCCAGCTCAGCACGACCAGGGAGACGATCACCAGGCCCATGATCTCGGCCTTGCTGTTGCTGGTGCCCGAGCCGTTGAACGTGGTGAGGATGACGATCGCACCCAGCACGAACGGCAGGCCGAAGAAGACGTCGGCGATGCGGCTGAGCAGGGCGTCCACCCAGCCACCACGGTAGCCGGCGATGATGCCCATGGTGCCACCGACAAGCAGTGTGCCGATCACGGAGAGCACGGCGACCACGATGGAGGCACGCGCGCCGTAGATGACCCGGGCGTACACGTCCCGGCCCTGCACGTCGTAACCGAACCAGCCGTCCGCGCCCGGCTTGACCAGGCTGCGGGACAACGCGCCGTTGACCGCGTCGCCCGGGGCGAACAGCGCCGGGAAGGCGGCCATCAGCAGGAAGATCACGATCAGCGTGGACGAGATCCAGAACAGCGGCTTGCGTCGCAGGTCACGCCAGGCATCCCCGAGCAGGCCACGCGGCTTCTCGTTGCTCTGCGGCGCGCCGGTGGCAGGGGTGCCCGCCTCGGTCGGCTGCGCGGCAGGGGTACTGACGATCGATGCGGTACTCGGGTCACTCATAGCGGATCCTCGGGTCCAGGGCGGCGTAGAGCAGGTCAACCAGCAGGTTCATCACGAGATAGACCAGCACCAGGACAACCACGATCCCTACCACGGTAGCGCTTTCCTTGGTGACGATCGCACGGAAGACCTGGCGCCCGATTCCGTTGATGCCGAAAATGCCCTCGGTGACGATCGCGCCGCCCATCAGGGCACCGAGGTCGGTGCCGAGCAGGGTGACCACGGGGATGAGCGAGTTGCGCAGCAGGTGCACGCCCACCACCCGCCGCATCGGAAGGCCCTTGGCGATGGCGGTACGCACGTAGTCGGCACGGCGGTTCTCCGCGATGCTCGTTCGTGCCACCCGCGCGATGTATGCCACTGACGCGCTACCGAGCACGAAGCCCGGCACGATCAGTTCGGAGAACCGCATCTCGGAGGAGACGGTCGGCTTGATGATGCCCCACTGCACGCCGAGCAGCCACTGGAGCACGAAGCCGATGACGAACACCGGCAGCGCGATCAGGAAGAGGGTCGACACCAGAACGAGGTTGTCGAGGAAGCCGTTGCGCCGCAGGCCGGTCAGGACGCCGGCGCCGAGGCCGATCACGGCCTCGATGGCGAGGGCCACAAGGGCCAGCTTCAGCGTGTTCGGGTACGACGTGAGGATGATGTCGCTGATCTCGCGCTGCGAGAACGTCTGACCGAAGTCGCCCTGCAGCAGGTTCTTCATGTAGCTGGCGTACTGGACGACAACGTTCTGGTCCAGGTTGTACTTCTCGGTCATGAAGGCGATGTACTGGTCCGGGCAACGGCGCTCACCGCACTTGCCGGCGAACGGATCTCCCGGAACGGCCCAGACGAGGGCGTAGATCAGGAACGTCGTCCCGATGAAGACGGGCACGAGTTGGAGCAGCCGCCTCAACAGATAACGGCCCATGGGGTGGTCCTCCAGACAAGGGGCGCGTCGGACGGCCGACACGGGGTGACAACGTGCGAGTGCGTGTGGTGACACCCACTCGCGGAACGGCCCCGGGTCGGGCTCACCGGATGTGGCGAGCCCGACCCGGGGTCAGACCGTTCGGATCAGAGCTCGACCGAGGTGATGTCGAGTTCGCCGACGTTGGTCAGCTCGAGCTTCTTGATCTTCTCCGAGTGGCCGGACTGCTGGCCGTAGAAGTAGACCGGGATGCTCGGGACGTCCTTGTCGACCAGCTCGACGGCCTTGGCGAACGCCTCGTGGGAGGCCTCCAGGCTCGGCGCGGCGCTGGCCTGCTTGGCAAGAGCGTCGACATCCTTGTTGCTGTAGAGGCCGTCGTTCGAGGAACCACCGGTGATGAAGAGCGGGTTGACCCAGTTCTCCACGTCCGGGTAGTCCTGCTGCCAGGCAGCGCGGTACAGACCAGTCATCTTGTGGGCGTTGATGTTCTGGCGGAAGACCGCGAAGGTCGGCACGCCCTCAGCCCGAGCGTCGATGCCGAGGTTGGTCTTGATCTGCTGGGCAACGGCGTCCATCCAGTCCTTGTGGCTGGAGTCGGCGTTGTAGAACAGCACCATCTCGCCCTTGAAGCCGCCGGCCTCGTCCAGCAGCTGCTTCGCCGTGGTCGGGTCGAACTTGCAGGCGGTGCAGTTACCCGGCTTGGCGCCCGGGGTCAGCGGGTTGGCCCAGCTGTCGGCCGGCTTGCGGGTACCGAAGAAGATCTTGTCCGAGATCTCCTGCCGGTTGATCGACAGCGACACGGCACGACGCAGGCGCGGGTCCTGGAAGCGCTTGTCGTAGATCGGGAACGCGATGAAAGCGGTCGACGGCGTGACGGTCGAGATGCCCCGGTCACCGAGGTCGGTCTTCCACTTGTCACCGGCGAGCGCCGAGGTGGGGACAACCTCCATGAAGTCGAGGTTGTTCGCCAGCAGGTCGTTGTAGGCCGCCGTCTCGTCCTGGTACAGCTTGACGTCGACGTCCTTGATCTTCATCTTGTCGCGCAGGTTGTAGTCATCGAAGCGCGTGAGCTTGATGAGGACGTTGTCGTCCCACGACACGAACTTCACCGGGCCGTTACCGATCGGCTTCTTGCCGAACTCCTCGGGCTTCATGGTGAAGAAGGCGTCCGGCAGCGGCATGAAGGCGCTGTAGCCGAGCTTGGTCGGGAAGACCGCGGTCGGGGCAGCCAGCGTGACCTCGAAGGTCTGCTCGTCGATGACCTTGAGACCGGACATCTCCTTGGCCGACGGCTCCGGGGCCTTCTGCGGGCCGTCCGGGCCATCCGGGTCCGAGGTGTAGGTCTTGTCGAAGCCGTCGATGTCCGAGAAGAAGGTGCCGTTCTGCGCACCGTTCGGGGAGTAGGCGGCCCAGTTCCAGGCGTCGACGAAGTTCTTCGCCTTCACCTCGGTACCGTCGTGGAACTTGGTACCCTTCTTGATCTTGATCGTGAAGACCTTGGAGTCCTTGGTGTCGATGGACTCGGCCAGCGCGTTGCGCGGGGCCCCACCGTCGTTCGGGTACTCGACCAGGCCGGTCCACAGCCAGTCGATGACCTTGCCACCGCCGGTCTCCGTGGTGTTGGACGGGACCAGCGGGTTCTCCGGCTGGACGCCGTGGATGACGATCGAGCCGTCCTTGCTGGCGGCGGCGTCGCCGTCACCGTCACCGCTCGAGCAACCACTCGCGACAAGCGCGGCAGCCGCGCTGAGCGCGATCGCGCTCGTCGCCCGCTTCGAGACTCTCATTCCGAGGGGCCTCCTCTTTCTAACCTGGTTCCGTCGTGGGTTTCACGCACGTTTTGGGGGTGACACCGCCCGACCACCCCGGGGCGGGGGTCGCCGGGACCACAGGGAAGCTGGGGACACCCCTGATGTTCCGATCCGCCGGGCTCCCCACCCGACGGGGCACGACTCTACGCAGGCATCACGACCACGAATCGCCGGGAAACAGCGGAGGTCGTGGTCGCGAGCCGTGCGGAGTGCCCTACACCGAGGGTGAGGTGTTGCCACTGTGACACCTACCTGCCGGTTCCGTGAAGGTGCCGTTATCAAGACGTTAGTTGCCCGCCACGTTGCCGATACTTGAAAAATGATCATAAAACCGGCCACTCAAACAGCTCTGACCAGGAGAAACGTGGCTAGCCGGACGTCGCCGCACGACCTGGGTCCGGGCATTCTGTGAGCTTTCCCGCGTCCCGTCCCGGCACATTCGACGTCAGCGCGCAGCCCTGCTATTTGGCCATCCGGACGATGTCGACCTCGTCTGCACGGGTGTCATCACCGGCCGGGCGGATGAAGACGCCGAGGTAGGCCGTCTGATCATCGGCGGGCGACGGTGCCGCCGCTCTCGATCGACACCCGCAACCGAATTACCTACCCGATGCGTCGGCCCAGCGGCCGGAGCCGTGGCCGTCACGGCGCCGAAGACATCGACCGGGCCATCCTCGTCACGGGCGGAGAAGACATCAGCCCCGGCACCGCGAGAGCGGGCCGGGGCCGAAGGCGAAACAGGTAGGGGGCGGATCACACCAACCGACGGTCCGCCGCCCAGCGGGAGAGTTCGTAGCGGTTGGACATCTGGAGCTTGCGCAGCACGTTCGACACGTGCGTCTCCACCGTCTTGATGGAGATGAACAGCTCCTTGGCGATCTCCTTGTACGCGTAGCCCCGCGCCAGCAGCCGCAGCACCTCCCGCTCCCGGTTGGTGAGCTGGTCCAGCTCCGGGTCGGCCACCGGGGCGTCCGGCCGGGCGGCGAAGGCGTCCAGCACGAACCCGGCCAGCCGTGGGCTGAACACCGCGTCACCGTCGGCCACCCGGCGGATCGCCGCCGCGAGCTCGTCCGGCGAGATGGTCTTTGTGACGTACCCCCGGGCACCGGCCCGGATCAACCCGATCACGTCCTCCGCGGCGTCGGACACGCTCAGCGCCAGGAACTTGACCTGCGGGTGGCTGCGCCGCATCGCCTCCAGCACCGCGCGGCCACCGCCGTCGGGCATGTGCACGTCGAGGAGCACCACGTCCGGGGCGACGGCAGCGATGCGGGTGACGGCCTCGGCCACAGTGCTCGCCTCGCCCACCACCTCCACGTGGGCACCCAGCTCCGCGCGTACGCCGGCACGGAACATGGCGTGGTCGTCCACCAGGAACACCCTGAGCCGCTCGGGGCGGTCGTTCGCCGGGTCCAGGTGCTCCGTCGGCTGCTCGGACATGGTCATTTGTTCCTCTCCGCTGCGGACGAGTCCCGGGAGATCGGCAGGATCAACCGGACCTCGGTCCCCTCCCCCGGACCGGACCGTATTTCGGCCCGTCCGCCGTGCCGCTTCATCCGCCCGATGATCGAGCCGCGTACGCCGTGCCGGTGGTCCTCCACGGTATCCGGGTCGAAGCCCGCACCTCGGTCCCGGACGAAGACGCTTACCTGGTCGGGCTCCACCTCGGCGTAGAGCGACACGGTCTGCACGCCGGCGTGCCGTGCGGCGTTCACCAGTGCCTCCCGCGCGGCGGCGACGAGCGCGCCGACCCGCTCGTCGGTCTCCCGGTCCCCCACCACCACCGCCTCCACGGTGATGGCGAAGGTGTCCTCGACCTCGGCGGCGGCCTGCTCCAGGGCGGCGGCGAAGCGCTCGTTCGGCGACGCGGTGGGCTTGTAGAGCCAGTTACGCAGCGAGCGCTCCTGCCCGCGGGCCAGCCGCTGCACCGTCTTGACGTCACTGGCGTTGCGCTGGATCAGGGCCAGCGTGTGCAGCACCTGGTCGTGCACCATCGCCGCCAGCTCGGCCCGCTCCTGCTCGCGGATGCGGCCCTCCCGTTCCGAACGGAGCTGGCTGTACGTGCGCCACAGCACCGGCGCGGCGACCACACCGACGCCGGCCAGCCCCACCAGCGCGAAGATCACGCCGTTGATCACCGCGTCGAAGTTCTGCGCCGGCGAGTAGACGGCGGCGACGCCGATGATGCCGACCGCGACCAGGATCCCGCCGCCGATGAACCGGAGGACGAAGGCCCGCCGGTCACTCTCCTCCACGACCGCACCGAGCCAGGGCACCGCCATCGTGTCGCCCCACTGCCGCCGCCGCTCGGGCGCGGACTGGTGCCAGATGACCCCCGCGCCGACCGCGATGATCGCCACCAGCCAGCCTGCGGTGCCTGCCGCCCCCACCGAGTCGAAGACCATCACCTGGATCAGCAGGACGCCGAGCCCGATCCCGACGAACGGCAGAAGCTGCCCCACGTCGCGTCGAGGTGGCACGGCGGTGTCACCGGGCCGCAGCGGCACCACCGCCCAGAACGCCGCGTAGAGCAGCAGGCCGAGCCCGCTCAGCCCGAGCAGCACCATGAAGGCGACCCGCACGCGCAGCACCGAGATGCCGAGGTGGTCGGCGATGCCCGCAGCGACCCCGGCGGCCATCCGATGCTCGGGTGCGCGGTAGAGGCGCGGTGGCGTGGTCACGGTGCTGATCGGAGGCTCCCTGGTCACGGTGTGGTGGATGGGCGAGGTCGGTGCGTCCGATCGTCACACGCTGCGGCGTCCCACGACCACGGGGAGCCCCCCGACATTCCGGAGGCCCGGATCTCAGGGTGGGGTCAGGGTCGGGTCCTGAGGTCGCTCGGGCGCAGTGGGCAGCAGGATCGACCTATGACCGAGGAAGCTGCCCCGTCGCCCCGCCCCGGGTCGTCACCGCCGGGCGGTTCAGCACCGCCCGCACCAGCCACGACACCCGCCGGCTGGACCGAGCCCACCACGTTCGGCCCGCCCACCAGCGCCGGCCCGACCGGCGGACCGACACCGAGCGCCCCGTCCGGCACGTATGAATCCGCCGGTTCCCAGCCGGGCACGGGCCAACACCCCGGTGGCGGCTTCCAGCCGGGCGCGACCGGCTCCGGGCCCGCTGCCGGGTTCGCGGCGGGCACGGGATACGGACCCGGGTACGGAGCGGGCGGTGGCGCCGGCACGCCGCCACCCGGGCCGGGGGGACCGTCGGTCGGCCCGCTGGGGGGCAACGGCTTCACCTCGCGGTACGGGCTGGTCAGGCCCCGCGACGGCCGCTACCTGGCCGGCGTCTGTGCGGCGATCGGACGGGCCACAAACACCGATCCGGTGCTCTGGCGGGTACTGCTGGCAGTCCTCGGCTTCTTCGGCGGCATCGGCATCCTCGTGTACGTCGCCGCCTGGCTGATCATCCCGAACGAGGGCGACACGGCGTCCCCGGTGGAATCCATGCTGGGCCGCGGCCGTTCCAGCATGTCGCCGGTGACAGTCATCGTGCTGAGCATCCTGGTCGCGGCAAGCTTCGGCTACATCGTCACGGACGCCTTCCGCGCGGTGCTGCTCGGCGTTGCCATCCTGATCGGCGGCGCCCTGCTGCTCAACCGGGACGGCCGGGGGCCACAGCCCGGAACTCCGGTTGGCACCCCGCCCGGCCCGGCCGGCACGCCACCCGGGCCGGTCCCGCCGGTTGCCTGGCCGGCACCGGCGCACGGTGCGGCACCGCCCGCCGGCCCGCTCGCTACGGCACCGCTGTCCGGCGGTGACCCGGCGTACGCCACCACGACCGCACCACCGACCGCCCCCGCCTACGCGGCACAACCCTCGACCGCCGCGCAGCCCGCGACCGCGCAGCCGGCGACCGGCCAGCCGGTGACCGAGCAGCCGGTGACCGAGCAGTCGGTGTACGAGCAGCCGACGACCGAACAGCCGGTATCCGGGCAGCCGGTGACCGGGGCGCCTGCCGACTCGACGGCTCCTTCGCCGGCGGGCTTGTCGGCTCCCGCGCCGACCTGGCCCAGCACGGGCACGTCCACTTGGCCCAGCACGGGCACGCCGACCACCGGCACGCGCAGCGCCAGCTGGCCGTCGGCTCCGGTGACCGGCGCGCCAACCGGTCACCGGAGCGCGGCGACACCGGGCGGCTACCGTCCCCCGTTCGCGCCGCACGGCCCGTACGCCTCGGCGACTCCGGCCGCGTCCCCCCCGCCCAAACCACCGAAGCCGCCGAAGCGGCCCCGGGAGCGTTCGCCGCTAGGCGCGGTCACCTTCTCGTTGATCTTCCTGGCCCTCGGTCTGGTCGGTCTGCTCGACCTGCTGGACGTCTTCACCTTCGGCGCGTCGGCGTACTTCGCGGCCGCGCTGGCAACGGTGGGGCTGGGGCTGCTGGTCGGCACCTGGTTCGGCCGGGCCCGCTGGCTGATCGCGCTCGGTCTGGTGACCGCAGCCGCGCTGGGGACGGCGACGGTCGCCGAGTCCTACGACCGGATCCGCGGCGTCGACGGCGCGGTCACCTGGGCACCAACCGATCACCGCGACCTCGCCGACCGGTACGAGAACAGCTTCGGCGACGCAGTGCTCGACCTGCGGGGGATCGACTTCACGAAGCAGGAGAGCCAGGTGACCGTGCAGGTCAACTTCGGTCACGCGACAGTTGTCGTTCCCCCGAACGTGGACGTGACGACGGTGGCAGACGTCAACGCGGGCGACGCCATCATCTTCGGCAAGCGCTCCGGCGGGCTTGACGGCGAACTGCGGGAATCCACCGACCTCGGTGCGGACGGCGCCGGCGGCGGAACACTGCGCCTGTACATCCATGTCAACGCCGGCAACCTGGAGGTGACCCGGTGAAGGCTCACCGCACTGATCTGATCTCGTTCGCCTTCGGGCTGCTCTTCCTCGCCCTCTCGGCCTGGTGGCTGCTCGCCCAACTGCTCGGGCTCGTCCTGCCGCCGGTGGGCTGGTTCCTGGCCGGCGCGCTGATCCTGATCGGCGTTTTCGGACTGGTCGGCGCGCTGCGCTCCGGCCAACCAGGCCGTCCGACGCCGGACGACGCCGCACCGAACACTGTCGGTGCCGAGCCCGGGGCACCGACCTCCGGGGCACCGACCCTGGCCTTCGGCTCGGCGCCGACCTGGGACACTCCCTCGCCATCACCGGCACCGGAAGCGCCGACCTGGGACGCTCCCCCGTCACGACCGGCGCCGGAGGCACCGACCTGGGGCGCACCCCCGCCACTATCGACGCCGGAGACGCCGACCGCCGAACTGCGGACGCCACAGGCATCGACCCCGCAACCGTCGACGGCGGACGTGATCCACCCCGCTTGGCTGGCCCATCCGCCCGCCGAACCGGAACCAGCGGCTGAGACGGCGGAACCGTCGACGGAGGCAGAGCCACCGACGGAGGCGGCGGGCGCGCCGGTCTCCGGTCCACCCGAGGCCGGTGCTGGTGTCGAGGCTGGGGCCGACGGGCCGACCCGGGTCGACCTCCGGCAGCCCGACGTCGACCCGGCAGACGAGCGGAAGGGCCCGCAGCCGAAATCGTGACCATGGTGTCGCCGCCGACCGCACTGCCGCACCACCACGGCAGTGCGGTTGGCGCGCGCAGGCGCATATGCTGGCCGCTGGAGAGATCTCGCCTCCGCCGGCCGGCCCGTCCCGCCGTGACGGCCCCGCCGCGATTCCCGTCTCTACCCCCGTCAGGAGCCCGCCCGACATGACGCAGTCCCCCGCCGTGCGTACCACCGGCCGGTCCGGTCCGGTCCGCATCGGCGAGCGAGCCGCCCGTACGCTCGTGGCCGAGCTGGCCCGGATGAACGACCCCAAGGCCGCCCTGCTGGTCGGCGCGAGCCCGGAGTCCGCGGTGCTGGCCGCGGCCATCGAGGCGCTGCTCCCCGGTGACCGGCTCACAGTGGTCCCCGCCGAGACGTCCGACGCCACCGCGCTCCGCGAGCACGTCACCGCCCAGGGCCGCTGGGTCGCCGACCGGGTACGCGTGGTCGACTCGCTGCCCGAGGCGGAGGCCGCAGCGGTGGTCATCGCCGGTGAGGCGTTCACCGGCACCGCCGAGGAGACCCGCAGCGCCATCGACGGGCTGGCCAAGCACCTGACCGACGGCGCGGTGCTCAGCGTCGCCACCCCGGCGACACCGGGCCGGACCACCGGCGCCGCTGCCGAGCTGGCCAGGCAGGACGCCCTCTACGGCGTCGGCGCCGACCTCGTGGTGCGCAACGTGCCTCCGGTGCGCGTCTACCGGCTGCGTTTCACCACGGCTGCTCCCGCTGCGGCGGACCGGTTGGCTCCGGCGTACCGGCCGTCGAGCGTGCCGCTGGTCCGAGGCATGCACATCGACTCCAACGGGGTGGCGGCGGCGGGCATCACGCTGGGCCTGGCCGCACTGGCCCGGGTGGCGCGGCCGTCCTCCAAGCTGTGGCTGCTGCCGGCACTGGCCGCCGGGCCGGTCGCCGCGTTCTTCCGCGACCCGGAGCGGGACGTACCCGAGGATCCGAACGCCGTGGTGGCAAGCGCGGACGGCAAGGTCCTGTCGGTGCAGCGCCTGCACGACGAGCGTTTCGGCGACGCCGAGTGGCTGCGCGTCGCGGTGTTCCTGTCGGTGCTTGACGTGCACGTCAACCGGTCTCCGGTCGCCGGCAAGGTGGTCGACTACTTCGTGGCCGACGGCGGTTTCGTCAACGCCATGAAGCCGGATGCCGAGCACAACGTCGCCGCGTACACGGTGTTGGACACCAGCCACGGCACGGTGGTGGTCGCGCAGCGGACCGGCCTGATCGCCCGGCGGATCGTGCAGCGCGCGCCGATCGGCGCGCTGCTGGCCAAGGGCGAGCGCTTCGGGCTCATCCGGTTCGGCTCGCGGACCGACGTCTACCTGCCGGCCGACGCCGCCGAGCCGCTGGTGGGGCCCGGCGACAAGGTCGTCGGCGGCTCCACTGTCATCGCCCGCTGGCGCTGACCCACGACGAGCGAAACGGGGCGCCGCTTGTCAGCGGCGCCCCGTTTCGTGTGCTCGGAGGTTTCGGGTGCTCGGGTCAGGCGGTGCGACGCTGGCGCAGCCAGAGCACCGGCCCGCTGACCAGGTAACCCACCACGATCAGGACGAACGTGAGCTGGACGTCGACAAGCGCGCCGACCACCGGGGCAAGCCACAGCCACGGCGGCAGCTTCACCAGGCGGGCGAGCTTGGCGTACGGGAAGCTGGACACCATCGCGAAGGCGAGCAGCGCCACCCCGGCGACAAGCACGGGGCCGGGCACCGGCACGCCGATCGCCACGGTCACGGCAAGCACCGCCGCCGCCATCGTGGTGGGGACGCCGGAGAAGAACCGGCCGTCCTTCGGCGAGACGTTGAAGCGGGCCAGCCGGATCGCGGCACAGGCTGCGACCAGGGCGCAGGCCACCGCGGCCGCAGCCGTCGGAACGGAGCCGGCGAGCGACGCGTAGACCACCACGGGTGCCGCGAGGCCGAACGAGCACATGTCGGCAAGCGAGTCCATCTGAGCGCCGAACGGGCTGGCCACGCCGAGCCGGCGAGCCAGTGCGCCGTCGAGACCGTCGAAGGCGACGCAGGCGATCAGGCAGAGCGCGGCGATCTGCACCTGACCCTGCATGGCAAGGAAGATCGCCAGCATGCCGAGCATCAGGCTGGCAAGCGTGCAGGCGTTGACCAGTGCGAACTTCATCCGGCGGGCGACAGTGCGCTCCCCAGGGAGCAGCGGGATCGTGCTGGACGACGCCTCGTCGGCGTACGCGCTGGGCGGCAGCGCCGGGCTGACCGGCGTCACCGCCTCGATCTCCGCCCGGCTGGCGGTAAGCGACTGCCGGTTGAGCCGGTCCAGGCCGTAGCGGCGACGCTGCCGCTCTGCGTACCGGTGCTCGGGCAGCGCGAGGTCGGTGGGGCGCAGGTCGCCGTCGCGGCGGCCCACGCGAACCAGAAGCACCTGGCGGGCGAACGTGCTGCTGCGGCGCAACCGGCCCGCCCAGCGACGCCCGGCGGGGCGCGGACTGTCAGTCGTACGACGCCGGCGCCATGGGGCTCTCGGCACGTTTCCTCCATCACCGGATCGGCTTACCGCCGTGGGGGCGGGTGTCCGGTCATCTAGTGCCGGACCTTGCGTGGGCCCGGCAGCCGTTCTGCGGAGTACACCATCGCATAGGGGAATGTGGCTTGGCGATAGCTGCCGGCGGTACTTGTAGGCTTAAACCGCACGAATCGCTGTCTTATTCCCATCCCGGGCTTCATCGCCCGTTTCCTCCATCATTCCCACCTCTGACTGTACCGGAGGGTCACCATCTCGGCTCGTCGAGCGGAGGGCTATCGGCCCAGCTGCCCGATTGCCATCGCCGCAACCCCTGTCAACGACAGGCCGGCAATCTCGGCCCGGGTGAACCAGCCGGCCCGAGCAGTCGAGCCGCCTGCGGATTCCGTCACCACCGCGTCGGTAGGTACGTCCACGAGCACCCGATAGATCACCCGGACGCCATGCCAGTCCAGTGGACGGCCCTCCGGGCCGAGCGCGGCGGGGTTGTGCAGGTTGTCCACCCCGAGCAGCTCCACCACCCGGCCCAACTGACCGCACTCCTCGACCAACTCACGGAGCAGCCCCGTGGTCGGCTGCTCGCCGTGATCGGTGCCGCCGCCGGGCAGGTGCCACTTGCCGGACCCCGGGTAGCCGGTGGCGATCTGAGTGAGCAGGATCCGTCCCGCCGGATCGGTGACCAGCCCGTACGCCCCGAAGCGGAGGCGGCGGTCGGCGTTCGGGACCGGATCGGGCGGTGGCATCCGGGGAAGACCGGCGGGCAGGGGTGACACCGGCAGCCCGAGCATCTCGGCGGTGAACGGCATCAGCGGTAGGGCCGCCTCATCGGGACTGAACCAACCCAGCTCGTCGGTGCCACCGGCGGGCTCCGGCCGAAGGTCGCCACCTGTCGCCTCGACCTCGAAGATCAGCCGGTCGGTGTGCACCCTGACGTCGGCGTGGACGGCGTCGGCGTCGGCGTCGGCGTCGGCGTCGGCGTCGGGGAAGGTGGCCACATCGGCGACGGCCGCGCGGATCGCGCCCACCGTGACGGCGAGCCCGGTCCCCACTGCGAACTCGCGCTCGACCGCCCGGGCCGGGTGCTCAGCGTGCTCGACCCCACCCCCGGGAAACTGCCACACCCCCGGACACGGGGAGGTCTCCGACCCACGCGCCAGCAACACCCGCCCGCGCTCGTCCCGCAGCACTCCGTACGCCCCGACCTGTCGCAACTCCCGCACCTGCCGCCCCCACCCACGCGCTTCCCGCCCACCCGCCAGTGTCATCGATCATGAGGTTAGCGGGGCCGGGACAGACAGATCACCCCGTCAACCTCATGATCAACAACGCAGGGCGGGTGGGGGCGGGGAGGTGGGGGCGGGGGTTAGGTTAGGCGGGCTGCTTGGACCGCTTCTGCTGTTACCTCGGTTAGGCGGTCGGTGGGGAGGGCGCCCAGCTCGTCGCGGGCGAACCAGCGGGCCTCGCAGGTGGAGCCGCCCACGTCGGCGATGGTCAGCGGGTTGGGCTGGTCGACGACAACGCGGTAGAAGGCGCGGACGCCGTGCCAGTCGATCGGGTAGCCCTCCGGGCCGAGCGAGGCGGCATCGCGGTGGCTGGCCACACCGAGCAGCTCGACGAGACGACCGGTCTGGCCGGTCTCCTCGACAAGTTCACGGATCAGCGCCGCGCCGGGCTGCTCGCCGTAGTCGGTGCCGCCACCGGGCAGGTGCCAGCAGCCGGCGCCCGGGTAGCCGTCGGAGACCCGGGTGAGCAGCACCCGACCGGCCGGGTCGGTGCACACGGCGTACGCGGCGAAGCGCTGCGCCCGGTGCAGCCCGTCGGGGCCGGGAACCGCGTAGAAGGAGGGGAACTCGGGTGCCTCGTCGGGCACCACGTCGGCTGAGGACGCAGGCAGCCCCAGGGCACGTGCGGTGAACGAGCGCAGCGGCAGCCGACGGGCCTCGTCCAGGGTGTACCAGCGGGCCAGGTCGGTGGGGCGATCGCCAGCCCGGTCGGCGAGCGTCCCGCCGCGCACCCCGACCCGGTAGATCAGCCGGTCGGTGTGGATGGTGATGCCGCGCTCGGGCAGGGCCCGCATGTCGGCGAGCACGTCGGCCAGGCCCGCCACGGCGACGGACAGGCCGGTCTCGGCTGCGGTTTCGCGGACCACTGTGTGGTTGGGGTCCTCGCCGTGGTCGACCGCCCCGCCGGGCAGCGACCAGGTGCCGGGGGTGCCGGAGCGCTCCGATGCGCGGACCAGCAACACTCGGCCGTCTGAATCAGCACAAACTGCGTATGCCGCGATCCTGCGAAGCGGCTCCAGCATGGTGGTCACGGAACCAAATTCTCCCCGGGTCGGGTTACCGGAACGGAAAAGAGTCGGATTCCTGACTTTACGGCCCCACTCAGGGGTCGGTCAGGGTAAGGATCCGGGCGGTCACCGAGGTCGGGTCGGGCGTCAGCGCGGACCGTGGAGGCATGACAGACACCGCCCCTCCCCGCGCCCCGTACAAGCAGCTCCGGCGACCCACGACCGACCGCATGGTGGCCGGTGTCGCCAGCGGTCTCGGTCGCTACTTCAACGTCGACCCCACAGCGGTCCGGGTGATCTTCGCGGTCACCGGCCTGCTCACCGGCGGGCTGGCGCTGTTCGCGTACCCGATCATGTGGTTCCTGATGCCCGAGGAGCCCACAAGCGCGCCCGCGTGGCCGCACCCGGCGGGCGCCGCGCCGCACGGTCCGCCCACGATGGGCGGCCAGCAGGGGTACGCCCCGACGCCGCCCTACCCGCCCAGCACGCCGACGACGACCCTGCCGAGCATGCCGCCGTCGACCCCGCCCAGCACGCCGCCGCCGGCGGCCTGAGCGGTGCTCACTCCCACTCGATGGTGCCCGGCGGCTTGCTGGTGACGTCCAGCACCACCCGGTTGACCTCGGCCACCTCGTTGGTGATCCGGGTCGAGATCCGGGCGACCACCTCGTAGGGAAGGCGCGACCAGTCGGCGGTCATGGCGTCCTCGCTGGAGACCGGGCGCAGCACCACGGGATGCCCGTAGCTGCGCCCGTCACCCTGCACACCGACGCTGCGAACGTCGGCGAGCAGCACCACCGGGAACTGCCACACGCCCCGGTCGAGCCCGGCAGCGGTCAGCTCCTCACGGGCGATCAGGTCGGCGCGGCGCAGCAGGTCGAGCCGCTCCTGGTCGACAGCGCCGATGATGCGGATGGCCAGGCCGGGGCCGGGGAACGGGTGCCGCCAGACCATCGCCTCGGGCAGACCGAGTTGCAGGCCGAGCGCCCGGACCTCGTCCTTGAAGAGCGTGCGCAGCGGCTCGACAAGCGCGAACTTCAGGTCCTCCGGAAGGCCGCCGACGTTGTGGTGGCTCTTGATGTTGGCGGTGCCGGTGCCGCCGCCGGACTCGACGACGTCCGGGTAGAGGGTGCCCTGGACCAGGAACTCCACGTCGCCGTGTGAGGCGATCTCGCGGGCGGCGGCCTCGAAGACCCGGATGAACTCCCGCCCAATGATCTTGCGCTTCTGCTCCGGGTCGGTCACCCCGGCCAGCGCGCCCAGGAACCGGTCCGCCGCGTCGACCACCTTGAGCTTGATGCCGGTGGCCGCCACGTAGTCCTTCTCCACCTGCTCGGCCTCACCCGCGCGCAGCAGGCCGTGGTCGACGAAGACGCAGGTGAGCTGGTCACCGACGGCCTTGTGCACGAGCGCGGCGGCGACCGCGGAGTCCACGCCGCCGGACAGGCCGCAGATGACCTCCTTGTCGCCCACCTGGGCGCGGATCCGGGCCACCTGCTCGTCGATGATGTTCTCGGGCGTCCAGGTCGGCTCGATGCCGGCGATGTCGTACAGGAAGCGCTGGAGCATCTCCTGGCCGTGGGCAGTGTGCCCGACCTCCGGGTGGAACTGCACACCGGCCCGGCGACCGGCCACATCCTCGAACGCCGCCACCGGCGCGCCGGCCGACTCGGCGGTCACCGTGAAGCCCTCCGGGGCCTCGGTTACGCAATCGCCGTGGCTCATCCACACCGGCAGGTCGGCCGGCAGGTCTCGCAGCAGCACACCCGGCTCGAGGAGGCGGGGGCGCAGCGGCGTGCCGCCGTACTCACGGTTGCCGGTCTTCGCGACAGTGCCGCCGAGCGCCTGGGCCATCGCCTGGAAGCCGTAGCAGATGCCGAAGACCGGCACGTCTGCGGTGAACATACCGGCGTCGATCTGCGGGGCGTCCGGCGCGTAGACGCTGGACGGGCCGCCGGAGAGGATGATCGCGGCGGGGTTCTTCGCCAGCATCTCGGCGACCGGCATCGAGTGCGGCACGATCTCGGAGTAGACCCTCGCCTCGCGGACCCGGCGTGCGATGAGCTGGGCGTACTGGGCTCCGAAGTCCACCACGAGGACAGGGCGAGGCAGGCTCATGTGCACAAAGCCTACCGACAGTCACCCCCACCCCCAGCACCGGCTCGCCAGTCACCACACCCCCGCGTCTCCCCCCACCTCTCCTCCACGATCTTGCAGTTGCCGCCCGGGTCAAACGCCTCCTAAGCCACGCATGCCCGACCAAAACCGCAAGATCGCGCGAGCCGAGGGCCAGCCCACGTCGATCATGGAGTTGTGGTGGGCAAATGGCGGCTAGATGCACCTTTTGCGAGGCACCACAACTCCATGATCGACGATGCGGTCGGGCTTGGGCTCGGGCTCCCGGGTGGGGTGGGGGTTAGGGGCGTAGCGCGCCTTGGGCGTTTGGCGGGACTGCCGGGTTGTTCGGGGGTACGGGCGGGAGCCTGCGGTACGGGGTGCCGAGAGGCGGGCGGGGGTCCTCGTCGCCCTTGTTGGGCCAGAAGGACATCGCGCGCTCCGCCTGCGCGGTGATCGTCAGCGACGGGTTGACCCCGAGGTTGGCCGAGACCGCGGCACCGTCGACGACGTGCAGCCCTGGATGGCCGTACACCCGGTGCCAGGGGTCGATCACCCCGTCGGCAGGGGTGGCGCCGATCGCCGCCCCGCCCAGGATGTGCGCGGTCACCGGAATGTCGAACGGCTCGGTGACCGAGCCGCCGGGCGTACCGCCGATCTCGTCGGCGAGCAGCCGGGCGGCGGTGTTGCCAGCCGGGATCCAGGTCGGGTTCGGCGTTCCGTGGCCGGGGCCGGTGACCAGCCGGCGGCCGAACACGCCCCGCCGCCAGCGGGTGGTAAGCGAGTTGTCCACCGACTGCATCACCAGGGCGATGACCGTCCGCTGCGACCAGCCGCGCACCGACAGCATCCGGGCGGCCAGCCTCGGCTGCCGCGCGATACTGCCCAGCCAGCGCCGGACCCGGTGCGGGCCGCCGTCGACAAGCAACGACTGGAGCAGCCCCATGGCGTTGGAGCCGCGCCCGTAACGGACCGGCTCGATGTGGGTCTGCGGGTCGGGGTGGAACGAACTGGTGATCGCCACCCCGTCGGTGAAGTCCAGCCCTTCGGACCGGGCCCGGTGGCGGGCCACCGAGGCGCCCAGGATCGCCTCCGAATTGGTCCGGGTCAGCTCGCCGACGCGGGGCGAGAGCTTCGGCAGCACGCCGTCGTCCCTCATCGCGTGCAGCAGCCGTTGGGTGCCCAGCGCCCCGGCGGCGAACACCACCTCGTCGGCGTGGATCACCTGACGGCGGTGACGCACCCAGGCGCCGGTGCGGACGGTGTGCACGTCGTACCCACCGCCGGCGGCCGGTTTGACGGCGGTCACAGTTGTCAGTGGGTGCACTGTGACACCCAGCCGCTCGGCGAGCCACAGGTAGTTCTTCACGAGCGTGTTCTTGGCCCCGTGCCGGCAGCCGGTCAGGCACGAGCCGCAGTGCAGACATCCGGTGCGCTCCGGGCCGACGCCGCCGAAGTACGGGTCGGAGGCCCGCTCGCCGGGGCGCCCGATGTGCACACCCACCGGGGTGGCGTGGAAGGTGTCTCCCACCCCCATCCGCTCGGCCACCGCCCGGATGGCACGGTCCGCGCCGGTGTCCACGGGGTACGTGGTGACGCCGAGCATTCGTTTCGCCTGGTCGTAGTGGCGGGCCAACTCGTCGCGCCAGTCGGTGATGTCCCGCCACTGCGGGTCGGTGTAGAACGCGGGCAGCGGCTCGTAGAGGGTGTTCGCGTAGACCAGGGACCCGCCGCCCACACCGGCACCGGAGAGCACCAGCACCCCGTTTCCGGAGCGCCGCTCGGCCGGGCGGAGCAGGGTGAGCCGCTGGATGCCGTAGCAGCCCAGCTTTGGCGCCCACAGGAACCTGCGGAACCGCCAGGACGTCTGCGGGAACTCGTCGTCGGCGAAGCGCCGGCCGGCCTCCAGCACGCCGACCGTGTAGCCCTTTTCGGCGAGGCGGAGCGCCGTGACGCTGCCACCGAACCCGGATCCGATGACGAGCACGTCATACCGCATACACGCATCATTACTCGCGAGTAGCGCTCGCGCTAGCGGCAGTTTTCGCGCGATCATGCTCCGGCCGACCGACCCGGAGCCTTCCGGCCGCAACCCGGAGCACCCGTCGGAGCGTTGTTCCGATACGGGGAAGGAAGCAGAGATGGTTCTGGGATCGATGGCACCGCGCCGACGGTGGTTGTTACTCGGGTTGACCGCCCTGGCGATCGTGGCGCTTGTCGTGGCCGGGACGGTGGTCGTCAACCGGCTGGCCGGAGACGACACGCCACAGCGCGCGGCACCGGCGGCCGGTTCGCCGAGCCCGTCGCCGGCCAGCCCGCCCACCCCGAGCCCCACCGGCCCGCCGCCGGGCGCCGACATCACCGGCCCGCTGAACCTGCTGCTGGTCGGGGTCGACACCCGGGTCAGCGTGCCCGGCTGGGAGCCGCACTCCGACGCCGTACTCGTGCTGCACGTTCCGAAAGGGCTGGGTAAGGCGTACCTCTTCTCCCTGCCCCGCGACCTGGTGGTGGACATCCCGGCGTTCCCCAAGGCCGGCTACCCGGGCGGCCGGACCAAGCTCACCCACGCCATGAGCTACGGCAGCCGGGTGCCGGGCAAGCCGAAGCAGCCGAACACCGCCCAGGGGTACGAGCTGCTGCGCAGCACCGTCAGCGGCTACACCGGGCTGCGCATCGACGCTGGCGCGGTGCTCACCTTCACCGGGTTCGACCGGCTGGTCGACTCGCTGGGCGGGGTGGACATCTACGTCGACCAGCGGGTCGCGTCGATGCACCGCCGGCCGGACGGCAAGCACCGGCAGAGCGCGCCCGGCGGCTACACCGGGCCACAGATGGTCTACGAGAAGGGCGAGCGGCACCTCAACGGCTGGCAGGCGCTGGACTACGCGCGGCAGCGCTACATGACGGGCGGGGACTACGCCCGGCAACGCCACCAGCAGCAGTTGATCCGTGCCCTGACCCGCAAGATCCTCGCCGAGGACCTGGCCCGGCAGCCGGAACGCGTCGACCAGGTGGTCAAGGCGCTGGGAAACACCCTGATCTACGTTGGTGGCCGCCAGATCGTCGACCTGGCGTACGCGCTCAGCAAGGTGCCGGAGAACCGGTTCGTGCTTGTCGGCCTGCCCGGCTCGGGCGTCGGCAGGGGCAGCGCCTACCGCGGCGAGCAGCTCACCGCGACCGGCCGAGGGTTCCTCACCGAACTCCGCGCCGGCCGAGCCGACGCCTACCTAACAAAACACCCAACCCTGCTGGTAAAGACCTAACCCCACCCCACCCCACCCTCCCCGCGATCTTGCACTTGCGGTCGCCGGTGCGTGGTGATTCACCCCTTTCGCCCTGGCAGAAAGTGCAAGATCGCGGGGGTGGAAGGGCGCGCACGGGGGGTTAGAGGGGTTTGGGGGTTGGGGGCTTCTGGGTGCCGTAGAGCCAGGTGTCGAAGAGGGGCTTGAGCTTCTTGTTGGAGATGCGCTCGGCTAAGGCCACGAACTCCGCTGTGGTGGCGGTGCCGTTGCGCTTCTCGGCCAGCCAGGCCTTGAGGATCTCGAAGAACGCCTTGTCCCCGACGGCCACCCGCAGCGCGTGCACTGTCATTCCTCCGCGCTGGTAGACCGACTCGCTGAACAGCTTCGTCATCCCCGGCCGGCCCGGCGGCGTCCTCCACACCTCGGCCGGCACGCCTGCGTACCGGGCCTCGAACGCCTGCTTGGCCGTGGACTGCCGGGTGTGCTCAGCCCAGAGCCATTCCGCGTACGTCGCGAAGCCCTCGTTGAGCCAGATGTCCTCCCACTTGGCAATCGCCACACTGTTGCCGAACCACTGGTGGGCCAACTCGTGGGCGACCACATCGGTGTTCTCGCCACGCCTGAAGAAGCCTGCGGAGTAGACCGGGCGGCTCTGGGTCTCCAGCGCGTAGGAGATCCGGCTGTCGGAGACCACCACACCGCCGTACGCGTCGACCGGGTACGGCCCGAAGACGCTCTCCAGGTAGTCGGCCACCTTGACGGTCTGCGCGATCGACGCGTCCGGGGCGCCCTTGGCCACGGTAGTGGTGACCGCGCTGTAGACCGGCCGCCCCTTGTGCTCGCCGGTGGTGATCCGGAACTTGCCGATCACCACGGTGCTCAGGTAGCTGGCCATCGGCGACTTCTCCGACCACTTCCAGGTCGTCCAGCCGTCAGTGGTGGTCGAGCCGCCCGGCACGCCGTTGCTGATCGCGGTGAGGCCCTTCGGGACGGTGATCTCGATGTCGTAGGCTGCCTTGTCGGACGGGTGGTCGTTGACCGGGAACCAGGTGCTCGCCGACTCGGGCTGGCCCAGCGCGATGGCGCCGTCGGGGGTGTGCAGAAAGCCGCCGCTGCCGAGCGCCTCGTTCTCCAGTGGCTTCGGCACGCCGGAGTACGTGATCTCGGCGACGAACCCGTTGCCGCTGATCAGGCCGGCAGCCGGCTTGATCACCAGCTCGTTCTTGTCCCGGCTGTGGGTGGCCGGCGCGCCGTCCACCGTGACCTCTGAGACGGTCAGGCCGGCCAGGTCGAGGTTGAACGTCGACAGGTCGGCTGTCGCTGTGGCCTGCACGGTGGCGGTGCCGGTCAGCCGGTCCTTTGCCGGGTCGTAGCGCACCTTGATCGTGTACTGCCCGACGTCGTAGCCACCGTTGCCGTAGGTGGGGAAGTAGCTGTCGCCGACTCCGGCGGCACCGGCGGTGAACACACGCGAAGGCTTCGGGGACGTGCTCGGCGCCGGTGTCGCAGTGTCCGGCGCTGTCGAGTCGCACCCCGATGTCACTAGCGCCCCGGTTACCAGCAGTGCGGCGGCCACCCGCAGCCTGCGCGGCGTTTTCCGCATCGCGAACCCTCCCCGTATGGCAGCGCGGAGGCATCGCCGCCCGCGCGTGACCGGTGCCCGTGCCGATCGCAGGCGGCAGCCTATCGACAGGGCATCACAGGCCCGTCACGGCAGGGTGGGTGCCGTGCCGCCGACCAGCCAGGCGTCCAGGAGTGGCCGCAGCTGCCGGTTCGACACCCGCTCGGCCAGCGCCACGAAGTCCGCGGTGGTGGCGTTTCCTCCCGCCCGCTCGGTGGTCCAGGTACGCAGGATGCGGAAGAACGTGTCGTCACCGACGGTCCGGCGTAGCGCGTGCACGGCGAGCGCGCCGCGCTTGTAGACGGCGGTGCCGAACATCCGTTCCCGGCCCGGCTCGACCGACGGCTGCGACCAGTCGGTCACCGCGTACTGGAGTTCGAAGTTGCGCTGCGCGGTCCGGCCGCCGTCGTGCTCCTCCCACAGCCACTCGGCGTAGCTGGCGAAACCCTCGTTGAGCCAGATGTCGCCCCACCTGCTGAGGGAGACGCTGTCGCCGAACCACTGGTGGGCCAACTCGTGCGTGACAACGCCCGGGTTGGGCCTGTCGTCGGTGAAGAAGGCGGGCCCGTAGACCGGCCGGGACTGGGTCTCCAGCGCGTAGGAGATCCGGTCGTCCGCGACGGCGATGCCCCCGTACGAGTCGAACGGGTACGGGCCGAAGCGGCTGGCCAGAAAGTCCGCGATCTCGCCGGTGCGGGCCAGCGAGCCTGCCGCGCCACCGGTCGCCGGGAGGCTCGCCGCGACGGCGGTGACAATCGGCCGTCCGGCGTGGTTGCCGTCGACCACCCGGTAGTTGCCGATCACGAGGGTGCTCAGGTAGCTGGCCATCGGGGTGCGCTCCGACCAGCGCCAGGTGGTCCAGCCGTCGGCGCTGCTCCGCGGGCCGGGCACGCCGTTGCTGAGCGCGGCGAGTCCGTCTGGAACGGTCACGGCGATGTCGTAGCTGGCCTTGTCCGACGGGTGGTCGTTGACCGGAAACCAGGTGGCTGCGGAGTCGGGCTGACCGAGCGCGATCGCGCCGTCGTCGGTGTGCAGGAAGCCGCCGCTGCCCAGCGCACCGTCGGTGACGGCACTGGGCACACCCTGGTAGTCGACGACCACAGTGAACTGTCGGCCGCGTGGCAGCCGGTCGCGCGGTGTCACCACCAGTTCGCTGGCGTCGCGGCGGTGCTCGGCCCGCGCCTGGTCGACGGTGACCGCGCCGACGTCCAGGCCGGCGAGGTCCAGGTTGAACCGGGACAGATCCTGTGTCGCGGTGGCCGTGATGGCGGCCCGGCCGGTGAGCCGGTCGGCCGTCGGGTCGTAGCGGACGTCCAGGCCGTAGTGCGTGACGTCGTAGCCGCCGTTGCCGCGTCCGGGCACGTACGGGTCACCGGCGTCGGCGGCGCCGGGCCGGAACCCGTCGTTGTCTGCACCCGTACATCCGGCGGCGCCGAGCGCGACGGCACAGGTGAACGCGGTGACTATGGCCAGCCGGTGGCGGCGCGGCGTCCGTCCGGTCAGGACCATTCACGTCTCCTTTCGCCCGGTCGCCCGGGTCACGACGAGCGTAGCCAGCACGGCCGGGCCGGAGGTGTGTATCGACGATCGTCAGTTACTTTCGTTTAAACAAGCAAAAGTTAGCTCACATTGACACTTTCTTTTGGCCACCGCCGACGTTACTGTCTGACCCCAAGATGTAACGCGTTCGGAACATCCCAGCCGATCGCGTCCAGGAGCGGGACGTCGCGTCCCACACCGACACGCCGTGGCGGCGGCGTGCAGTTGCCCCTTCGATGTCACGACACCGCAGGCTCCCGGCCTCGCCGGAGACGCGGACAAGGCGCTCGGCGGCGCCCTGCGACGGACCCTCGTCGCACCCTTGCTGATCGTTATCGACGGCATACGCCGTCGCGAAAGGTGGGACCATGCCAGACCACACCGACGCCACGCCGACCAACCGGATCAACCGCCGGTCCCTGCTCGCCGCCTCCGCAGGCGTCGCCGCCGCACTTGGCGCGGCCGGCCTGCCGGTCCTCGCCACCGGCTCCCCTGCCCTCGCCCACCCCAAGGACAAAGACAAGGGCAAGGGTAAGGACAAGAGCAAGCTGCGGGTCGAACCGCTGATCCCGGAGAAGAACCGCGGCATCATCCTCTACAGCGTCCGGGACCGGATCACCGCAGCGCCCGACGACAGCGGAGTGCCGTACGGCTTCGAACGCGTCCTCGCCCGACTCGCCGAGATCGGCTACAAGGAAATCGAGTTCGCTGGCTACACCCAGCACACCTCGATCCTCGGCCGGCAGATCACCCCGCGCGAGATCCGCAAGATCCTCGACGACAACGGCCTGGTCGCCAACGGCACCCACGCCTCGATCCAGGCGGCCACCTTCCAGCAGCAGCTGGACATCGCCGAGGAACTCGGCATGAAGAACATCGGCACCGGCAGCGACCCGACCAACAGCGCCTACAAGGCCGACTGGGACGCCGCCGCCGACCTCTGGAACGAGTTGGGCCGGCAGGCCCGCGCCCGGGGCATGCGGCTCTACACGCACAACCACGACGTCGCGTACAGCTTCCTGCTCGACTCCGGGCCGCTCGACGCGCAGGGCCGCCCCACCCGCTCGTCGGGCGTCCGGCGGCTGGAGTACTTCTTCGGCAAGACCGACCCGAAGTACGTCTTCTTCGAGTTCGACATCTACTGGGGCTACGTGGCCCGCTACAAGCACCAGAAGTACGTCGACCCGGCCGGGCGTGAGGTGACCGACCTGTTCGACCCGATCCTCAACGTGGCCGACCGGACCACCCGGTTCCCGCTGTTCCACGCGAAGGACGGCGACCGCGACACCAGCGTGCCCAACGGTCACCAGATGGCACCCCTCGGCGAGGGCGACATCAACTTCCAGCAGTTCTTCCAGACCATCGGCGAGCGGGACTTCCACCACGCCAACTGGGAGATGGACACCGCTCCCGGCGGCACCGCCAACCGGGGACAGTCGCTCGACCTCGCGGCGCTCAGCTACCGCAACATGTCCGACCTGACGATCTACCTGAAGAAGTAACACCCCGCACGGCCGGCGTCCGCTCGACGCCGGCCGTGCCCACACTCCGCCGGCCGTCGAGCCGGCGGTGGTGACGGGCGCGGACAACCGCCGTCCCCGATCACCTTCGCGCTCCCGTACGGCGACGGGACGCGCACGGTCCATCCCCCCACGCAGTCGCGCGGCCGGCCCCACCGGGCCGGGGATGCCGCGCGCCCGCCGACCACCGGAGGAACGATGATCCGACCGACCGGACGACGATGGTTCGCCGTCGCCGCTGGGCTCATCCTGACCGTCCCCCTCATCTCCGCCGCACCCGCCACTGCGGCGCCAACCGACCCACCCCCGAGCGGTACAGCCGTCGTGGAGAACGGCCCCGCCGCGCTCCGCTCCCCCAAGCGCGCCCCGAAGACCTACCAGGTCCTGGTGTTCACGAAGACCGCCGGTGAGCGCCGGGCGTCCATCAACGACGGTGTCGACACGATCCGGAAACTGGCCAAGGCCAACAAGTTCACTGTCACTGTCACCCGGGACGCCGCAGTGTTCACCCCCACCGAGCTGGCGAAGTACCGGGCCGTGGTCTTCCTCAACACCACCGGTGACGTCCTCAACGCCAGCCAGGAGGCAGCCTTCGAGGCGTACGTGAAGGCCGGCGGCGGCTACGTCGGCGTACACGCCGCAGCGGAGACCGAACCGGACTGGACCTTCTACCAGGACCTGGTCGGCGCGAAGGTGGCAAGCGCCTCGACCGTCACCCGTGGCGTGGTCGACGTCGCCGACCGCGCCCACCCGGCGTCGGAGACGCTGCCGCGCACGCTCACCCTCACCGAGGAGTGGTACAACTTCGACCGCAACGTCCGGGGCACCTCGCACGTCCTGGCCACTGTCGACGAGAAGACCTACACCGGCGGCACGATGGGGTACGACCACCCGATCACCTGGTGCAAGGACTACCAGGGCGGGCGTTCCTTCTACACCGGCCTCGGGCACAGCATCGAGACGTACCGCTCGGCGAAGTTCCGTGAGCACCTGCTCGGCGGCATCCAGTGGTCCGCCGGCGTGATCGAGGGCGACTGCGGCGCGACGGTGCTCGGCAACTACGAGAAGGTCACCCTCAACGGCGAACCGGGCGAGCCGATGTCGCTGGCAGTGCTCCCCGACGGCCGGGTGCTGCACAACACCCGTGGCGGCGAGGTACGCCTCTACGACCCGGCGACCGGCGCCAGCCCGGTGATCACCACCATCGACGTGTACCAGCACGACGAGGACGGCCTCCAGTCGGTGGCGATCGATCCGGACTTCGCGAAGAACAAGTGGGTCTACATCTACTACGCGCCGAAGCTCAACACCCCGGTCGACGACCCGAGCACCCCGGGCGTCAACGAGGGCGACGCGCCCGCCACGTCGAACGACCCGACGGTGTGGGACAAGTTCAAGGGCTACAACCAGCTCTCCCGGGTCAAGCTCGTGGAAACCCCGACCCCGCGCCTGGACATGAGCACCGAGCAGCAGATCCTCCGGGTCGAGGCCGACCGCGGCATCTGCTGCCACGTGGCCGGCGAGATCAAGTTCGACGCCAAGGGACTGCTCTACCTCGTCACCGGCGACGACACCAACGCCGGCGGCTCCGACGGGTACACCCCGATCAACGAGTCGCCGGCCCAGGGCCCCGGGTACGACGCGCAGCGCTCGTCGGGCAACACAAACGACCTGCGCGGCAAGCTGCTGCGGATCAAGGTACGGTCCGACGGCACGTACTCAATCCCGAAGGGCAACCTCTTCGACGAGGCGAAGGACCAGGCCGGCAAGACCCGGCCGGAGATCTTCCTGATGGGGCTGCGCAACCCGTTCCGGTACGACGTGGGCGCCGACGGCACTGTCTACGTCGGTGACTACTCGCCGGACTCCCGCGTGCCCAGCGCCACCCGGGGCCCGGACGGCACCGGCCGCTGGTTCGCCACAAAGAAGGCCGGCAACTACGGCTGGCCGTACTGCTATTCGCCGAGCCTGCCGTATGTCGACTACGACTTCGTCACCCGGACCTCCGGCGCACCGTTCAACTGCGGTGCCCCGGTAAACGACTCGCCGCGCAACACCGGCCTGCGGGTGCTGCCGAAGGTCGAGCAGCCGCAGTTCTGGTACACGTTCGACGCCCGTACCCCGTGCGCCGGGGCGTACCTGGAGAACCCGCCGGTCGCCTGCGACTTCAAGTGGCCGGTGATCGGCACCGGCGGCGTCGGCCCCATGGGCGGCCCGATCTACTCGTACGACTCGAAGTCGACCTCCGAGGTGAAGTTCCCCGAGTACTACCAGAACGCTGTGGTCTTCGGTGAGTTCACCCGCGACAAGATCTTCATGATGCGTACCGACGGCAAGGGCAAGCTGACCGGCGTGGAGCAGTTCCTGCCGGGCTTCGTCTTCGACAACCCGATGGACATGGAGTTCGGGCCGGACGGCTCGCTCTACCTGCTGGAGTACGGCGACGGCTTCTTCCGGGCCAACCCCGACGCGCAACTGTCGGTGATCCGGTACGTCAAGGGCCAGCGGTCGCCGGTGGCGAAGCTCGACGCCACGCCAACCTCCGGGACCGTGCCGCTGACCGTGCAGTTCTCCTCGGCCGGCAGCTACGACCCGGACCCGGGCGAGTCCATCTCGTACGCCTGGGACTTCACGAACGACGGCACCGTCGACTCGGCAGACCCGAACCCGTCGTTCACCTACACGGCGAACGGCACCTACAGCGCCAAGCTGACGGTGACCGACTCCAGCGGCAGGACCGCCGTACTCACCAGGGAGATCGTGGTCGGCAACACCGCGCCCACAGTGACAGTCACCTCCCCGGTGTCCGGCAGCTTCTTCAACTGGGGTGACACGGTGCCGTTCACGGTCACGGTGACCGACCCGGAGGACGGGCCGGTGGACTGCTCACGGGTGACGGTGACGTTCGTCCTCGGCCACGACAGCCACGGGCACCCGGACAGCTCCACCACCGGCTGCACGGGCATCCTGGCCACCCCCGCCGACGGCGGTGACCACGCCGGCGGCTACCTGTACGGCGGGATCAGCGCCTCCTACACCGACCTGGGCGGCGGCGGGCAGGCCCCGCTCACCACAGTCGGCCAGGCGATCATCCAGACGCCTCGCCAGCAGGCCGAGAACGCCCAGGTGAAGGAGGGCGTCACGATCGCCAACACCGGTGACACCGGCGGCGGTCAGCACGTCAGCTCGATCGACCCGGGCGACCACATCGCCTTCGACCCGATCAACCTGGGTGGGGTGTCCAGCGTGACGCTGCGGCACTCCGGAGGCTCGGCCGCCACAGCGGGCACCCCCCGCGCGGCGGTGGAGCTGCGGCTCGACTCGCCGACCGGCCCGCTCGTCGCCACTGCGACGTTGAACGCGACCACCGGCAACGCGGCCTTCACCAGCACCTCGGTGCCGGTGAACCAGCCGGCCGGGGCGCACCGGCTCTACCTGGTCTACACCGCCGTACCGGGCGGGCCGACCAGCGGCCTGGGCAACCTGAACTGGGTCGAATTCACAGTGGGCTGACCCCCTGGGAACGACGGAGGCCGGCCCCGCAACGTGGCGGGGCCGGCCTTCCGGCATGCAGGGGGCAGGTCAGCGGTCGAGGACCAGGCCCACCTTCTGGAACTCCTTGAGGTCGCGGTAGCCGCACTTGGCCATCGCCCGGCGCAGCCCGCCGAACAGGTTGAGCTGGCCGTCGGCCTCGTCGGCCGGGCCGAACAGCAACTGCTCCATCGACCCGAGCGGGTCGCCGGAGACCTCGAACGCGCCCCGGGGCAGCGACGGGTGGCTCGCCGCCGAGTGCCACCAGGCACCACCGGCGGGCGCCTCCTCGCAGAGCGACAGCGGCTCGCCGAGCATCACCGCGTCCGCGCCGCAGCCGAGCGCCTTGGCGATGTCGCCCGAGGTCTGGATGTCGCCGTCGGCGATCAGGTGCACGTACCGGCCGCCGGTCTCGTCGAGGTAGTCCCGGCGGGCCGCCGCGGCGTCGGCGATCGCGGTGGCCATCGGCACCCGGATGCCCAGCACCGACTCGGTGGTCGACCACTCGTCGCCGCCGATGCCGACGATCACGCCGGCCGCGCCGGTGCGCATCAGGTGCAGCGCCGTCTTGTAGTCGGTGCAGCCGCCGACGATCACCGGCAGGTCGAGGTCGGCGATGAACTCCTTGAGGTTCAGGGGCTCGTCGGTAGTCGACACGTGCTCGGCCGAGACGATGGTGCCCTGGATGACCAGGATGTCAACCCCGGCATCCAGGATCACCGGCGCCAGCGCCAGGGTGTGCTGCGGGGACACCCGCACCGCCACGGTGCCGCCGCCGGCCCGCAGCTCACGGACCCGCTCGGCGATCAGGTCCGGGCGGATCGGCTCGGCGTACACCTCCTGGAGCCGCTTGGTGGCGCGGGCGTCCTCGTCGAGGCCTGCCAACTCATCAAGCACCTTCGTCGGGTTCTCGTAGCGGGTCCACAGCCCCTCGACGTTGAGCACGCCGAGGCCGCCGAGCTGACCCAGCCGCACCGCCGACGCCGGGCTCATCGTGGCGTCGGACGGGTGCCCGACGCAGGGAATACCGAACGGGTACGCGTCGAGCTGCCAGGCCGTGGAGACGTCGTCGACGTCCCTGGTCCGGCGGCTCGGCACGATGGCGATGTCGTCCAGGTGGTAGCCGCGCTGCGCGGTCTTGCCCAGCCCGATCTCGACCACGTCACGCATGGGGGACTCCAGGTGGTTGGGGGTGGTGGGTCAGCGGGTGTGGTAGTTGGGCGCCTCGACGGTCATCTGGATGTCGTGCGGGTGGCTCTCCTTGAGACCGGCCGCGGTGATCCGGATGAGCTGGCCACGGTGGTGCAGGTCGGGGATGTTCTCCGCGCCGGCGTATCCCATCGCCAGTCGCAGCCCACCGACGAGCTGGTGGGCCACCCGCGACAGCGGCCCCCGGTAGGGCACCTGGCCCTCGACGCCCTCGGGTACCAGCTTGTCGTCGCTGAGCACGTCCTGCTGGAAGTAGCGGTCCTTCGAGTACGACTTGGCCTGGCCACGGGACTGCATCGCGCCGAGCGAGCCCATCCCCCGGTACGTCTTGAACTGCTTGCCGTTGACGAAGATCAGCTCGCCGGGGCTCTCCTCGCAGCCGGCCAGCAGGCTGCCGAGCATCACAGTGTCGGCACCGGCCACAAGGGCCTTGGCGATGTCACCCGAATACTGGATGCCGCCGTCGCCGATCACCGGCACACCGGCCGGCCGGGCGGCGCGGGCCGCCTCCATGATCGCGGTGATCTGCGGAACGCCGACCCCGGCGACGATCCGGGTGGTGCAGATCGCACCCGGGCCGACGCCCACCTTGACCCCGTCGGCGCCGGCATCGACGAGCGCCTTCGCGCCGGCGTACGTCGCCACGTTGCCGCCCACGACGTCGACGCTCACGTCCTTCTTGAGCCGGCGGACCATGTCCAGCACAGCCCGCTGGTGCCCGTGCGCGGTGTCCACGATCAGCACGTCCACGCCCGCGTCGACAAGCGTGCGCGCCCGCTTGTAGGAGTCCTCGCCGACACCGATCGCGGCGGCCACCCGGAGCCGTCCGGCGGCGTCCTTGGTGCTCTCCGGGTACTGCTCGCTCTTGGTGAAGTCCTTCACGGTGATCAGCCCGCGCAGCCGGCCCGACTCGTCGACGATCGGCAGCTTCTCGACCTTGTGCTGACGCAGCAGCGCCAACGCGTCGTCCTTGCTCACGCCGACCCGGGCGGTGATCAGCGGGGTACGGGTCATGATCTCGTGGACCGGGGTGCTCGGCTCGGACACGAAGCGCATGTCGCGGTTGGTGACGATGCCTACCAACTGCCCGTCGCCGTCGACCACCGGCACACCGGAGATCCGGTACCGGCCGCACAGCTCGTCGACCTCGCGCAGTGTGTCGTCCGGGCTTGCCGTCACCGGGTTGGTGATCATGCCGGACTCGGAGCGCTTGACCAGGTCGACCTGGAGCGCCTGGTCGTCAACGGACAGATTGCGGTGCAGCACGCCGATGCCGCCCTGACGGGCCATGGCGATCGCCATCCGCGCCTCGGTGACGGTGTCCATGGCACTCGACAGCAGCGGAATGGTCAACTCGATGTTGCGGGTGAGCTTCGTACGGGTGTTGACCCGGCTGGGCACGACATCCGACTCGCCCGGCTGCAACAACACGTCGTCGAAGGTGAGCCCGAGCGGAACTACCCGCGCCGACCCTGCCGGCAACTCGGGCAGGTGGCCGCCCAGGTCGGCGTGTTCGACGCCGGCCGGAAGATCGGTGCTGGGCGAAATTTCCACGATTGCTCCCCTGAGCTGCTCGGATGGGCTTCAGCGAGGTGGCGCGGGCGGACACAGGGACACGCCGCGGTGCCGGCCGGTCGTCCCATCGTACCCAGTGAGCTGGGCGACCTCCGGCGGTGGCGGCACTCCCGGCGCGGTGCCGGGGGGCGGACGTTCACGCCGCGTTGGGTCTACGGTGAGGGGGTGCACGACGAGCCCATCGACCCGTTCAACGGCGACCCGGCCGACCCGACTGCGGGGCTTGACGATCCGGGCGACGACGCGACGCCGGACCCGCTTACCGACGTCGAGCGGCAGGACGTGCTCGAAGACCTCGCCGACCTGGAGATCTACCAGGCTCTGCTGGCACCGATCGGGGTGCGCGGGCTGGTGATCGAGTGCGAGGACTGCCGGGAGCCGCACTACTTCGACTGGGACCTGCTGCGGGGCAACCTGCGGCACCTGCTCAACTCGGGGCGTCCGCGCGTGCACGAGCCGGCCTACGACCCCGACCCGGACCACTACGTGACCTGGGATTACGCCCGTGGGTACGCCGACGGGGTGCACGACACCCTGACCGAGGGCACCGAGGACGAGCCGGGCACCCCGACGACCGCCTGACTGCCGCAGCCTGTTCCCACCGTCACGCGACTGCCCGGCCTACTCACGGCCTCAGGCGAGACGGCCCGGCCCGCTCGCGCCGTCGGGCGACGAGGCTGGCCTGTTCCCGCCGCCGGGTGAGTGCTTAGCCCGTTCACGCCGTCACGGGACTGCCCGGCCTGCTCGCGCCGTCAGGCGACTAGGCCGGCGCGGAAGCCGGCGGCCACCGCGTGTGCCCGGTCCCGGGCACCGAGCTTGCGGAACAGCCGCCGGGCGTGGGTCTTGACAGTGTCCTCGGACACGAACAGCTCCCGGCCGATCTCCGCGTTGCTCTTGCCCTCGGCCATGCCGAGCAGGACCTGCAACTCCCGCTCGGTGAGACCGATGGACGCCCGGGTGGGTCGGGTGTTCGTGGCCGGTCGGGCGGCGTCGTTCTGGCCGGTCGCCTGCTCGTCGGTGGCCGGGTCGACCTCGTCCTCGCCCCGCTGCACGGGCACTGACGGCATGCCGGCAGAGCCCTCACCCGCCACGGCGGTCCAGCCCGGCTCGGCGGAGCCCCGCAGGGATGGCACCGAGCGGCCCGATCCGCCGACCGACGCGGTGTCCCGGGCCGGGTCGGTGACCCGCTGCCGGGAGGCCCGGCCGGGCACGGTGAGCAGCAGCAGGGCCTTGGCCACCGCGCTGGTCAGGTCATGGTCGACGTTCTGGATCAGGCCCCGCGCGCCGGCGCTGATGGTGGCCGCCGCGGCCTCGGGTTCCTCGGTGCCGAGCAGCAGGACGGCGGCCTGCGGCGCGCGGGCGAGCACCCGGCGGACGAAGCCCGCGCTGTCCGGCCGGGTGAGGGCCGTGTCGGCGAGCACCACGTCGACCGGCCGTTCGGCGAGCCGGAGCATCACCTCGGGATCGGAGACGGCGGTACGGACGATCGCGGACAACCCCAGCCGCGCGGCAGCGGATGTCAGGTGCTGGGCCGCGAGCGGTGTCCGAACGCACACAAGAACAGTACGCACTGTGGTGGTCTCCTCTCCGCACACGAGCAGACCATGACGAGGTCGGCCCCGGAGGAGGTTCCGGGCAATCATCTGAACTTTTCCGACAACTAGGGCAAAAGCCCTGAGTTGCCAAGCGTTTTCGATCACAGGTGTGTGAGTCGGCAACGACTGGGGTACCGGAGGGGCCAGGCCGGGAACGGTGCGCCTGCGCGGCCCGCCGCCCGGAAGCCGGCCACAAGGATCTCGCGGTGCCGCGCGGGAGGAGGGGTGCTGATGTCGAACGTACGTAGACTGCCCGGACCCATCGTCGACCTCTGGGACTGGCAGCGGCTCGGTGCCTGCCGAGGCCGCGACAGCGCCCAGTTCTTCCACCCCGACGGCGAGCGGGGCTCATCCCGGCTGCGTCGGGAGTCGTCCGCCAAGGCGGTCTGCCGCGCATGCCCCGTCCGCGCCGAATGCGCGGCGCACGCGCTGTCGGTCCGTGAGCCGTACGGCGTGTGGGGCGGCTTCAGCGAGTCGGAGCGGCTGCGGCTGCTCGCCCTCGGCTGGGAGGACGTCGCGGACCGCCGGCACGCCCGGGTCGACGTCTCACGGCTGGAGGCCCGACTCGGCAGCACGCACAGGTCGACTCTTCCGTCCCAGCGCAACGTCGCCTGACACCCACACTCCCCAGACCAACATGCGAACCGCGCCCCCACAACGGGGGCGCGGTTCGCGCGTTGTGGCCCGCAGATCTTGGACAGTTACCGTTCGCGCGGAACGGTAACTGTCCAAGATCTGCGTGGTTGGGTGCTCAGCGGACCAGGACGGGGACCGTGTGCCAGCCGGTGGCACCGTCCGGGACGACACCCTGCGTACGCTCGGTCTGGGTCTCGCCTGTCGCGTCGGTGGCCCGGACCTGGAGCCGATGCTCGCCCGGCGTGGCGTCCCAGCGCCAGGACCACTGCACCCAGGTGTCCACCGACACCGTCGGCGCCAACTCCGCCTCCTGCCACTCGCCGTCGTCGACGCGCACCTCGACCCTGCGGATGCCCCGGTGCTGCGCCCAGGCCACCCCTGCGACGGTGACCGGCCCTGCGGTCAGCCGGTTGCGCCTGCGGGGCGCGTCGATCCGCGACTGGGTCTTGATCGGCCCCTCGACGGACCAGCCGCGCGGCACCCAGTACGCGTCGAAGTCCGCGAACCGGGTCAGCTCCAACTCGGTGACCCACTTGCACGCCGACACGTAGCCGTACAGGCCCGGCACCACCATTCGGGCCGGGAAGCCGTGATCGACAGGCAAGGGCTCCCCGTTCATGCCGATGGCCAGCAGCGCGTCGCGCCCGTCGCGCAGAGCCGCCGTGGGGGTGCCGCAGGTCCAGCCGTCGACCGACCGACCGACGACCTGGTCGGCGTCGTCGTCCGGCTCGACCTCGTCGAGCAACTCCCGCAGGGGTACGCCAAGCCAGCGGGCGTTGCCGATCAGGTCGCCACCCACCTCGTTGGAGACGCAGGCAAGCGTCACGTAGCGCTCGACCAGCGGCCGGGCCAGCAGGTCGGCGTAGGTGTAGGTGCGCTCGTTGCCGACCCGCCCGTGGATGCGCAGCCGCCACGTGTCCGGGTCCACCTGCGGCACCACGAGCGCGGTGTCGATGCGGTAGAAGCCGAAGTTCGGGGTCACGTACGGCGCGAGCTGCGCCAGCGAGAGGTCCGCCCCCGCCGGCACCGCCGCCGCGGGTACGGCAGGCGCGGGCAGGCGGATCGCGTCCCGGGCGGCCGACACCCCACGCCGCCCGGCCAGCCAGCGCCCGCCCAGACCGGCCACCGCGGCCGTGCCGAGCAGAACCCCGGTGCCGGTGAGGAACCGCCGCCGCGACTCCGGGTCGACCCCCTCCTGCCGTTCCGACCCCACCGGGTTCGGAGACCCACCCGAAGGCGGCGAGGCGGTCGGAGCTGCCGGTGCGTGCAGGTCTTCGTTGGCCGACGAGGCGGTCGGCAGCCCTGGTGCCGGACCGCTCGTGGTCGGCTCGGGTGGCGTGGGTGGCGTCCAGGGCCAGGGGTCCATCTCGAACGGGCCGGCGATGAACAGCCAGAGCACCAGCGCTCCGAGCCCACCGCCGACGAGCGATGGCAGGGCGTCGGCGAGGTCCGCGCCGGGACGGGTCAGAGCGGCGGCAACCCCCACGGCGCCCAGCGCGCCGATGCCGGCCAGACCGACGGCCAGTCGGCGTGCCGCGAGCACCCCGATCAGCGCGGCGAACCCGCCCAGCAGCACTGCCGTGCCGACCAGCAGGGCGATCTTGTCGGCGGTGCCGAAGACGTCGATGGCGAATTGCTTCAGCGGCTCGGGAACGGCGTCGACGACCACCCCGCCGACCGCTACCAGCGGCGCCGACCGAGGGCCGGTCAGGACGGCCACCGGTTCGGCGACTCCGATGGCGACGGCGGCGGCGGTGACTCCGGCCAGCGCGGCGTACCGCCGTGACGTCGTGCTCATCGACCCAGTGTGCGCGGTCGACTCGCCGGGCTGCCAACCGTGGCGGCCCTCGATGGATATCTCGGGAACAAGCCGGGGCACACCGTCGTGGACGGTGTGCCCCGGAAAGGGTGACGCTATCGGGTCAGAAGCCCGGGCCGTGCTGGTGACCGTGGCCGTGGCCGTGCCCACCGGCGGCGGCCGGCTCGGCCTGCTCCGGCTTGTCCACCACGAGGCTCTCCGTGGTGAGCAGCAGGCCGGCGATCGAGGCGGCGTTGGTGACCGCGTTGCGGGTCACCTTCACCGGGTCGATGATGCCGGCCTTGACCAGGTCGCCGTACTCGCCGGTGGCGGCGTCGAGGCCGTGGCCCCACTTCATCTCGGCGACCTTCTGGGTCACGACGTAGCCGTCGTGGCCGGCGTTCTGAGCGATCCAGCGCAGCGGCTCGACGAGCGCCTTGCGCACGATCGAGACGCCGACCTTCTCGTCACCGGTGAAGCCCAGGTCGTCGTCGAGCACCGGGAGGATCTGCACCAGGGCGGCGCCGCCGCCGGGCACGGTGCCCTCCTCGACCGCAGCCTTGGTCGCCGCGATGGCGTCCTCGATGCGGTGCTTGCGCTCCTTCATCTCGACCTCGGTCGCCGCGCCCACCTTGATCACGGCCACGCCGCCGGAGAGCTTCGCGAGCCGCTCGGCCAGCTTCTCCCGGTCCCAGTCGGAGTCGGAGGCCTCGATCTCCTTGCGGATCTGGGACACCCGGTCCTCGACGTCGGCCTTCTGGCCGCCGCCGTCGACGATCGTGGTGTTCTCCTTGTCGACCACCACGCGCCGAGCGGTGCCCAGCACCTCAAGGCCAACCTGGTCGATCTTGTAGCCCAGCTCCGGGGCGACCAGTTCGGCGCCGGTGGAGATGGCGATGTCCTGGAGCAGCGCCTTGCGCCGGTCACCGAAGCCCGGGGCCTTCACAGCGCAGACCTTGAGGGTCTTGCGCAGCGAGTTGACCACGAGGGTGGAGAGCGCCTGGCCCTCCACGTCCTCGGCGATGATCAGCAGCGGCTTGCTGTTCTGGAGGACCTTCTCCAGCAGCGGCAGCAGCTCCTCGATCGCGGAGATCTTCTGCGTGGTGACCAGGATGTAGGCGTCCTCGAGGACGGACTCCTGGCCCTCCAGGTCGGTGACGAAGTTGGGCGAGATGAAGCCCTTGTCGAACTGGAGACCCTCGGTCACCTCCAGCTCGGTGGTGAGCATCGAGCCCTCTTCGACGGTGATGACGCCGTCGCGGCCGACCCGCTCCATCGCCTCGGCGATGAGCTCGCCGATCGTGGAGTCCTGCGCGGAGATCGTGGCGACGTTCGCGATCGCCTTCTGGTCGGCGACCTCGACGGCACGGCCGAGCAGCGCCTCGGAGATCTTGGTGGCCGCCGCGTCGACGCCCCGCTTGAGGCCGGCCGGGTTGGTGCCGGCGGTCACGTTGCGCAGGCCCTCACGGACCATCGCCTGCGCCAGCACGGTCGCGGTGGTGGTCCCGTCGCCGGCGACGTCGTTGGTCTTGGTCGCCACCTCCTTGACCAGCTGCGCGCCGAGGTTCTCGTAGGGGTTGGTGAGCTCGATCTCCTTGGCGATGGTCACACCATCGTTGGTGATCGTCGGCGCACCAAATTTCTTGTCCAGGACGACGTTGCGCCCGCGCGGGCCGAGGGTGACCTTGACCGCGTCAGCGAGGGCGTTGACACCGTGCTCCAGCAGGTGTCGGGCGTCGTCCGAGAAGCTCAGGATCTTCGCCATGAATGTCCCTTCGAAGCGACGTTGCCCCGGCCCGGCGAGCCGGACCGGGGCAACGACACTGATCGGTTGCTTACTTCTCGATGACCGCGAGGACGTCGCGGGCGGAGAGCACCAGGTACTCTTCGCCGGCGTACTTGACCTCGGTGCCGCCGTACTTCGAGTAGAGGACGGTGTCGCCGACCTGCACGTCAACCGGAACCCGGTTGCCGTTGTCGTCGACGCGCCCCGGGCCCACAGCGAGGACGGTGCCCTCCTGCGGCTTCTCCTTGGCGGTGTCGGGGATCACGATGCCCGACGCCGTGGTGGTCTCAGCCTCGTTCGCCTGGACCACGATGCGGTCCTCGAGCGGCTTGATCGCAACCTTGGTCGCGGTAGTCACGGGCATACCCTCCTGGGGTACTGGATTCGTTACCGGTCGGCGGGGCCGACCAGCGTCATTTGCCACATGCCACCGGGCGGGGCCGTCGTCGCGGGTGCCGGTCCGCCTGGCGTTGCGCACCCGGGTCGCGAGACCCGGAAGCTGGCACCCTCGGGGTGAGAGTGCTAATCGCAGGTTATTCCGTGGCTGGCACTCCGTCAAGGAGAGTGCCAACGCGCGGCCTGTCGTGTCGCCACAATCTCGGCGAGCCGACGTCGGTAATCAACCCGGACCGGCCGCCCCTGCCGCTGGTCGGGACAATGCTCGGGTGGATCTCGATCAGCTGGCCGCGCTGCGTACCCCCGAGGGGTCGGCCGCGCTCGCGGCGGCGGCCGGGCTGGCCGGCGGCGACCCGCTGGCGGCGGCGTCGGCCCTACGATCGGCAGGGGTGCCACCCGCGCTCGCCGCGGCGGCGCTCACCCAGGCGGAGCTGCGCCACCGGGCGGTCGGCAAGTTCGGCCCGGCCGCCGCCGGGATGTTCCTCACCCGCGCCGGGCTGGAGCAGGCCACCCGCCGGGTCGTCGCGGACCGCCGCGCCGAACGGCTGCACGCGGCCGGCGTCCGCGCGCTTGCCGACCTGGGCTGCGGCCTCGGCGCCGACGCGCTCGCCGCCGCCCGCGCCGGCATCCGGGTGTACGGGGTGGAAGCCGACCCGGTGACCGCCGAGATGGCAGCCGCCAACGCCGCAGCGGCAGGGCTGGCCGAGCGCTTCACGGTCGAGTGCGGCGACGCCACAGCATTCGACGTCTCCCGGGTCGACGGCGTCTTCTGCGACCCGGCCCGACGTCGGGCCGGCACCGGCCGGCGGATCTTCGACCCGCGCGCCTACTCACCACCGTGGGACTTCGTGACAGGGCTTGCCGAACGGGTGCCCCGCACTGTGGTGAAGGTGGCACCGGGGTTGGACCACGCGCTCATCCCGCCCGGAGCCGAGGCGGAGTGGGTGAGCGTGGACGGTGACCTCGTCGAGGCCGCGCTCTGGTGCGGCGAACTGGCCCGGGAGCCCCGCCGCGCCACAGTCCACCGGCAGGAGGGCGCCGGGTACCGCCGCCACGAACTCACCGGCTCGGGTGCCGTCGAGGCCCCGGTCGGGCCGCCACGCCGCTACCTGTACGACCCGGACGCGGCGGTGGTACGCGCGCACCTCGTCGCCGAGCTGGCCGGTGAGCTGGACGCCACCCTCGGCGATCCGAGCATCGCCTACCTCTACGCCGACCAGCCGACCCGCACCCCGTACGCGCGCTGCCTGGAGGTCACCGACGTGCTGCCGTTCTCGCTCAAGCGCCTGCGGGCACTGCTGCGCGACCGCGGGGTGGGGCGGGTGGAGATCCTCAAGCGGGGCTCGGCGCTCACCCCGGAGCAGCTCCGCAAGGACCTGCGGCTGGCCGGCGACCAGGCGGCGAGCCTGGTGCTGACCCGGGTCGCCGGGTCGCCGACAGTGCTCGTCTGCCGGCCTGTCGACTAGGTTCTCAGGCGTGGCGGGACAGGGCACTCCGGCGACGGCACTGCTGGTAAAGCATGGCGTCGCGCATCGCATCCATCCGTACCGGGTGTCTCCGGACGCGCCGAACTACGGCGCGCTGGTGGCGGCGGCGCTCGGTGTGGCACCGGAGCGGGTGTTCAAGTCGTTGGTGACCGAGGTCGACGGCGCGCTCACGGTGGCAGTCGTTCCGGTCACCGGAGAACTGGACCTCAAGGCCCTCGCGGCGGCGGCCGGCGGCAAGCGGGCGACGCTCGCCGACCGGGCGGTCGCTGAGCGGGCCACCGGCTACGTACGGGGTGGCATCAGCCCGCTCGGGCAGCGTCGGCGCCTGCCCACAGTGCTTGACGAGTCCGCACTGGACCTGCCGACGATCTACGTCTCCGCTGGTAGGCGCGGTCTGCAACTGGAGCTGGCGGCGGCTGACCTGGTGGCTCTGACCGAGGCCCGCACCGCGGCGTTGCAAGCCCACTGAGGGCTTTCATGACGGTCGACGTCCGGTGGATGAGCGATGAGTAACAGTCGCGTTGCTGAATTGTTATCGCTATCAACAAACTCTGCACCTACGCGGTCTTGTGGACTCGGCGCGCCGCGCAATACGTTGCCGGGCACAACAAACTACACCTCCCCCACCTTCCGAAAGGACCCTGCACATGCGTAAGGGGATCCTCACCATCGCCGCCGTGGGCCTGCTCGCGACCGGCGGCTTGACCGCCTGTGGCGACGACGACTCCGGCGGCCAGGCCAGCTCCGCCAAGACTCCCAAGATCGGCGTGATCCTCCCGGACAGCAAGTCCTCCGTCCGCTGGGAGACCGCGGACCGCAAGTTCCTCAAGGAAGCGTTCGAGGCCGCCGGCGTCCAGTACGACATCCAGAACGCGCAGAACGACAAGTCCGCCTTCCAGACCATCGCCGACCAGATGATCACCAGTGGCGTCACCGTCCTGATGATCGTCAACCTGGACTCCGGCACCGGTAAGGCCGTGCTCGACAAGGCCAAGTCGCAGGGCGTCGCCACCATCGACTACGACCGGCTCACCCTGGGCGGCTCGGCCCAGTACTACGTCAGCTTCGACAACGAGACCGTCGGCAAGCTCCAGGGCGAGGGCCTGGCCAAGTGCCTGACCACCCAGGGCGTCAAGAACCCGGTCGTGTCGTACCTGAACGGCTCCCCCACCGACAACAACGCCACCCTGTTCAAGAACGGCTACGACTCGGTGCTCAAGCCGAAGTTCGACTCCAAGGAATACGTCAAGGGCCCCGAGGACGCCGTACCGGCCTGGGACAACGCGCAGGCGACGACGATCTTCGAGCAGCAGCTCACCAAGGCCAACGGCAAGATCGACGGCGTGCTGGCCGCCAACGACGGCCTCGGCAACGCCGCCATCTCCGTGCTGAAGAAGAACAAGCTCAACGGCAAGGTGCCGGTGACCGGGCAGGACGCCAGCACCGAGGGCCTGCAGAACATCCTCACCGGCGACCAGTGCATGACCGTCTACAAGGCCGTCCGGGAAGAGGCCAAGGCCGCCTCCGACCTGGCCATCGCACTGGCCAAGGGCGAGAAGAAGGACACCGGCCAGACGGTGAAGGACCCCGAAGGCGGCCGCGACGTCCCCTCGGTGCTGCTCACCCCGAAGGCCATCTACAAGGAGAACGTCAAGGACGTCATCGCCGACGGGTACGTGACCAAGGAAGAGGTCTGCGCCGGGACGTACGCCAAGCTCTGCGCCGACGCCGGCATCAGCTGACCGACGACGCAGTACCCGCCGGGACGACACCCGCCGCCCGGCACGGGAGCACCCTCCCGTGCCGGGCGGCGCCCGCCGGCCAGGCCCCGACCCTCCTAAGGAGACCCCCGTGTCCGCGACCCCCCTGCTGGAACTACGCGGGATCGACAAGAGCTTCGGTCCCGTACAGGTGCTCCGCGATGTCGCCTTCACCGTCCACCCAGGCGAAGTGACCGCGCTGGTCGGTGACAACGGCGCCGGCAAGTCGACACTGGTCAAGTGCATCAGCGGCATTCACCCCATCGACGCCGGCGAGGTCCTGTTCAACGGCGAACAGGTGAACATCAGCAACCCGCGCGACGCTGCGGCCCTCGGCATCGAGGTCGTCTACCAGGACCTCGCGCTCTGCGACAACCTCGACATCGTGCAGAACATGTTCCTCGGCCGGGAGAAGCGCCGCGGCATCGTCCTGGACGAGCCGACGATGGAACAGCTCGCCGCTGAGACACTCGCCGGGCTCTCCGTGCGCACCGTCACCTCGCTGCGCCAGCACGTCTCCAGCCTCTCCGGCGGCCAGCGACAGACCGTGGCCATCGCCAAGGCGGTGCTGTGGAACAGCAAGCTTGTCATCCTGGACGAGCCGACCGCGGCGCTCGGCGTCGCGCAGACCGCCCAGGTGCTCGAACTGGTCCGCCGGCTCGCCGACAACGGCCTCGCCGTGGTGCTCATCTCGCACAACATGAACGACGTCTTCGCCGTCTCCGACCGCATCGCCGCGCTGTACCTCGGCCAGATGGTCGCCCAGGTGAAGACCACCGACATCACTCATTCCCAGGTGGTCGAGCTGATCACCGCAGGGCGCTCGGGCGGGCTCGGCCTCGCCACCGACCCGGGTACGGGCGGCAACGGCAACGGCAACCAGCTGGCCGACTCGACCTCAGGAGGCGACCGATGACCACCACCGCCGTGCGGAAGGACGGCACAGCGGCCGTCACACCGCCGCCGACCGTCGGGAGCCACGCCCGCACCTACCTGAGTCGGGTACGCGGCGGCGACGTCGGCGCGCTGCCCGCGGTGCTGGGCCTGATCGTGCTCTGCACCGTCTTCGCGGTCATGCGGCCGTCGTCGTTCCTGTCGGCCGGTAACTTCGCCAACCTCTTCACCCAGGGCGCGGCGGTCACGCTCATCGCGATGGGCCTGGTCTTCGTGCTGCTGCTCGGCGAGATCGACCTCTCCGCCGGCTTCGCCAGCGGCGTCTGCGCGGCCGTACTCGCCAATGTGGTCACAGTGCTCGGCTACCCCTGGTGGGTCGCCGTGCTCGCCGCTGTCGCCACCGGCGTCGTCATCGGCACCGCCCTCGGCCTGCTCGTCGCGAAGATCGGCATTCCGTCCTTCGTGGTCACCCTCGCCGGCTTCCTCGCCTTCCAGGGCATCGTGCTGATGCTCATGAAGGAAGGCACGAACATCTCCGTACGCGACGACGTGCTTGTCGCCATCGCCAACCGCAACCTCGGCCCCGTCCTGGGCTGGGTGCTCACCATCGTCGCGGTCGCCGGTTACGCGGCCGTGCAACTGCTGAGGCACCGCAACCGGATCGCCCGGGGCCTGATCACCGATCCGCTGGCCGTCGTGGCCGCCCGGATCGTCGGGCTCGCCGTCCTGCTCGGCACGGCGGTCTTCATCCTCAACCTGGAGCGCAGCCGCAACGTGCTGGTCGTCTCCCTCAAGGGCGTGCCGATCGTCGTACCGGTCATCGCGGTACTGCTCATCATCTGGACCTTCGTGCTCCAGCGCACCAGCTACGGCCGCCACATCTACGCTGTGGGCGGCAACCGGGAAGCCGCCCGACGCGCCGGCATCGAGGTGGACCGCATCCGGATCTCGGTATTCGTCATCTGCTCCTCGATGGCTGCCGTCGGCGGCATCGTGGCTGCCAGCCGAGCCAACTCGGTCGACCCCAACACCGGGGGCAGTAACGTACTGCTCTACGCCGTCGGGGCGGCGGTGATCGGCGGCACAAGCCTCTTCGGTGGCAAGGGCCGGGTCTTCGACGCCGTCCTCGGTGGAGCGGTGGTCGCGGTCATCGACAACGGAATGGGCCTCATGGGTTACAGCGCGGGAGTCAAGTACGTGGTCACCGGCGTCGTGCTCATGCTCGCCGCCAGCGTCGACGCCTTCTCCCGCCGCCGGGCAGCCGCCACCGGCACCCGCTGATCACGCGGGGGGAGGTGACACCACATGCGCCCGGCACCAAGCCAGGACGAGGTCCGGCGGCAGAACCTGGGGGCTCTGCTGCGCCACGTACACGTCCACGGGGCGACCACACGGGCTGAACTGACCACCACCCTGAGGCTGAACCGCAGCACCATCGGGGCACTCACCGCCGACCTGACCTCAGTGGGGCTGGTCAGCGAGGGCACACCGAAGGAGACCGGCCGGGCCGGACGTCCGTCACTGGTCGTCCGGCCCGAATCCAACCGGGTGTACGCGTACGCGTACTCCGTCGAGGTTGACCGGCTGCGCGCCGCCCGCGTCGGGCTCGGCGGAGCGGTGCTGGAGCGCCGCGACCTGGACCGACCACGCGGCCTGCTGGCCGCCGAGGCCGCGCCGCTGCTTGCCGGCGCGGTCAAGGAGATGCAGCAGACGGTGCCCGCCGACGCGATCTGCGTCGGCGCCGGCGTGGCCGTCTGCGGCATGGTCCGCCGGGACGACGGCCTGGTCCGGCTCGGTCCCACCACCGGCTGGGTGGACGAGCCGATCGGTGCGGCGCTCGGTGCCGAACTCGGCATCGACGTACCGATCACGGTGGGCAACGTGGCCGACGTGGCGGCGTTCGCCGAACACACCAGGGGCGTCGCGGCCGGCTGCGACAACGTCATCTACCTGTACGGCGACGTCGGCGTCGGCGCCGGCATCATCGCCGGTGGACGCAGGCTCACTGGGCACGGCGGATACGGCGGCGAGGTCGGCCACATGAAGGTGGTCCGCGACGGCCTGCCCTGCGAGTGCGGCGCCCGGGGCTGCTGGGAGACCGAGATCGGCGAGCACGGTCTGCTGCGCGCCGCCGGCCGCTCCGACGCCCGGGGCCGCGACGCGCTGCTGGCCGTCTTCGACGCCGCCGACCGCGGTGACGCACGAGCCCAGACGGCGGTACGTCAGGCCGGCGACTGGCTCGGCTTCGGAGTGGCCAACCTGGTGAACGTCTTCAACCCCGAGATGCTCATCTTCGGCGGCACCATGCGCGACCTCTACCTCGCCGCGGCAGCCCAGATCCGCAGCCGCCTCAACTCCAACGCGCTCGGCGCATGCCTGGAGCACGTCCGGCTGCGCACCCCCCAGCTGGGCGAGGACGCACCCCTGATCGGCGCCGCCGAGTTGGCCTTCGAACGGCTCCTCGCAGACCCCCTCGACGTGGGCTGACGCGCGTACCCTGTCCGGCGTGGATGTCGAGCTGCGCGCCTCCGACGACGACCGCCACCGGGTGGTCGCCGAGCTGCACCGGCACACCACAGCGGGCCGGTTGACGCTCGACGAGTTCTCCGAGCGGGTCGGTGCGGTGTGGACGGCGCGTACCCTCGGTGACCTCGCCGTGCTGACCCGTGACCTGCCAGCTCTGCCTGGCGCCGGCGCCAGCACCCCGGCCGGCACCGAACATCTGGGGCACGGCCGCCGGGAGCTGCTGGTGCTCTTCGCTGTCGCCGCTGTCACCCTGCTGCTGCTCGGTGGTTTCCTCGCCATCACCCGCTGATCCGCGCCCGCGCCGATGAACTGATCGGGCGGAAAGTCCGTACCAGTGGACGGACGGGCAGCCGGCAGGCAACGGCTGCCCGGTCCAGACGCGTTTCGGTCCGGACCGAGGAGGCACCCCAGACATGGCACCGATCAGATCCGCCCGTCGCCAGCCGGGCAACCGGACCCACCGGGCGGCGATGCTACTCATCGCGATCGTCGCGGGGATCGGTGTGCTGCCCGGGGTGGCCGTCGCCGCTCCCGCTGGTGGGCAGCAGCTCAACGCCGCAGACATGACGCTGCTCAACGGGGTGCGGCTGGCCGGGCTGTGGGAGATGCCCGCCGGCCAGATGGCCGCCGAGAAGGGGCAGTCGGCAAAGGTCCGGGAGATCGGTGCGGGCATCGCAAACGAGCACCAGCAGCTCGACCAGCTCGTCGTGGATGCCGCGAACAAACTCGGCGCGACCATCCCCAGCGAGCCGACCGCCGAGCAGAAGGGCTGGCTGGCCGAGATGCAGAAGGCATCCGGCGCCCGGTTCGACCAGATCTTCGTCACCCGGCTCCGGGTGGCCCACGGCAAGATCTTCCCGGTGATCGGCGCGGTGCGGGCCAGCACCCGTGACGCGACGGTCCGCAAGCTCTGCGACGACGCCAACGGCTTTGTCATGCACCACATGCAGATGCTGGAGAGCACCGGCCTGGTCCGCTGGCCGGAACTGCCGCCGGCCGCCCTGCCTGCTCCGGGCTCAGACGGGCTGCTGGCCGCCGCCGCAGCCAACACCGGCCCACAGGTCGGGGTCAGCAGCACTGTCGTCTGGCTGGTCTTCCTCGCCGCGCTGGGCACCGGCGGAATCGCCACCTACCGCATGTTGCGCCGCAACTGACAGTCCACAGTCCGTCGTTGGTGGCCCCGTTCAGCGGTCGACCTGGGTGAAGTCCCAGGAGTGCGGGGCGCGGGCCACCAGCAGGGCAGGCGGGTCGGGCAGTGGGCGCGGGTTGCTGCGCCACTTGGAGATCACCACCACCCGGTGGTCGGTGGAGGAGAAAACCTCGCTGGACACGTGCAGCGGGTCGTGCTCCAACTCGGGCAAGGCCGTGTCGCACACCCACGTGATCAGGTCCGCGACACCGTACGCCTCGGCCCGCGCCTCCCACATCCGCACGATCATCTCCGGTGCCCCCGTCACACGCTTACCGTTGTCAGCGGCAGCGCCGAGTCGGCAGGCAGGTCCAGCCGGCTCGGCGCGACCCCGGCGGCGACCAGGTGCGAACCGAGCGCCGCCACCATCGCCCCGTTGTCGGTGCACAGTTTCGGCCGGGGCACCCGGACCCGGATGCCGTACTTCTCGGCCCGCTGCTCGGCCATCGCCCGCAGCCGGGAGTTCGCCGCCACTCCCCCGCCGATCACCAGCGTGTCGATGCCGTTCGCGCGGCAGGCGGCGAGCGCCTTGCTGGTCAGCACGTCGCACACCGCCTCCTGGAAGGACGCGGCCACGTCGGCCACCGGCACCGGCTCACCGGCGCGCTGCCGAGCCTCGACCCAACGGGCCACTGCGGTCTTCAGCCCGGAGAACGAGAAGTCGTACCGGTGGGCGGCGAGGTCCTTGGCGGCGGTCAGGCCCCGCGGGAAGGCGATCGAGGCGGCGTCACCGGCCCGCGCCTCCCGGTCGATGGGCGGACCGCCCGGGAACGGCAACCCGAGCAGCCGGGCGACCTTGTCGAACGCCTCGCCGGCCGCGTCGTCGATTGTGGCGCCGAGCGGGGTGACGCCACGGGCCAGGTCGTCGACGAGCAGCAGGGACGAGTGCCCGCCGGAGACGAGCAACGCGATGGCGGGTTCCGGCAGCGGCCCGTGTTCCAACGTGTCGACCGCGACGTGCGCGGCGAGGTGGTTCACGCCGTACACCGGCTTCTCGGCGGCCAGCGCGTACCCCTTGGCAGCGGCGACGCCGACGAGCAGGGCACCGGCGAGACCAGGCCCGGAGGTGACCGCGATGGCGTCGATGTCGGCCAGGGTGACACCGGCTTCGGTAAGCGCCCGCTGCATTGTCGGCACGATGGCCTCCAGGTGGGCCCGGCTGGCCACCTCGGGCACCACGCCACCGAAGCGGGCGTGCTCCTCGACGCTTGACGCGAGCGCGTCGGCAAGCAGGGTGTGCCCCCGCACGATGCCGATGCCGGTCTCGTCGCAGGAGGTCTCGATGCCCAGGATCAGCGGTTCGTCAGCCATTGTCGTGTGGTCCGTTCCCGGTCGGCTCGGCGACGCGTTGCATGACCAGCGCGTCGGTGTTGCTCGGTTGGTAGTAGCCGCGCCGCACCCCGATCGGCTCGAAGCCGTACATCGCGTAGAGCCGCTGCGCGGCGACGTTGTCCGCGGCGACCTCCAGCAGGGTGTTGCGTGCGCCGCGCCGGGCCGCCTCGGCGAGCAGGTCCTCCAGCAGGGCACGTCCCACGCCGCGTCGCTGGGCGTCCCGGCGGACTGCGATGTTCTGCACCCACACCTCGTCCGGCGGGGCTCCGGCGAGCCCTGCGTAGCCGAGAACGGTGCCGTCGGCGTCGACCGCGACACGGTAGTAATGCCCGTTGGCCAGTTCGTTCCAGAACATCGCCGGCGACCACTGCTCAGCGCCGAAGAGGTCCGCCTCGATCGGCAGCACCTCGTCGATGTGCCACCAACGGAACGGGTCCAGCCGGACGGTCGTGCTCACGGGAGGACCGGTTTGCGGCCGGTCGCCGCCACCGCGTCCGGGCGGCGCAGGTAGAGCGGGGTGAGCCGTTCACCGGGCGCGCCGGCCCGGATCCGCTCGCCGGCAAGCAGCGCCAGCACTGTGGCATCCGGGTAACGGGGCTCGACCCGTACCGGCATCTCCAGGACCTCGGCGTACCGGTGTGCTCCGTCGCCCACCGCGACAGTCGCTCCCAGTTCCCGGGCGCGGGCGGCGGCCACTGCCGGCGTGGACACCTCCGGACCGACGATTCGCTGGCCCGCGCCGTCGTAGACGGCCCAGTACAGTTCCCGCCGGCGGGCGTCGCTGGCCGCCAGCACCGGCTCGCCGACGGCTGCCGGGTGGCCGATCCCGTCGAGGGAGCAGACGCCGTACGTGGGGATGCCGAGCACCTGACCCATCGTCGCGGCGGTGACCAGCCCGACCCGCAGCCCCGTGAACGGCCCCGGACCGAGCCCGGCGACGATGGCGGTCAGGTCACCCGGACGCGCGTCGACGTCGGCGAGGACCGCGTCGATCTGGGGCGCGAGCAGTTCACCGTGCGCGCGGGCGTCGACCGTGCACCGGTGCGCACGGGACGTCACGCCGGCAGCCGAGACCTCCACCAGCGCTGCGGTCACCGCGGGGGTTGAGCTGTCCACCACGAGTACGAGCACGGTTAGCCAGCCTAGCCGCCCCACCGCCACCACGACCGCCGCCCCGGTCAGCTCCTGCCCACGCCCGCCACCCCCCGCCATCCCGCGACGCCCCCGCCCAGCCACGCCCGCAACCTCGTCGCGCCCTCACCTCACGACGCCCCACCTCGCCACGCCCGCAACCTCGCCAGGCCCGCCGCCCCGCCACGCCCACCACGCCCGCCACGCCCGCAACCTCGGCACCCCGCCGCATTGCCGTCGCTCCGGTTCTACCGGGCTGGCGTCACCTTGCAGCCGCATCGGCCCCACTCGCCGCGGCCACCACCTGCGGCCCGCCCACCTGACGGCGACGGGCGGCGTCCCTCGATGAGCGTGATGTCTGTGAGTCATCAAAATGACTCACAGACATCACGTTCATTGGACAGGGCACCGCCCACCAGCAGGTCATCGATCCGGCGCTGACCTCGGCCGGCGCAACGCCGAGTCGTGAATACGCCGCACCGGTGGAACAAGCCGCCCGGCTTGTTCCACCATGCCGGGATGTCACCCACTCGCCTTGTCTCCCTCCTCGGCGCCGCAGTGCGGCAACAACGAAACCTGCGCGAGTTGAGCCAGCGACAGTTGGCAGCGCTGGCCGGGGTCACCCAGGGGGCGGTGGCGCATATCGAACGCGGCGAGCGCACGCCGAGCATCCCCGTGCTGGAGCGGCTGCTCGCGGCCATGGGCCTCCAGCTGACCGTCGGGGTCGAACCCCTCGACGCGCACCTCGACGCCCGGATCGACGACCTGGCCGCCCGACCGATCGCCGAGCGGATCGATGAACTGGGTCTGGGTCGGTTGCTCGACCGGCTCCCCGATCTCCCGCAGGTGATCACCGGAAGCACTGCAGCACTGTTGCAGGGCGCGCCGGTGCCGGTCGACGCGCTGGAGATCGCCCTGCGCTGGCAGGACTCGAAACAGTTCACAGGCTGGTTGGAGGCGAACTACGGCCAGCGGTGGAACGCCCGCTGGGGTGAGTTCGGCGGGGTGTGGCTGGATCCTGAAGAACCGGGCGAGCACCGTTGGTCGACCCGCTACGGCGAGATCCGGGCCACGATGTGCGACGAGCTGCCGGCAACGATCGAGGTACGCCACGACGGGCGGGGTTACCAGGTGGTGCCGCTGGTCGAGCTGGAGTTGACCGAACCGAGGGCCGCCGAGCTGCTGCGCCGCTATCGGGCCCGACAGCTGGCCAGCGGGGGTTGACCCCACCGGCCAGCAGCTGCGGCGCGGTAAGCAGACGCCAGGCGCGGTCAGCAGACGGCAGGCCCGGTCAGCAGACGGCAGGCCCGGTCAACCGGCGGTGCGCTCCCAGTCGATGGTGGGTAGGCCAGCGTCGGCGAGGGCCTTGTTGGCAGCGCTGAACGGGCGGCTGCCCAGGAAGCCACGGGGGTTCATCGGGCTGGGGTGACCGGCCTCCAGCACGACGTGCTGCGGGTTGGTGACCAGTGCCGCCTTTTTGCGGGCGTAGCCGCCCCAGAGCAGGAAGACCACCCGGTCCGTCGAGGCGTCAAGTGCGCGGATGGTGGCGTCGGTGAACTCTTCCCAGCCGGCGTTGGCGTGCGAGCCCGGCGTGGCCTGGCGCACGGTAAGCACCGCGTTGAGCAGCAGCACGCCCTGCGAGGCCCAGCCGGCGAGGTTGCCGCCACTCGGCTTGGGCACGCCGACGTCCTCGGCCAACTCCTTGAAGACGTTGCGCAGTGACGGCGGCACCGCAACCCCGTCCCGGACGCTGAAGCTCAGCCCGTGCGCCTGCCCGGCCCGGTGGTAAGGGTCCTGCCCGAGGATCAGCACGCGGGTGCTCTGCGGCGGGCAGAGCCGGTATGCCGAGAACAGGTCCTCCAGAGGTGGGAAGACCGTGTGCGTCGCGTACTCCCGGGTGACGAACTCGGCCAGCGCGGTGGTGCGGGCCGGATCCAGGTGGGGGGTGAGCACGGAAAGCCACGGCTCCGGCAACAGGGCCAACAGATCCAGGGCGGGAGCGTCGTCGGGCATCAGGAACCTCTTCCAGCGCGGGTCGGTCCTCCGCACTCTAGGCACCGCGTACGACAGCGGCCCGTCGGCCTAACCCAGGTCGGCGATCCTCCGTGCCCAGTCGCCGCCCACCGGGTCCAGCTCGATGATCCGGGTGTCGTCGTCGCGGCGGTCGATGCGGACCCGCAGGTGCGCGTCGACCAACTGTTCCACAAGGCCCTCGCCCCACTCCACAACGGTGACCGACTCGTCCACCGAGGCGTCCAGGTCCAGGTCGTCGATCTCGGCGCGGGGGTCGCTGGCGTCGCCCAGGCGGTACGCGTCGGCGTGCACCAACGACACCTGGCCACCCCGTGCCTGGTCGGGCCGGTGCACCCGGGCGATAACGAACGTCGGCGAGGTGATGTCGCCCAGCACGCCGAGCCCGGCGCCGATGCCCTGGGTGAGTGCCGTCTTTCCGGCGCCCAGCGGCCCGGTCAACAGCACCAGGTCACCGGCGCGCAGCAGGCCGGCCAGCCTGCGGCCGAACTCGCGGGTGTCCTCGACGGTAGGCAGTTTGACGACGTGACTCACCGGTCCTCCACGCTCTCCAGTGACTCGAGAAACCGCTCCAGAGCGGCGTTTACCTCGTCGGCGTGCTCCAGCATCACCACGTGCCCGCTGTCTTTGATCTTGACGAACTCGGCATGCGGCAAACGCCGGACGATCTCCTCCGAGTGGGTCACCGGAGTGATCATGTCCTTGTCGCCGACGACCACAAGCACCGGGACGTTCGCCAATGCGGCAAGCGCCGGGAACCGCGAGTGCGTGGCGATGGTGCGCAGGTAGCGGGTCACCGTGTCGGCCGACGTCCGGGAGTTCATCATCTCCACGTAGGACACCAGCGCAGGGCTGGGCTTACGCGTGCCGAAGCCGTACTTGCGGGTGAGCAGCCAGGCCACGTTCGACGTGGACTTGCGGGCCTTGTCGATCACCTGGCCGCCGTACCGGGTGGCGTTGCTTGCCATGTACAGCACCGGGCCGCCGACCCTGCCGAGCAGCGCCGGCGCGACCAGCTTGGTCTCCGCGATCAGACCGCCCGAGGTGGCCATCAGCACGGTGCCCACCACCCGGTCACCGAACATCTCGGGGAACAACTCGGCGAACGCCATGATGGTCATGCCGCCCATCGAGTGGCCGACAAGCACCAGCGGCCCGTCCGGGGCGGTCCGGTCGATCACCTGGCGCAGCGTCCGGCCCAGCACCGCCAGGTCGTACTCCCCGGTCTCCAACCGGCCGGACCGGCCGTGACCCGGCTGGTCGTACGCGACGATCCGGTAGTCGCCACGGGCGGCGAGCATCTGGCGTTGGAAGTGGAATGTGCCCATGTCCAGGCAGAAGCCGTGCACAAGCACCACAGTGGGATGCCCGGGCGCCGGGCGGGTCGGCTCGACCACCTCGACGTGGATGTCGGTGCCGTCCGGTAGCTCCAGTCGGAACGCCTCGTCGCACGGCAACTCGTCGAACGTCTCGTGCGCGTACCGGTCAGTGGGGTCGGCTTTGAGCCGGCGCACCAGGGTGCGTTCGGTAGCGACGCCGACGGCCAGACCGGCCGCGGCGACACCCACCGCGCCCAGCAGGCCGGCGACCCGACCGGCCGCCGTCCGCGGACGAGGAATGCGATAGCTCACGGCGTCACCGTTGCCCGCGACCGCCGGGCCCGCAAACCCGGCTCACTCCTCGCGCTCACGGCGCCCGCTCGCCGTCGTAGACACGCGGCACCCGCGTGCTGCCGAACCGCGTGACGATCTCGTAGTTGATCGTGCCGGCCGCCTCGGCCCAGTCGTCGGCGGTCGGTGCGCCGTCCCTGCCGTCGCCGAACAACGTCGCGACGTCGCCGTCGACCACCGGGTCGTCACCACAGTCGATCACGAACTGGTCCATGCAGACCCGCCCGGCGATGGTCCGGCGTGCCCCGGCAAGCTGCACCGGCCCGGTGTTGGACGCGTGCCGGGGCACCCCGTCGGCGTACCCGAGAGGCACCAGGGCCAGATTCGCGTCCGCCTCCGTGGTGTACGTGTGCCCGTAGGAGACGCCGGTGCCGGCGGGCACCCGCTTGGTGAGCATCACCCGGGCGCGGGCGGTCATCGCCGGCCGCAGCCCGTACGTCTCGCCGGCCACCGGAGACAGACCGTAGACGGCCAGCCCGGGGCGGACCAGGTCGAAGTGGGTGTCGGGACGGGTCAGAGTGGCCGCCGAGTTGGCCAGGTGCCGCCAGCGCGGTCGCAGGCCGGCCTGCTCGACCATGGCCAGGCCCTCGTGGAAGACGGCCAACTGGCGGTCGGTGGTGGGGTGGCCGGGCATGTCCGCGTACACGAAGTGGCTCCACACACCGACCACCTCGACCAGGCCGTCGGTCTGCGCCTTCGCGGCGGCGTCCAGCATCTCCGGCCAGTCGGCGACTGTGGCGCCACCTCGGGAGAGCCCAGTGTCGATCTTCAGGTGCAGCCTGGCCGGACGCTCGGCGCGGCGGCTCGCCTCGATCATCTCGTCCAGTTGCGGCAGGCTGGCCGCGCTCAGGTCCACCCCTGCGCTTACCCCCTCGTGCAGGGGCAACCCGGGTGCGAGCAACCAGGCCAGCACCGGTGCGGTGATCCCGGCCCGGCGCAGCGTGAGCGCCTCGTCGAGGGTGCACACGCCGAGCCAGTCGGCGCCAGCGTCCAGGGCGGCGCGGGCGGCCGGGAGCATGCCGTGGCCGTACCCGTCGCCCTTGACGACCGCCATCACCTCGGCGGTCGTGCCGGAGCGGAGCCGGCTCACGTTCTCACGGATCGCGTCAAGGTCGACACGTACCTCGGCCTGCCACATGCACCCAGCCTACTTTCCGCGCTGATCACCGCGGGCGGCGACGCACGGCCCGACCGTCAACCCGACAGTCAACCCGAAACGGTCACTACCTGCCCAACTGGGCGATGACCGGGCGCAGCCCGGTCACCACGTCGGGCGCGGTCACCGGGCCACTCCGGGCCGCCTCCCGACCGGCCAGCCCGTGCAGGTACGCGGCTGCGGCAGCGGACCGGTCCGCCGGCACTCCGGCCGCCAGGAACGAGCCGAGCAGTCCGGCCAGCACATCACCAGTGCCACCGGTGGCCAACGCCGGGCTGCCGGTCGGGTTGACGTACGCCCGGCCGTCCGGCGTGCCGATCACCGTACGGTCCCCCTTGAGCAGGACCACCGCGTTCATCCAGGCGGCCAGCCGCAGTGCGGCACCGACCCGGTCGGCGCCGGGCTCCTCCCCACAGAGCCGGGTGAACTCCCGGTCGTGCGGGGTGACCACGATCGGCGCGTCCCGGCCGCGCAGCCGGTCGGCGAGGGAGCCGTCCACAAGCAGGGTAAGCGCGTCGGCGTCGAGCACCACAGGCACCGGGGCGGCCAGGACTGCCCGCAGCTCGGCTGCCGCGTCCTCGCCGGTGCCCAGTCCGGAGCCGCACACCCAGGCCTGCACCCGGCCGGCGTCGGCGACCCGGCCGGTGGCGATCACCGAGGGGTGCTGGTGCAGCACCTCGCCCCGGGCGCCCCCGGCGTAGCGGACCAGGCCGGTCGGTCCCGCGAGGGCGCCGCCGACGGAGAGCACCGCCGCACCCGGGTACGTCGCCGAGCCGGTCGCCACCCCGACCACACCCCGGGTGTACTTCTCCGACGCCGCGCCCAGCTCCGGCCACCACCGCACGACGTCGGACCACTCGGTGACCTGCAGCGCGGGGGTGCCCCGCAGCCATGGCCGCAGCCCGATGTCGACAAGTTCCACCTGCCCGGCCAGCGCGGCTGCCGGCCCGACCACCAGGGCGGGCTTCAGCGCACCGAACGTCACAGTCACGTCGGCGCGTACCGCTGTAGGCCGATCGGACACGGCCGGCGGGACGTGCCCGGTGTCTACGGCCACCCCGCTCGGCACGTCCACGGCCAGCACTGTGGCCCGCCCTCCGTCACGGCCGCGCAGCTCGTCGAGGCGCTGGACCATCCCGGCGGCGTTCGCCCGCAACCCGCCCGTACCACCGATGCCGACGATGCCGTCGAGGACAAGGTCGACAGGGCCGCTCGGGCCCTGGACCAGCCGACCGCCGGCGGCCCGCAGCGCGGCCAGGCCCGCGGCGTGCGCCCGTCCGGGGGCGATCAGCAGGGCGGACACCTCGACGCCCCGGCGGGCCAGCCGCTCCCCGGCGTAGAGCGCGTCACCACCGTTGTCGCCGGAGCCGACAAACAGCAGCACCCGGCCGCCGTACACCCCGCCCCGCTCGGCGAGCAGCAGCGCGGCCCGGCGGGCAAGCCCGGCGGCGGCGCGCTGCATAAGCGTGCCGCTCGGCAGCGTGCCCATCAGCCCCGCCTCGGCCGCCCGCACGTCGGCCACCCGCCACACCGGTCTCATGTCACCGTGCTCCATCCGTTCACGAATGGGCCGGCGCGGCCCACAGGGCCGATGCCGACGATCACCACTTCACCCTACCGGCGGCGGGGGCCGCAGATTAGCCGTCGGGCACGCGGTGGGCAACGCCTGTGGACACCCAGGGGGTACGCCGACAGCCCGCTGTCCACAGGGCACCCCGCCTCCCTCCGACCGGGCCTAGCGTCAGCGCGTCGATGCCGATCGTCCACGGGGGTGGGGTCATGACCGAGGAGCCGTTCGCCGTCCAGCCGCAGGAGTTGCGCGTCGTGGCCGGTGCGCTCGACGACGAGGCGTACCGGCTGGCGTTGGGTCTGGCCCGGGTGCCCGGCCTGCTGGTGCCGGCGGACGGTTGGCGGGCCGCCACGGCGTTGGCCGGGCTGGAGGCGGCCGGGCACTCCTGGTTCTGCCGGCTGGGCGCCCAGGTGGCGGCGGCCTCGGGTGGGGTGCGGGCGTCAGCTGAGGCGTACGAGACTGTGGACGACCGGGCCGCCGGCCGGTTCACCGGCCTGCCCCGGTGACCGGCGTCGGCTACCGGCAGCTCTGGGCCGCCGACCCGGGCAGGTGGCGGGCCGCCGGGGCGGCCTGGGCCGGGTTGACAGTGCCGGTGCAGCAGCGCGTCGACGGCCTGGGAGCGACCGCCGGGCGGTTGCGCAGCGGGTGGTCGGGTGCGGCGGCCACCGCTGCCGGTGCCCGCCTCGGCGGTCTCCGCGAGGAGTTGGCATCGGTCGCCCCCGCGCTGATCGAGGCCGATCAGGTGCTGGCCGAGCTGGCCGGGCGGCTGACGGTGGCGAAGGCCCGGCTGGCCGAGGCGGTCAGACTGGCCGACGCAGCGGGTCTGGTGGTGGATCGGACGGGCGCGGTGCGGGCCGATCCGTCCCGGGTGGCGCCGACCGAGCGGGCCGGCGTCGCGGCGGCCGGGGCCACGGCAGCGCTGCGGGACGCCCTCGACCGGGCCGGCGCGGCGGACCGGCTGGCCGCCGACCGACTGGACGAGCTGGCCCGGGCCGCCGGTTCCGGTTGGGTGTCCCCACCGCCGCCCGGCCGGCCCGCTCCCGGGGCCTCGCCGGCCCTGGTGCGCGCCTGGTGGTCCGGGTTGACCCCGGCCCAGCGACGGTGGCTGGTGGTGCGCGAGCCGGCCCTGGTCGGCCGCCTGGACGGGGTGCCGGTGGCCGCCCGGGACCAGGCCAACCGGCTGCTGCTCGGGTCCCGACGTGCGGAGTTGCTCGCCGAGCGTCGGCGGCTGTTGGCGCGGGTGCCCCCGGGGCCTGTCGCGTCGGTGCGGCTGCGGGCGGTGGCGGCCCGCCTGGCCGGCCTGGACGCGCTTGTCGAGCGCCTGACGGCGTCCGGGGAGCCGCGGGCGTACCTGCTGGGGCTGGATCCCGCAGGCGAGGGCCGGGTGGTGGTGGCGCTCGGCGACCCGGACCAAGCCGACCGGGTGTTTACGTACGTGCCGGGGACGGGCTCCGGTCTGGACGACGCCCCCGGCGAACTGGGTCGGGCGGCGCGGGTGCTCGACCGGTGCGCCGCGCTCGCCCCGGGTGAGCGCAGCGCGGCGGTGCTCTGGCTGGACTACGACGCGCCGGATTTCCTTCACGAGGCGGCGTCGGCCGGCCAGGCCCGGGATGCAGGCCCGGCGCTGCACCGCTTCCAGGAGGGGCTGCGCGCCAGCCACGAGGGACCGCCAGCCCGGCAGACCGTGCTCGGGCACAGCTACGGGTCGCTCGTGGTGGGTGTGGCCGCCCGGGAGCACGGGTTGGCCGCCGACGCGCTGATGTTCGTCGGCTCACCCGGGGTCGGTGCGGCACACGCCGGCGAGTTGGGCGTACCGCCGGGTCAGGTCTGGGCCAGCCAGGCCCCCGACGACGTGATCCGCCTGGCCCAGCCGGTGGACGAGTTCGGCCGGCGGGCCCTGCTCGGCGCGGCACCACTCGCCGCCGTGCTGGGCTGGCCCGACCGCACCGGCCACGAGCTGTGGTTCGGTCACGACCCTGCCGATCCAGGGTTCGGCGGTCGGGTCTTCCGCAGCGGGCGAGGCGGGCACTCCGGTTACTGGGACCCGGGCAACCCCGCACTGGACGGGATGGCCCGGGTCGTGCTGGGCCGCTGAGGGCTACTCGACGGTGACCGACTTGGCCAGGTTGCGGGGCTGGTCCACGTCGTGCCCCCGGGCGGCGGCGATCTCGGCGGCGAGCACCTGCAACGGGACCGTGGTGACCAGAGGTGCCAGCAGGGTCGGCGTACGCGGCACGTAGATCAGATGGTCGGCGTACCGGACGACAGCCTCGTCGCCCTCCTCGGCGATCACGATGGTGCGTGCGCCGCGCGCCCGTACCTCCTGGATGTTGGAGACGACCTTGTCGTGCAGCATTCCCCGGCCGACCGGCGACGGCACTACGCAGATCACCGGGGTGCCCTTGTCGATAAGGGCGATCGGGCCGTGCTTCAGCTCGCCGGCCGCGAAGCCCTCGGCGTGCATGTACGCAAGTTCCTTGAGCTTCAGCGCGCCCTCCAGGGCGACCGGGTAGCCGACGTGCCGACCGATGAACAGGATGGTGGGCTCGGCCTTCAGCTCTCGGGCCAGCTCGCGGACGGGCTCGATCCGGGCTAGCAGCTCACGCAGCTTGCCCGGCATCTCCTGCAACTGGGCGACAACCGCGCCTACCTCGTCAGCGAACTTGATGCCGCGTACCTGGGCCAGGTGCAGCCCGATCAGATAGCAGGCGACGAGCTGGGTGAGGAACGCCTTTGTGGAGGCGACGGCGATCTCCGGCCCGCCGTGGGTGTAGAGGACGGCGTCGGACTCGCGCGGGATCGTCGAGCCGTTGGTGTTGCAGATGGCCAGCACCCGGGCCTTCTGCTCCTTTGCGTGCCGCAGCGCCATCAGGGTGTCCATCGTCTCGCCGGACTGCGAGATCACCACGATCAGCGTGGACCGGTCGAGCACCGGGTCGCGGTAGCGGAACTCGCTGGCAAGCTCCACCTCGCACGGGATCCTTGTCCAGTGCTCGATGGCGTACTTGGCGACCATGCCGGAGTGGTACGCCGTGCCGCAGGCCACGATGAAGATCTTGTCGACGTCCCGCAGATCCTGGTCGCTGAGGCGGACCTCGTCCAGGGCGATCTCACCGGTCTCGGTGAGCCGGCCGAGCAGGGTGTCGGCGATGGCCTGCGGCTGCTCCTCGATCTCCTTGAGCATGAACCAGTCGTAGCCGCCCTTCTCGGCCGCCGACGAGTCCCAGTCGATGTGGAAGTCCTTACCGCTTGCGGGCTGGCCGTCGAAGTCGGTGATCTCGATGCTGTCGCCGGTGATCAGGACGATCTGGTCCTGGCCCAGCTCCACGGCGTCCCGCGTGTGCTCGATGAACGCGGCCACGTCGCTGGCCAGGTAGTTTTCTCCGTCGCCCCGGCCGACCACCAGCGGCGAGTTGCGGCGGGCGCCGACGACCGCGCCGGGCACCGCGGCGTCGACCGCCAGCAGTGTGAACGCGCCCTCCAGCCGCTGGCAGACCACCCGCATGCCGGCGGCGAGCAGTTGCGGGCTGTCCGGCTGACCGGCGGCCCGCAGGTCGGCCAGCGCCGCAGAGAGCAGATGCGCGGCGCACTCGGTGTCGGTGTCGCTGGTGAACTGGACGCCGTCGTCCTCCAACTCCGCGCGGAGCTTGGCGAAGTTCTCGATGATGCCGTTGTGGATGACCGCGACCCGGCCGTCGGGGGCGGTGTGCGGGTGGGCGTTGCGGTCCGTGGGACCGCCGTGGGTGGCCCAGCGGGTGTGCCCGATGCCTGTGGTGCCGTCACCAATGCCCAACGGGCTGGCCGCGCAGGAGGTCGGGTCGTCGGCGGCCCGCTCGGAGAGCACCTTCTCCAGGTTGGCGAGCTTGCCGGCCTTCTTCTCGGCCAGCAGTTGACCGTCACAAACGATCGCGACGCCCGCCGAGTCGTAGCCGCGGTATTCCAACCGCCGCAGCCCATCGAGCACGATGCCCAGTGCGGGGCGCGCGCCCGCGTATCCCACGATTCCACACATGGCCCGCAGCCTAACCCAGTTTCGCTCACCATGGGTGCTCGAAAGTCGGCCTATCAATCACGGAATCTGAGCGATCGGCGGGTAGAGCGTCCAGACCAGGACAACCCGAGCCACTCGAATACAAGAGCCAGCCAGCCCGCAAGCCATACCCGTTCCCACTCACCTCACCCACCCGGTCCACCCCGACCCGAATCGACCAGCCCCGGTCCAGCCCGACCCAACCTGCCATGCCATCCCAGCCCGATCCAGCCATGCCGCCCCAGTCCAGCCCATGCCGCCCCAGCCCCAGCCCCAGCCCCAGCCCCAGCCCCAGCCCCAGCCCCAGCCCCAGCCCCAGCCCCAGCCCCAGCCCCAGCGATCATGCAGTTCGTGTCGCCGTTACGCGTGGAACGACCGCTATGCCACGGCAGCAAGTGCAAGATCCGCAGGAAGAAGGCCGAGAACCGCCGCCCCACGATCCCGCCCCGTCGATCATGGAGTTGTGGTGCCCGGAGAGTGCTGCGATGTCGCTTTCGTCTACCACCACAACTCCATGATCGACGGGGCGGGATCGGAGCGGAGCTAGGCGGACAGGAACCGGGGCGGTGCGGAGCTAGGCGGCCCGGGACAGGGTCGGGTGCAGAGCTAGGCGGACAGGGCCGAGCTGGGCGGCCGGGGACGAGGGCTGGTCGGGCCCGGGACAAGGGCCAGCCGCGCCCGATGAGAGCTGAGCGGGCCCGGGAACAAGGGCTGGTCGGGCCAGGGCTGGGGCTGAGCTGCGGCTGCGGCTGCGGCTGCGGCTGCGGCTGCGCCGGGGCCGGGGCCGGGGCCAGGGCTGAGCCGGGGCCAGGGCTGGTGAGGACTGGGGCTGGGCGGGGCGAGGGCTGGGCGGGGTTTGTTGGGAAGGCTGCGCCTGAATCTCTCTTGTATCCGGGACGCTGGGGTGGCCGTAGGCTGGCGCAGGTGACGAGCACCGATGTCGACCCGCTGGTGGCCCGGATGCGGCCGTTCGGCACGACGATCTTCGCTGAGATGTCCGCTCTCGCCGTACGCACCGGGGCGGTCAACCTGGGCCAGGGTTTCCCGGACACCGACGGCCCTCCGGAGATGCTGGCCGCTGCGGCCGAGGCGCTCCGCAGTGGGCAGAACCAGTACCCGCCCGGTCCGGGGATCCCCGCCCTCCGTGCGGCGGTCGCGGCCCATCAGCGGCGGTTCCACGAGCTGGAGTACGACCCCGACGGCGAGATCGTGATCACGGCGGGTGCGACGGAGGCGGTGGCGGCGAGCATCCTCGCTCTCTGCGAGCCGGGCGACGAGGTGGTGTGCTTCGAGCCGTACTACGACTCGTACGCCGCATCGATCGCTCTGGCCGGTGCGGTCCGGCGGCCGGTCACGTTGCGTCCCGTCGACGGCGGCCGGTACGCCTTCGACCCGGCGGCGCTGCGCGCGGCGTTCGGCCCGCGCACCCGCCTGGTGCTGCTCAACTCGCCGCACAACCCGACCGGCAAGGTGTTCACGCCGGCCGAGCTGGCGCTTGTCGCCGAGCTGTGCCAGGAGTTCGACGCGTACGCGGTCACCGACGAGGTGTACGAGCACCTGGTGTTCAGCGACGCGTCGAGCGCACACGTGCCGCTGGCCACGCTGCCGGGGATGCGCGAGCGTACGTTGCGGATCTCGTCGGCCGGCAAGACCTTCTCCTGTACGGGCTGGAAGGTCGGCTGGGCCAGTGGTCCCGCCGCTCTGGTGTCGGCCGTGCTGCGGGTGAAGCAGTTCCTCACGTTCGTGAACGCCTCCCCGCTGCAACCGGCTGTCGCCGTGGCGCTGGCACTGCCGGATGACTACTTCACAGGCTTCCGCGATGGGCTCCAACAGCAACGTGACCAACTCGTGGGCGGCCTGACCGACGCCGGGTTCGAGGTGCTGGTGCCGGAGGGGACGTACTTCGTCACCGCCGACATCACGCCACTCGGCGGTTCGGACGGGGTGGAGTTCTGCCGGTCGCTACCGGAGCGCTGCGGCGTGGTGGCGGTGCCGACGCAGGTCTTCTACGACGACGTCGAGGCGGGCCGGCGGTTGGTGCGGTTCGCCTTCTGCAAGCGCCCGGAGGTGCTGAGCGAGGCGGTCACCCGACTACGCGCGCTGACCCCGGACCGCTGACCGACGGATCACCCGAGCCAGCCGGCCGACCCTGGGCCAGCCCAGACCGAGCCAGGCCAGCCCGAACCGAGTCAGCCCAGGCCAGCCCGAGCCAGGCCAGCCCGAGCAGGCCGGCCTGGGCACGGGCGCGGAGGTGCTGCTCCTAGCTAGCGGGGCTGGCGGTGCGGACGAGATCCGCGATGCGTTCGGCCACGGACCGCGCCGTCGCCTCGGTTGCCGCCTCGACCATGACGCGGACCAGCGGTTCGGTGCCCGAGGGACGCAGCAGCACCCGGCCGGTCTCGCCCAACTCCGCCTCGGCCCGTTCGACCTCGGCACGTACGGCCGGCGCGTTGGCGCCGACGGTCCGGTCGCCGACGGGCACGTTGATGAGCACCTGAGGCAGCTTGGTGATCACGGACGCCAGTTCGGCGAGGGACTGGCCGGTGGCTGCCATGCGGGCCATCAGGTGCAGGCCGGTGAGGACGCCGTCGCCGGTGGTGGCATGTGCGGGCATGACGATGTGCCCGCTCTGCTCGCCGCCGAGCGCCAGGCCGGAGGCACGTAGCTCCTCCAGGACGTACCGGTCGCCGACCTTGGTCTCGATCAGCCGGATGCCCTGCGCGGACATCGCGAGTCGCAGGCCGAGGTTGCTCATCACGGTGGCCACCAGGGTGTCCTGGGTGAGCGTTCCGGCCTCCCGCATTGCCAGCGCGAGGATCGCCATCACCTGGTCGCCGTCGACCTCGTCACCGTCGGCGGTGACCGCCAGGCAGCGGTCGGCGTCGCCGTCGTGGGCGATGCCGAGGTGGGCGCCGTGCTCGACAACGGCTTCGCGCAGCGTCTCGATGTGGTTGGAGCCGCAGTCGTCGTTGATGTTGAGCCCGTCGGGCTCGGCGTGGATGGCGATGACCTCGGCGCCGGCCTCCCGGTAGGCGACCGGGGCGACCTCGGCGGCGGCGCCGTTGGCGCAGTCGACCACGACCTTGATCCCGTCGAGCCGGTGCGGCAGGGTGCCGACCAGGTGCTGGACGTAGTGGTCCGCCCCGTCGAGCAGGTCGTGCACCCGGCCGACGCCGGCGCCGGTCGGCCGGTCCCAGGCGGTGGTGGCGTTCGTCTCGACTGCCGCCTCGATCCGCATCTCGATCTCGTCGGGCAGCTTGTGGCCGCCGGCGGCGAAGAGCTTGATGCCGTTGTCCGGCATCGGGTTGTGTGACGCGGACAGCATCACCCCGAGGTCGGCCTTGGCCTCGGCGGTGAGGAACGCCACGGCCGGGGTGGGCAGCACGCCCACCCGCACCACGTTCGCGCCGGCACTGGTGAGCCCCGCCACGACTGCGGCTTCCAGCATCTCGCCGCTGGCCCGGGTGTCGCGGCCGACGACGGCGAGCGGCGGATGGCTGCGATCCGTCTCGGAGAGCGTGTGCGCGGCGGCCACGGCGAGCGCGAGCGCCAACTCCGGTGTGAGATCCGCGTTCGCCCGCCCGCGTACGCCGTCCGTGCCGAACAACCGACCCATACCCGCCAACCTCCGATGAGCACTGCCAATGAGGAGAAAGCGGAACGGCCGGTCCACCTCCCCCGTTCGGGGGGAGGCGGACCGGCCGTCCGTCAGAAGTACAACGCGCTGGGAAAGATCAGCGCTTCGAGTACTGGGGAGCCTTACGGGCCTTCTTGAGGCCGTACTTCTTGCTCTCCTTGACCCGGGCGTCACGGGTGAGGAAGCCGGCCTTCTTGAGGGCCGGGCGGTCGTCCGGCTCGCTGACGATCAGCGCACGGGCGATGGCCAGCCGCAGCGCACCGGCCTGGCCGGTGGTGCCGCCGCCGCGCAGGTTGGCGATGACGTCGAACGCCTCGGGCTTCTCGGCGGTGACCAGCGGGTCCTTGATGAGCTGCTGGTGCACCTTGCTCGGGAAGTACGCCTCGAGGTCACGGCCGTTGCACGTGATCTTGCCGGTGCCCGGGACGATACGAACCCGGACGATGGCCTCCTTGCGCCGACCCACGGTCTGGATCGGGCGGTCACCACGCGGCGCGCGGGCGACGGGCGCCGGCGCCTCGGTGGCCTCGGGGGCAACCTCGGTCTCGGTGATGTCGGTCATGCTGCTTCCTTCGCCCGCGCTCACTGCGCGATCTGCTTGATCTCGAACGGCACCGGCTGCTGCGCGAGGTGCGGGTGCTCGGCACCGGCGTAGACCTTCAGCTTCTTGATCAGCTGACGGCCGAGCTTGTTGTGCGGGAGCATTCCCTTCACAGCGAGCTCGATGGCCCGCTCCGGGCGCTTGGTCAGCAGCTCGTCGTAGCCGATCTGCTTCAGGCCACCCGGGTAACCGGAGTGGCGGTAAGCGACCTTGGTCTGGCGCTTGTTGCCGGTCAGCGCAACCTTGCCCGCGTTCACGATGACGACGAAGTCGCCCGTGTCGACGTGCGGCGCGAAAGTCGGCTTGTGCTTACCACGCAGCAACGTGGCGGCGTGGGTGGCCAGGCGGCCCAGCACGACATCAGAGGCGTCGATGACGTGCCACTGACGCTCGATCTCACCCGGCTTCGGGCTGTACGTACGCACAGGTCTACCTTGTCTCGTCGTCGGTCTGGGGTCGCGCGCCGAGGTGACCAGATCTTGCAGGCCGGACCAGCGCGCACGAACGACCAAGCGTACCTGATAGGGCACGCCTCTGGATGTCGTACAACAGCAGGCAACGATACCCGGCGCCCCGTCCGCAGGTCAAAACGGGGGTGCGGTCCCGCGCGCCGACGCGCCGGCCGTGGTTCAGCTCACACTCCGGCGAGCTGCCCGGCACGCGGACGACGGTAGACCACCCAGGTGACGGCGAAACAGAGCGCGTACCAGCCGATGAAGACGAGGTAGGCGGCGTCGGCGTTGCCGGAGCCGAGGAACGACTGGCGGAAGGAGATGTTGACGAGCACCCCGCCGGAGGCGCCGACGGCACCGGCGATGCCGATCAACGAACCGGTCATCCGCCGTGCCCAGCGGGCGGCGTCCTCCGGGTCACGCCCGGCTACCACCGCGTCCGCCGCCCGGGCCCGGAAGATGGCCGGGATCATCTTGTAGGTGGAGCCGTTGCCGATGCCGGAGAACACGAAGAGGGCGATGAACCCGGTCAGGTAGAGCCCGAAGGAGCGTTCCCGGGCCGCGTACAGCACGGTGCTGGCGCCGGCTGCCATCGCCACGAAGTTCCAGAAGGTCACCCGGGCGCCGCCCAGGCGGTCGGCAAGGTGCCCGCCCAGCGGCCGGATCAGCGAACCGACGAGCGGGCCGAGGAAGGTCAGCCAGGCCGCGTCGACGGGGGTGGGGAACCGCTCCGCGAACTCGAGTTGCAGCACCTGGCCGAAGGCGAAGCCGAACCCGATGAACGAGCCGAACGTGCCGACGTACAGCAGGGACATGATCCAGGTGTGCGGATCGCGGGCGGCCTCGCGCAGCGCTCCGGGCTCGTTGCGCGCGCCGGGCACGGTGTCCAACCAGCGGGCCGCCGCCAGCGCGGCAAGCACGATCAGCGGCAGGTAGACCGCCGGCACCAGCCGGGGGTACGCGGCACCGGCGGTCGCGAGGACCGCGAGCCCGACCAACTGCACAGCGGGTACGCCCAGGTTGCCGCCGCCCGCGTTGAGCCCGAGGGCCCGCCCCTTGAGCCGGGACGGGTAGAACAGGTTGATGTTCGCCATCGAGGAGGCGAAGTTGCCGCCGCCGACCCCGGTGAGGCAGGCGAGCACCATGAGCGTGCCGTAGGACACCCCGGGTTCCAGTAGCACCGCCATCGGCACTGTCGGTACGAGCAGCAGCAGGGCGCTGATGATCGTCCAGCGCCGGCCGCCGAAGCGGGCCACGGCCAGCGTGTACGGCAGCCGCAGCACCGCGCCCAGCGCGGCGGGCACGGCGGTGAGCAGGAACTTGCCGGCCGGGTCGATGCCGTACTCGGGGCCGAGGAAGAGCACTGTCACCGACCAGAGGCTCCACACGGAGAAACCGACGTGCTCGGCGAAGATCGACACCCAGAGGTTCCGTCGGGCAATCGGCGCGCCGGTGGTCCGCCAGAATTCGGGGTCCTCGGGTCGCCAGTCGTCGAGCCGGTGTCGGGTCGCGGTGGTGGCCGGTGGGCCGGCGCTGACTGCGGTGCTGGTGAGCGTGCTCACGGCGGCTCCTCCTCGTCGATGTGACAGGGAGGAACGCTAGGAACACCGGATTACCCGGCAGTGCCCGTCGCGGGTCGGCCGGGATACGGGGACCGCACCACGGGCCGACGACGATGGTGAGCGCGGTCAGAGTTGCTGGAGGATGCGCAGCGCGCGGCCGACCCGGAGCATGGTGTCGGTGTCGGCGACGTCCACGCAACTGGTGAACCACTTCTTCATGGGTGACGAGATCCGGTCGGGCATCACCACGTAGCGGCCCATGGACACGGCGAGCGGGGAATCCCGCAGCAGCGACTCCTCGACAACCTCGACGACGATCACGATGGGCACGTCGGTGGAGTTGTAGACGTCTGAGCTGATCACCAGGCCGAGGCGTTCCCGGGCGCCCTCGATGCGCCAGACCTCACCCCTACGCAGCACGCGGCCGTCCGTCGGCGAGGAGGTCGTTGACCATGCCTGCCTCGCGGGCGTCGGCGAGGGCTGCGGACTCCAGGTCGAGGCTGGCGCGGCCCACGGCGGCGGCGTGCGCGGTGAAGACCTCGCGCAGCGCCTTTTCCCGGGCGGCCTGGTCCATCCAGGCCGAGAGCGAGAGCCCTTCACGCTTGGCGAAGCGTCGGGCGTCCTCGATTGTCTCGTCCGTGAACGACAACGTCACCTTGGCAGTCATGCCGAGGAGATTACCCAACGGTATGACCATCAGTCATCCGCACGCTTACCCGCTTGCCACTGGCGGGCGAAAGGCGCAATTCACCGGGCCTGCTCGCCTGCCCGGCCGCCGAACACCGCGAAGCGCCACTCCTTGAAGAAACAGTCGACGTCGACCAGCCCCGCCTCGTCGAGCCACCGGCACTGGTCGGCGACGGTAGCGGGCCGGTCGTGCCGCATCCGCTCCCGTGCGGCGGCGATCTCGTCGGGAGGCGAGCCCAGCTCGGTGATCCGCGCCGTCCACACCTCGTCGTAGCGCCGGTCCAGGGCAGGGGTCGGCCCGGCCACCTGCTCGGCGTTGACGAAGACGCCGCCGGGTGCCAGCGTGCCGGCGGCCCGCCGGTAGAGCGCCCGCTTGCCGGCGTCGTCCAGGTGGTGGATCGCCAGCGCGCTGACCACTGCGTCGTACCGGCCGGTCGGCAGGTCGTCGGCCAGGTCGGCCCGGACGGTCCGGTGCGGCACGGCGCGGGCGCGCAACTGGTCGGCGGCGCGGGACAGCATTGCCGGCGCGGCGTCCACCAGGGTCAGCCGCACTCCCGGCACCGCGGCGGCGAGCAGGAGCGAGAGCAGGCCGGTGCCGGCGCCCAGGTCCAACACCTCTGGGGTACGGCCGGCGGCCAGCGCGGCGCGCAACGGTGGCGCGGCCACCTGGACGGCGGTGCCGTAGAAGGAATCGAAGCAGGGCACCAGCCTGCGGCGTGCCTCGTCGTAGGTGCCGGCCACCGCGTCGAACGCTTCCGCCACACTCATCGTGACTCCCAAGAATTGAGACGACTTTCCCAGATAGTAGACCCTCAGCGGTCGGTCGGTGCACCCCTGACCGCAGCGTGAGACACCTGCCGGACGCCTCCCGCGAGGCGGCCGGCAGGTCGGCGATCAGGACCCAGCCGTCACTTCCGATGCCTTCGTGCGGTGTGAGCCGTACTTGACAGGACCGAAACAGAAGGGACGCCGACGCGAAACCGCCCGGCGGCACGCTTTCCCGACATGACAGACGGTGCATGGTCGGCAACTCGACCGGGGCGGACGCCCCGGGAGGCAGCCACACACTGCCCGTACTGCGCACTCCAGTGTGGGATGACACTGCGGGAGGACGACGGCCGGGTGACGGTGCTCCCCCGCCAGTTCCCCACCAACCGGGGCGGCCTCTGCCAGAAGGGCTGGACCTCCGCCGACCTGCTCGACCATCCGGAGCGGCTGACCAGCCCGCTGCTGCGCGACCCGGTCACCGGTGACCTGCGCCCCGCGAGCTGGGACGAAGCGCTGGGCCGGATCGTCACCGGCATCCACGCCGTCCAGGGCAGCGCCGGCCGGGACGCCGTCGCCGTCTTCGGTGGCGGTGGGCTCACCAACGAGAAGGCGTACGCGCTGGGAAAGTTCGCCCGCGTCGCGCTGCGCACCAGGCACATCGACTACAACGGACGGTTCTGCATGTCCTCGGCGGCGGCGGCCGGGATGCGCGCCTTCGGTGTCGACAGGGGCCTGCCCTTCCCGCTGGCCGACCTCGGCCGCGCCGACACCCTGCTGCTGGTCGGCGCGAACCCGGCGGAGACCATGCCGCCGCTGATGCGCTGGCTGACCGAGCAGCGGCAGGGCGGCGGAAAGCTGATCGTCGTCGACCCCCGGCTCACCGCCACCGCCCGTCAGGCCGACCTGCACCTGCAACCGCTGCCCGGCACCGACCTCGCGGTTGCCAACGCGCTGCTGCACATCGCGCTCACGGAGGGCTGGGTCGACAAGGCGTACGTCGCCGACCGCACGACCGGCTTCGAGGCGGTCCGCCGCAGCGTCGCCGCCTGGTGGCCGGCCCGCGCCGAACAACTCTCCGGCGTTCCGGTGGCCGACCTGGAGGCGACCGCCCGCGCGTTGGGCACCGGCGGGCGGGTGATCATCCTGACCGCTCGCGGCGCCGAACAGCATGCCAAGGGCGTCGACACTGTCACCGCGTACGTCAATCTGGCCCTCGCCCTCGGTCTGCCCGGCCGGGAGGGCTCCGGGTACGGCTGCCTCACCGGCCAGGGCAACGGCCAGGGCGGGCGTGAGCACGGGCAGAAGGCCGACCAACTCCCCGGCTACCGGCGGATCGACGACCCGGCGGCCCGGGAGCACGTGGCGGGGGTCTGGGGCGTACCGGCCGACGACCTGCCCGGTCCCGGCGTGCCGGCCCTGCAACTGCTCGACTCGCTCGGCACTCCCGGCGGCCCCTGGGCGCTGCTGGTGTTCGGCTCGAACCCGGTGGTCTCCGCTCCCCGCGCGAGCAGGATCGAGGGCCGGCTGCGCGACCTCGACCTGCTTGTCGTCGCCGACCTGCTGCTCTCCGAGACCGCGGCGCTGGCCGACGTGGTGCTGCCCACCGCGCAGTGGGCCGAGGAGGACGGCACCATGACCAACCTGGAGGGCCGGGTGCTGCGCCGACGCGCGCTGCGCCCACCCCCGCCGGACGTCCGCACCGACCTGGCCATCATCGCCGACCTCGCGGCCCGGCTGGCAGCCGCGGAGGAAACCGGCACCGGCCCGACCGTCGCCGCGACGCCGAGCCCTGCACGGGGCACCACCGAAGCCGCCAGCGCCCGCGCGCGGAGTGCCGCGGCGACGCGGTTTCCGAGTGACCCGGCCGCCGTGTTCGCCGAGTTGCGCCGCGCCTCCGCCGGCGGGGTAGCCGATTACGCAGGCATCAGTTGGGATCGGATCGACGCCGCCGACGGCGTCTTCTGGCCCTGCCCGACCGAGGACGGGCCGGACACGCCACGGCTCTTCGCCGACCGGTTCGGCACCCCGGACGGTCGTGCCCGCTTCCATCCCGTGGACCACCGGCCGGCCGCCGAGGAGGTCTGCGACGCGTACCCGCTGCACTTCACCACCGGCCGGGTGCTGGCGCAGTATCAGTCCGGCACCCAGACCCGCAGGGTTGACGCGTTGCGCCGGGCCGCGGGTGAGGCTTTCGTCGAGCTGCACCCCGACCTGGCCGCCCGGTTGGGCGTCGACGACGGTGACAGGGTGCGGGTGACCTCGCGCCGAGGGGAGCTGCACGCCCCGGCCCGACTCAGCCCGGGGATCCGGCCGGACACTGTCTTCGCGCCGTTCCACTGGCCCGGTGCGGCCCGTGCCAACTCGGTGACGAACGACGCGGTGGACCCGATCTCCGGGATGCCCGAGTTCAAGATCTGCGCGGTCCGGGTGGAGAAGGCATGAGCGGCCGCGTCGTGATCGTCGGCAACGGGATGGCCGGTGCCCGTCTCGCGAGCGAACTGCACACCCGCGAGGGCGACCGGAAGGTCACAGTGCTCGGGGCGGAGCAGCACCGCGCGTACAACCGGATCATGCTCTCCACCCTGCTGGCGGGCCGGATCGGCGAGCCGGACGTGGAGCTGACCGAGGCCGCCGGGCACGGCATCGACAGGCGTACCGGCGTGCAGGTGACCGCCGTGGACCGGTCGGGCCGCGAGGTCCAGACCGCCGACGGCGAACGCATCGGCTACGACCATCTGGTGCTGGCCACCGGCAGCCGGCCGGTGCTGCCGGCGCTGCCCGGCCTCGACCCGGCCCACCTACCGGACCGGGTGGTCCCGTTCCGGACCCTCGACGACTGCCGCCGGATCCTCGCCGTGGCTGACGGCGCCGGCACCGCGATCGTGCTCGGCGGCGGGCTGCTCGGCCTGGAGGCCGCCCGAGGGCTCGCCACCCGAGGGCTTGTCACCACAGTGGTGCACCCGAGGGAGCACCTGATGGAACGGCAACTCGACCCGGCGGCAAGCGCGGTGCTCGCCGGCACGCTCGCCGGGCTCGGCGTCACGGTCGAGCTCGCGGTGCCGGCGGCCGGGATCGAAGCGGACGCCGACCGGGTCCGCCTCGACCTGGCCGACGGCCGGACGCTCACCGCCGACCTGCTTGTGCTCTGCTGCGGGGTACGCCCCGACACCGCCCTCGCGACGGCCGCCGGGCTGGCCGTGCGACGCGGCGTGGTGGTGGACGACAGGCTGCGCACAAACGACCGGCGCGTCTCGGCGATCGGCGACTGCGCCGAGCACGACGGCGTACTCACCGGGCTCGTCGCACCCGCCTGGGCGCAGGCCCGGGTGCTCGCCGACGTGCTGACCGGGACGGACCCGCTGGCCCGCTACCGGCCCCGGCCAGTGGTGACCCGGCTCAAGGCGGCCGGGATCGACCTGGCGGCCATGGGCGACCCGGTGGGCGGCGAGCCGGGCGAGGTGCTGACCTTCGCCGACCCGACCCGGGGGACGTACGCGCGGCTGCGGATCCACGACGAGCGGCTTACCGGCGCGATCCTGCTGGGCGACAACCCGGCAGTCGGCACGGTGATCCAGCTCTTCGACCGTGGTCACCCGGTGCCGGCCGACCGGCGGGCGCTGCTGCTGGGCCGAGCGCTCGGCGGCGGTGCCGCCACGACTCCGGCCGCAACACCTGCGCTCATGCCGGACGCCGCAGTCGTCTGCCAGTGCAACGCCGTCACCAAGGGAACGCTTGTGCGGTGCTGGCGGGCCGGAGCGCGAACTGTCGACGCGGTGGTGGCGTCCACCCGCGCCGGCACCGGATGCGGGGGGTGCCGGGACGCCGTCGCCGGCATCGTCGACTGGCTGTCCCAAGCGGAATCGGTGGAGGTGACGCGATGAGCGGCGGTGACCTGGTCGTCATCGGCAACGGCATGGTGGGGCAGCGTTTCGTCGACGCGCTGCGCGCCCGCGATCCACAGCAACACTGGCGGGTCACCGTGTTGGCCGAGGAGCGGCGTCCGGCGTACGACAGGGTGCGGCTCTCGGCGTTCTTCGACGGGGTGGGCGAGGACGAACTCAACGTGCACACCCCGCACGACGGGGTGCGGCTGCGCCTCGGCGAGCCGGCCACCGCCATCGACCGTGACCGGCGGGTGGTGACCACCGTCGACGGCGAGTACCCGTATGACGCGCTGGTGCTGGCCACCGGCTCGTACCCGTTCGTGCCTCCGGTGCCCGGCGCCGACCTGCCCGGAGTCTTCGTCTACCGCACCCTTGACGACCTGGCGGCGATCCGGGCGTACGCGCAGGGCCGGCGGGTCGGCGCGGTGATCGGCGGTGGGCTGCTCGGGTTGGAGGCGGCAAACGCCCTGCGACTGCTGGGCCTGAGCACCGACGTTGTCGAGTTCGCGCCCCGCCTCATGCCGGTGCAGGTCGATCAGGCCGGCGCGGCGATGCTCCGTCGGTACGTCGAGGAGTTGGGTGTGCGTACCCACCTCGGGGTGGGCACCACGGCGATCCGGGCCGGGGCGGACGGCGCTGTCGAGGCCCTGGAACTCTCCGACGGCCGTACCGTCGACGCGGACCTGGTGGTGGTGGCCGCCGGCATCCGACCGCGCGACGAGCTGGCGCGGGCCGCCGACCTGCCGCTCGGCCCGCGCGGCGGGGTGCTTGTCGACGCGACCTGCCGCAGCGCCGACGAGCGGATCTGGGCGGTCGGTGAGTGCGCTGCGGTCGACGGCACCTGCCACGGTCTGGTCGCTCCCGGGTACGCGACGGCCGAGGTGGTGGCCGACCGGCTGGTCGGCGGCGCGGCGACCTTCCCGGGCGCGGACACCGCCACCAAGCTGAAGCTGCTCGGCGTGGACGTGGCCTCGTTCGGTGACGCGCACGGCACCACCGAGGGCTGCCTGGACGTCACGTTCACCGATCCGGCCACCCGGGTCTACGCGAAGCTGGTCCTGTCCGACGACGCGCACACCCTGCTGGGCGGGGTGCTGGTGGGCGACGCCAGCGCGTACCCGACGTTGCGGGCCAGTGTGGGCGGCCCGCTGCCGGCCGCGCCGCTTGCGTTGCTCGCGCCGGACGGCGGCGGCGCGGACGCCGGCGCGCTGCCCGCAAGCGCGCAGGTCTGCTCCTGCAACGCGGTGACCCGCGGCGACGTGGACGCCGCAATCGCCGACGGCTGCGTGGACGTGCCGGCGTTGAAGGCGTGCACCAGAGCGGGCACCAGCTGCGGGTCCTGCGTGCCGATGCTCAAGCAACTGCTTGACGCGGCCGGGGTGGCGCAGTCCGCCGCGCTGTGCGAGCACTTCGACGTGGGCCGGCGGGACCTGTTCGAGATCGTCCGGGTACGCGGCATCCGAACGTTCTCCCGGTTGGTCGCCGAGCACGGCCGGGGGCGCGGCTGCGACATCTGCAAGCCGGTGGTGGCGTCGATCCTCGCCTCGCTGGGCAACGGGCACGTGCTCGACGGGGAGCAGGCGTCGTTGCAGGACACAAACGACCACTTCCTTGCCAACCTGCAACGCGACGGCAGCTACTCGGTGGTGCCCCGGATCCCCGGCGGCGAGATCACCCCGGAGAAGCTGATCGTGATCGGTGAGGTCGCCCGGGACTTCCAGCTCTACACGAAGATCACCGGCGGGCAGCGGATCGACCTGTTCGGCGCACGGGTGGAACAGTTGCCGCTGATCTGGCGGCGGCTGGTGGACGCCGGCTTCGAGTCCGGTCACGCGTACGGCAAGGCGCTGCGCACTGTGAAGTCCTGCGTCGGTGAAACCTGGTGCCGGTACGGGGTGCAGGACTCGGTGGGGCTGGCCGTGGCGCTGGAGTTGCGCTACCGCGGGCTGCGCGCCCCGCACAAGCTCAAGTCGGCGGTGTCCGGCTGCGCCCGCGAGTGCGCCGAGGCCCGCAGCAAGGACTTCGGCATCATCGCCACCGAGACCGGCTGGAACCTCTACGTCGGCGGCAACGGCGGTTTCCGGCCCCGGCACGCCGACCTGTTCGCCACCGATGTGTCGACAGAAACGCTGATTCGACTAATCGATAGATTCTTGATGTATTACATCCGCACCGCCGACCGGCTGCAACGCACCGCCGGCTGGATCGAGTCGATGGACGGCGGCCTGGACCACCTGCGCTCGGTGATCGTCGACGACTCCCTGGGCCTGTGCGCAGACCTCGACGCGGCGATGGCCCGGCACGTGACCACGTACTCCGACGAGTGGCGCGACGTGCTGAACGACCCGGACCGGCTGCGCCGCTACACCTCCTTCGTCAACGCCCCCGACGTGCCCGACCCGTCGATCACCTTCACGCAGGAACGCGGCCAACCGGTGCCGGCGAACGGCCACCGCCGGCAGCCGGTGACGCTCGGCCTCCCGGAGGTACGGCGATGAGCCACCACAGCACACTGGACTGGACAGCTGTCTGCCCCATCGACCGGCTGGACCCCGACCGGGGCGTCGCCGCCCTTGTCGACGGGGTTCAGGTCGCCCTCTTCCGCACCGCAGAAGGGCTGTTCGCGATCGACAACCGCGATCCGGTCTCCGGCGTGTACGTGCTGTCCCGGGGCATCGTGGGCAGCCGCGCCGGAGTGCCGACTGTCGCCTCGCCGCTGCACAAGCAGGTGTACGACCTGCGCAGCGGCGCCTGCCTCGATCTGCCCGAGGTGGCAGTGGCCCGGCATGACGCTCGCTGCCGTGACGGGCTTGTCGAGGTGCGGCTGAGACGGGAGGGCTGATGCGGGAGGAACTGGCCGGCTTCACGATCGGGGTGACCGCCGACCGGCGGCGCGACGAGTTGGCAGCGCTGCTCGAACGCCGGGGCGCACGTGTGGTGCTCGCCCCTGCGCTGCGGATCGTTCCGCTCTCCGACGACACCGAGCTGCGCGAGGCGACGCGCGCCTGCCTTGACCAGCCGCCGGACATCCTGATGGCCAACACCGGCATCGGTATGCGCGGGTGGTTGGAGGCGGCCGAAGGTTGGGGGCTGGCGGAGCCGCTGCGCTCGGTGCTGGCCCAGTCCTACGTGGTGGCCCGAGGCCCGAAGGCACGTGGCGCGATCCGGGCGGCAGGGCTGCACGACCAGTGGTCACCGGATTCGGAGAGCTGCGACGAGGTGGTCGACCACCTGCGTCGGCGCGGTGTGGCCGGGCAGGTGATCGCCATGCAGTTGCACGGGGAGCGGCAGCCGGAGTGCACGCTCGCGCTGGAGGCCGCCGGCGCCACTGTGATCGAGGTTCCGGTCTACCGCTGGGCGCCGCCTACCGACCTGGCGCCGCTGCACCGGCTCATCGACCTGATCGCCGGCCGGCTGGTGGACGCGGTGACGTTCACCTCGGCGCCGGCGGCCGAGGCGCTGCTGCGGGCGGCCGGCGACCGCACCGACGCGGTGGTGTCGGCGTTCCGCAGCGACGTGCTCGCCAGCTGCGTCGGCGCGGTGACGGCCGAACCCCTGCTGCGGCACGGGGTTCCGGTGAGCGCGCCGGGGCGGGCACGGCTGGGCGCGCTGGTGCGGACCATCGCCGACGAGCTACCTCGCCGGACCGTGACGTTCAAGGCCGGCGGGCACCTGCTCACCCTGCGCGGGCACGCAGCGGTGATCGACGGCGAGCTGCGACCCCTGGCACCCGCGCCGATGGCGGTGCTGCGGGCGCTGGCCCAGTCCCCCGGTCGGGTGCTGTCGCGTACGGCACTGCTGCGGACCCTGCCCCGGGGCGCGGACGAGCACGCCGTGGAGATGGCGGTGGCCCGGCTGCGGGCCGGCCTGCGCGCGCCACGTGTGGTGCAGACCGTGGTCAAACGCGGCTACCGGCTCCGGGTCGACTGAGCTGCCCGGCCGGCCGGTGTACGCCGGCCGGCCGGGACGGTCAGCCGACCGGCGTGGGGAACCCGCGACCGTGCTCGGCCTGCAACCGGAGCATGGCGTGCTCGACGACAGTCACCAGCACCTGCTTTACCGAGTCCCGGTGCCGGGCATCGGTCATCACCAGCGGCACCTGCGGCGAGATGGCCAACGCCTCGCGGACCTCGTCCAGCTCGTACTGCGGAGCGCCGTCGAAGTGGTTGAGCGCCACCACGTACGGCAGGTTGCGGTTCTCGAAGTAGTCGAGCGGGGCGAACGCGTCGGTGATCCGTCGGGTGTCCACAAGCACTGCGGCACCCACCGCGCCCCGGATGATCTCGTCCCACATGAACCAGAAGCGGGTCTGACCCGGTGTACCGAAGAGGTACAGGATCAGGTCCTGGGCCATCGTGATGCGGCCGAAGTCCATGGCGACCGTTGTGGTCTCCTTGCCCGGCACCTTGGACGGGTCGTCGATGCCGACACCGGCCGCGGTCATCACCGCCTCTGTCGTCAGCGGTTGGATCTCGGAGATCGAACCGACAAGGGTCGTCTTACCGACGCCGAACCCGCCCGCGACAACGATCTTCGCGGAGACGATTCCCCGGCCCGGCCGCCCCCCAGCGGGGTCATAGCCTGCGAAGTCCACTTAGCACCCTTCCAAGCAGTTCCATCCGCTCCTCGAACCCCTCGGCGGGAGCAGCAGTGTGTAACGTCAGCAGGCTCTCGGCCACCATGTCGGCGACCAGCACCCGGGCGACGCCAAGCGGCATCCGGGTGTACGCGGCGATCTCCGCCAGCGACTGCGCCCGGCCCTCGCAGACCGTGGCGATGCGGTGCTTGTCGTGCCCCGCGAAGCGGGACTCGGCAACCTGGGTGGGGGAGGCCGTGAGGACCGCCTCGAGGGCGATGTCCTGCCGGGGCTCGGTACGACCGCGGGTGACCGCGTACGGACGTACCAGAGCGCCGCGCGGGTCAGCGCGTCGTTGGTCCATCCCCGATCACCTCCTCGTCGTGGTGGAGTCGGCGCACACCGCCTCCCATCCCTGTTCCGGCACGCGGTCCGCATCCGGTTTCGGCGCTACGAGCGCACCGCGTCTCGCGGCAGCGGCACCAGCGCGGCACCCACCCGCTCCACAAGCAGCGCCATCTCGTAGCCGACCTGGCCCACGTCGCAACTGCGCGCCGCGAGCACTGCCATCGACGAGCCGTCGCTGATCGACATGAGGAACAGGTAGCCGCTGTCCATCTCGATGACGGTCTGCAACACCCCGCCCGCACTGAACATCCGTGCCGCGCCCTCGGTCAGGCTCACCACGCCGGAGGTGATGGCGGCGAGCTGGTCCGCCCGGTCCCCCGGCAGGTCCCGGGAGGAGGCGAGCAGCAGCCCGTCGGCGGACACCGCCACCACGTGGGCGATCCCCGCCACGCTGTCGGCGAAGTTGGTGAGCAGCCAACCCATGTCCTGCATGGCAGCTGGCCTGTTCATCGGCTCTCCTTGGTCGAGGTGCTGTTCAGGTCCGTGCCGGCCGACCGGCCGCGCTGCACGCCGCGGTGGTAGGCCGACAGCAGGCCGCGTACTTCATCGGGGGTCCGCCGGCTGCGGTCCCGGCCACCCTTGGGTTCGATGCCGCCCGGCACGAGCTGCGCCTGCGGCACCCGCTTGGGCAGACCCGAGCGGGTGGTGCCCGCCGGCGCCGGCTCGGCGGCCCGGCTGGCGCGGGACCAGCCCTCGTCCGCCGCGGTCCGCCAGGCGTCCGCGTCGGGGGCGGGGGGCGCGGGCGGAGGGGTGGCCGCTGCCGGCACCGGCCGGGCGGCCGGCGGCGGCGTGTACGACGGTGGTGGCGTCGACGGCGCGGCGTCGCGGCCGCCGTTGCTTCCGCTGCTGAACCCGTCCATGCTCCCCCCGCCTGCCGTTCCGGTGCCGTCGCCGGAGCTACCCGGGGTACGCGTCGGCAGCGGCGGCCGGGCCGGTGTCACTGTCGGCGCGGACGCGGCGGCCGTCTGGCCTGCGGTGCTCGCGCGCATCCCGGCATTCGCCAGGCCTGCGTCGGCGGGTGCAGGCGGCGTGTCGAACTGCGGCCGGGTGAAGATCGCTGTGGCGTCGTCCCCGTGTGACCGGAACCAGACCGCCTCCATCTCCCGGAATATCGGTGCCTCTGCCGGGAAGTCCGGCCGGTTGGTCACCGGGGCGGGCGGCGTGGGCGGCGCGACCGGCCGGGCTGGCGGGGCGGCGGGCGGCGCGACGGCACCGGGGCCGGCGACCGGTCCGACCGGCAGCACCGGTGCGTTCCGACCGTCGGCGGGGTCGGCCGTCGCGCTGCGCCGGGGCAGCGGGGCGATGGTCGGGTACGCCACTGTCGGGCTGCCCATCGAGGTGCCCGCGCCGTTGCTGTACGCGGGCCGGGCCGGTGGAAGCGGGGCGGCGGGTGCCGCGGCGGGCGGTGCCGTCGGGCGTGCTCCGGCGAAGCCGCCGGCCTGCACGGCGGGAGTGGTGTCCCGCGTGTCGAGCGGGGACTGCCACTGTGCCGGCGCCGGTGCCGGCGCGCTGGTCCGCCACTGGTCCGGCAACGTCGGGGCCGAGGTGGTGGCTCCGGCGTACGACTCGGCGTGGCCGACGGGGGTGAGCGGCGTCTGCTCGACTGCCATCGGCTGGCGCTGCCGGGTGAGCGTCTGCTCGCGCCCCCGGTTGGTGGGCAGCACCACTGTGGCGGCGGGCAGTGTCACCTGGGCGACGGTGCCGCCCTCGACGTTGCGGCGCAGCTCCACCCGGATGCTGTAGCGGGCGGCGAGCTTGCTCACCACGGCGAGACCCATCAGGCGGAACGCGGCGACGTCCACGCTCGGTGGCGCGGCCAGTCGCCGGTTGAGCGATTCGAGCTGCTCGTCACTGAGGCCGAGGCCGCGGTCCTCGATCTGGATCAGCACGTAGTCGCGGATGCGGCGACCGTCGGCGACGACAGTGGTGTTCGGCGGCGAGAACCTTGTGGCGTTGTCGAGCAGTTCGGCGACGAGCCGTACCACGTCGTTGACGGCGTGCGCGGCCACCGAGATGTCGGTGTCGACGGTGCCGAACTCGATGCGGTTGTACAGCTCCACCTCGGACTGGGCGGCGCGCAGGACGTCCACGACAAGCGCGTCGTCGCGGCGCGGCACTGCGGAGTCTGCGCCGGCCAGGACCAGCAGGTTCTCGTCGTTGCGGCGCATTCGGGTGGCCAGGTGGTCCAGCTCGAAGAGCTGCGCCAGCCGCTTCGGGTCCTCCTCGCCGCGCTCGATCGCGTCCAGCTCGCCGATCATCCGGTCGACCAGGGTCTGACTGCGGCGGGCCAGGTTGAGGAACATCGCCGAGACGCTGGTACGCAGAGCTGCCTGCTCGGCCGCGACCCGTACCGCCTCGCGGTGGACGACGTTGAAGGCCAATGCCACCTGGCCGACCTCGTCGCGGTTGTTGAGCTGGATGGGGTCCCGGACCTGCCGGACGATCTCCTCCACCCCGCCGTCACCGACGCTGCCCATGTTCTGTAGGCGTTGCACGGCGTCGGGCAGGTCGTGGTTGGCCACCGAGAGCGCACCCTCACGGAGGCGGCGCAGCGAGTGGTTGAGCGAACGAGCCAGCACCACGGCCAGCGAGATGGCGATGATGAGGGTGAGCAGCACCAGGATGGACTCGACCACTGCCTGCCGGATGACTGCCGCACGCGCCTCGTCGGCCTGCGCGAGCAGCCGGTCCTGAAGTTGGATCTCGGCCCAGCGCATCAGGTCGTTCACCGCGCCGATGGCGGCGGTGGCGTCCTGGGCGCTTACCAGCGGACGCTGCCCGACGGAGCGGGTGATGTCGCTCGCCACCCGGTCGGCCAGGCCGACCGCGTCACCGGCCACCGTGCTGTTGACCAGCGACCGCTGCGTGGGGTCGGCGGCGAGTGAGAAGGCGACAAGGGCCTCCTGCTGGCTGGTCAACGTTGCCACGAAGGACGAGAACTGTTCCGGGTCGAGCTGGCCGGCGGTCAGCGCCGAGAAGGCGACCGCCTCCTCCTCGGCGACGGCCGCCTTGGCATGGGCGAACGCGGCGACCGCCCGGCGGCTGTCCGAGAGGCCTTCGTCGCCGGGCAGCTGAGCCAGCCCGTCGCCGTAGGCGACCAGGTCGGTGAGGATGACGCCGTAGCGCAGCAACGCCTCGGCGACGGCCATCTGCCGGCGGTCCAGCACCTCCTGGCGGGTGCCGTCCAGTGTGGCCAGGTGGTCGTCGATGGCCTTGAGCCGGCCTCGCAGCGCCGCCGGCACCTCGCCGATCCGGGCGCGCTCGGCGCGGTACTCGTCCGTCCGCTGCTGCGTCTGCCGCACCCGCAGGTTGTAGGCGTCGGCCGGCTGCTGCGGGGCAGCCAGATAGGCGGCTGCGGCCATCCGCTCGGCGTGGAGATCCTGGGTCAGCGCACTGACGTCGATGGAGAGCGCGGTGAGCGACCGCGCCCGGGTGGCGTCGAAGGCGCCCTCGCCCACCGAGATGAGCCGGACGGTGGCCAGCGCGATCACCGCGGCCACCGGAACGACCAGGATCAGCGCCAGTTTGGACCGGATCCGGGCGTCCCGCAGTCTCGGCAGCCTCCGGCGCGTACGCCCAGCGGCGTCGCCGGGCGCGGGCAGGGTCGTCGGTCCGGTGCTCACGACATCGCCTCCGTCGTTTCTTCCCCGCTTGACCCGCCGAACCATGCCGTAAGCGGAGGGGACCACGCGCGGCACGGCCGCGATTTCATCAGAGAAGATCCTGTTTGGGAAGCCGCAGGGCGGTAGGAAACGGTCGGACGGCGCGGAACCCGTGATCCGGTCAACTGATACCTTCATTTCCGCAAGCCCCTGAACAGGGCATGTAACTCCAGAGTGGTCACGCGTGTATGCAAAGTGAGCTTTTGCAAACATTGCGCTACCCCAGCATGTGGGATGGCCGTCCCGAAAATGCGACCGGGGTCCGCGCTTGACCACAGCGCCAGCCATTGGCAAGGTTTTGCACGCTTCGCGCACACACCGTACGGCAGAGGAGATCCCGTCCTCCACTGAGGACGGATTAGCGGCGGTGACCGGGCAGCGCCCGCGCCCGCACCTGGAGGACTGAGTTGAGCCCCATCCGCTCCGCGACCATCGCGGCGCTCGCATCGGCCGTAGTGGCCACCACGCTCACCGGCTGCCAGTTCGGCGGAGCGGAGCGGGACACGAGTCCGATCGTGATCGCCGCCGACCTCGAACTGTCCGGCGCCGCCGCACCCGTCGGCCGGGCATACCAGCGCGCGCTGGAACTCAAGAGAGACCAGTTGAACTCCTCCGGAGCACTGAATGACCGGAAGATCGAGCTGAAGGTGAAGGACAACCGTTCCGACGCCGCCGAGTCACTGCGCAACATCGCCGACTTCAGCAGCGATTCCCGGGTCAGCGCCATCATCATGGGCGGCTGCAACGAATGCGCTGTCGGCGCGGTTGGCGTCATCAACGAGAAGCGGATTCCCACCATTGCGCTAGCCGCTTCCGGGGCGATCGCCAGCCCGGTCGCCCAGCGGCGTTACGTGTTCAAGCTCGGTCCGAACGCCGTCGACAGCGCCGCCGCACTCACCGCCGAACTGCGCCGCAAGAACATCCGCAAGGTCGGCCTGCTCTACAGCGACGACGATTACGGCCGGGAGGGCGTGGTAGCGCTACGCCGCGAACTGACCAAGGCCAACATCAAGGCCGCCGGTGAGGAGTCGGTGAAGAACACCGACACGGAGGTCGGTCAGCAGGTCGGCAAGCTCAACCGGCTCAAGCCCGACGCCCTGGTGGTCTGGACCCCGCCGGAGCAGGCAGCCCTCACGGCCACCAGCGCCCAGCAGGCTGGCTTCCGGGGGGCGCTCTTCTTCGACGCCGCAGCGGCCGGCGACCTCTTCCTCGGCGCGGCGGCCCGGGCCACCGAACGAGCTACGTTGATCTTCACTCAAACGATGGTGATCGACGACGTGATTGCCACCACACCGGCGAAGGCTGCCCGACGCCAGTGGTTCCAGGAGTACACGGCACGCTTCGGCGGGTACAACGGGTCCTCGTCCTTCGCCGCCGACGCGATCCAGCTCATCGCCGACGCCGAGCTGCGTGCCGGCGGCCCGATCGGTCAGGTCGACCGCGACGGCATCCGTGACGTGCTGGAGACGTCCCAGATGGACGGCCTGTCCGGCCCCATCCGGATGACGCCCGACAACCACTCCGGACTGATGCCGCAGGCACTCACCACGCTTGTCGCCCGCAACGGCCGGTGGCGGTTGGCTGGGTAACGCGCCGGGCCTCCTTGGTTCTTGTCGTCCGGCTTGGCTCTCGTCGTGTGCCGGGTGGTGGGGTGGGGCAGCGTCGAACGCAAAGGGCCGGCCCCTGGTTGGGGCCGGCCCTTTGCGTTTTGTGGGTTGATCTTTGGTTTCTCAGTGGCTGCTTGTGGTTTCTCGGACCCAGGGCAGGGCGAGCCGCTCGATGAGCAGCAGCGCCGCATACAGCAGGATGCTCACCAGCGCCACCAGCATGATCGCCGCCCAGGCGGTCGCTGTGTCGCCGACACCCGCGTACTGGAGGATCACGTAGCCCAGGCCGTCCTCGCCGGCCTGGAACTCACCGATCACCGCGCCGATCGCGGCCAGCGGCATCGCCACCTTGAGCCCGACGAAGATCTGCGGCAGCGCGGCCGGGAACCGTACCTTGCGGAACGCCTGCCAGCGGGAGGCGTTCCAGGAGCGGACCAGCTCGGCCAGATCGGCCGGCGTGGTGGTCAGCCCGGTCGCCGTGGAGAGCACGATCGGAAAGAAGCAGAGCAGGAACACCATGGTCAGGATCGGCTTCTGACCCCACCCGAGCGCCACCACCAGCAGCGGACCCAACGTGATCTTGGGTACGGCGTTGATCGCGACAAGCAGCGGCGTGAACATCTGCTCCACGGTGCGGGAGCTGGCCAGGGAGAGTCCGATCAGGACACCGGCGACCGCCGAGAGGGCGAAGCCGATCAGGATCTCCAGCAGCGTGGCCCAAGTGTGCTCCAGCATCTGGACGGGCTTGTCAACGAACGCGGTGAGCACGTCCCCCGGCGGCGGCAGCGCAGCCGGGTGCACCAGCTCCAGCCGGGCGACCAGCCACCACACCGCCAAGGCGATCAGGAGGCCGGCCACGGGCAGCAACGCCGCTCCGGTCCCGGCACGCAGGCCGGAGCCCCGACCCGTCGACCCCGCCACCGGCCCGGTGCCCGGGGATGGGGCCGCCGTCACCGCCGGCTCCGCTGACCGGACGTCGGCCATCTTTCCTCCTCGATATCCGAAGGCCCTTGGGGCCGACGAGCGACGGGGGTACGTCACGCCGGAACCGGCGCGACGTACCCCCCTTGTGACGACCGGACGATCAGGCCTTCGGCGCGAGGCTGAAGTCGATGATCTGCTCCGGGGCGATGTTCTGCTTGAGCGCGCCAGCGCCCTGCAGGATCGCGATGCTCTTCGCGACGCGGCCGCTGTCCAGCGTGCCGATCGCGGTGCCCGAGTTACCCGAGCGGACGTAGGCGGCCATCAGGTCCAGCTCCGCGGCGGCGGCGGCCGGGTTGGCGGCGTCGACGTTCTTCTTCAGGATCTCGCCGGCCTCCTTGGAGTTCGCCAGGCTGTACTCCAGGCCCTTGAGCAGCGCCGCGGTGAAGCGCTTCACCATGTCGGGCTTCTCCTTGGCGATCTTCGAGGAGGTGATCAGCACGTTGCCGTAGAGGTCCTGCATCACGTTGCTGTACGGCAGCATGACTGCCTTCTTCTTGGACACCGCCTCGATGGTCGGCTGGCCGACGACGAACTGGCCGATGCCGTCCACCGAACCGTTGGCAAGCGTGCCGATCAGCGCCTGCGCCTCACCGTTGACCCAGGTCACCTTGCTGACATCCACACCGGCGAGCCGGGCGTACGTCGGGAACAGGTTGCGGACCACGGACCCCGGCGTGTCGGCAAGCTTCTTGCCCTCGAGGTCCTTCGGAGAGTTGATGTTCTTGCCCTCGACGGTGGCGATGGCGGCCATCGTGCGCTGCTGGATCGCGGCCACCGCCACGAAGTCCTTCGCCTGCCCGTTGCCGAGCTGGAGCAGACCGCCGGTGAGGTCGATCGGCCCGAAGTCGGCCTGGCCGCCGACGACGGTCTGGATCACGCCGCCGGTGCCCTGACCAGCCTTGATCTCTACGTCGAACCCGGCGTCCTTGAAGAAGCCCTTCTCCTTCGCCACCCAGGCGTAGGAGTCGCGGCCGAAGTTGCCGAAGGAGGTGAGGTAGGTCACCTTCTCCAACGTCCCGCCGTTGCCGCCCTTGGCGTCGTCCGACGAGTCCGACCCGCTGCTGCAGGCGGAGACGAGGGCGAGGGCAGTGGCCAACGCGGCCGTAGCGACCGTACGGGTCAGCCTTCTCATCAGTAGCACCATGTCCTTTCCGACCGGGGCCGCAGGCCACGGAGGGGTTGTCGCGACGGAACCGGCAGGAGGGGTAGAAGCCGGGCACCGCCGTCGTGAGGGGACTCTTCGCGGGCACAGCGTACGAGAAACCCACAGTTGCGACGCCAGGCATATCGGGTTGCGGAACGGAAACAACATGACGACCACCCCGGACGGTGCGATACCGAGACGCGACCGCTAGCCTTTGTCGGATTCCTGACCGTCCACTCAGCGGAGGTCCGCCGGAGATGATCCGACTGTCCGGGGTGTCGCGTACCTTCGAGGGCCGGTCCGGCCGTGTGGAGGCGCTGCGCGGCATCGACCTCGACGTCGCCGAGGGCGAGTTCGTCGCCGTGCTCGGGCGCTCCGGCTGCGGTAAGTCCACGCTGCTGCGGCTGATCGCCGGGCTGATCCCGCTGACCGCCGGCGAGATCACAGTGGCCGGTACGCCGATCACCCGTCCCCGCCGGGACATCGCCATGCTGTTCCAGAAGCCGGCCCTGCTGCCCTGGCGCACAGTGCTCGACAACGTCCTGCTGCCGGTGGAGATCTTCGGCTGGAGCCGCGCCAAGCACCGCGAGCGGGCCCAGCAACTGCTCGACGTGGCAGGGCTTGCCGGGTTCGAGAAGCGGCTGCCGCACGAGCTTTCCGGCGGCATGCAGCAGCGGGTGTCGCTGTGCCGGTCGCTGATCGGCGACCCCCGGGTGATGCTGATGGACGAGCCGTTCTCGGCGCTGGACGCGCTCACCCGCGAGGAACTCTCCGGCGAGCTCCAGCGCGTGCACATGGAGAACAAGCCCACGATCGTCTTCGTCACCCACTCGATCGACGAGGCGGTCCTGCTCGCCGACCGGGTGGTCGTGCTGAGCCCTCGCCCCGGGCGGATCCGCAAGGTCGTCGAGGTGAACATCCCCCGACCCCGCACCCTGGGCCGCAACGCCCACCTCGCCGACGTGGCCCAGGTCAGCGCCGACCTGCACGAGCTGTTGATGGAACGCGACCAGCCGGCCGCGGCCGGCGCGGAAGGACGATGACCATGCGGGTGTCGGTGTTCACCGAGCCGCACCGGGGCGCAAGCTACGACGACCAACTGCGGTTCGCCCGCCTCGTGGAGGCCGCCGGCTACGAGGGTTTCCTCCGCGCCGACCACTACCAGGCGATGGGTGACGACCCGGGTCTGCCCGGCCCCACTGACGCCTGGCTGACCCTCGCCGCGCTTGCCCGCGAGACCGAACGGATCCGCCTCGGCACCCTTGTGACGTCGGCGACGTTCCGCCTGCCCGGCCCGCTGGCGGTGATGGTCGCGCAGGTCGACCAGATGAGCGGGGGCCGGATCGAGCTGGGCATCGGCGCCGGCTGGTACGCCCGCGAACACACCTCGTACGGCATCCCGTTCCCGGCCGTCGGCGAGCGCTTCGACCGGCTTGCCGAGCAGCTTGAGGTGCTCACCGGCCTGTGGACCACCCCGCCGGGCGAGACGTACAGCTTCACCGGCGACCACTACCAGCTGGTCGACGCGCCCGCCCTGCCCAAGCCCGTGCAGGTGCCCGGCCCGCCGATCATCGTGGGCGGACGCGGCCCCAAGCGCACCCCCGACCTGGCCGCCCGCTATGCGACCGAGTTCAACATGCCCTTCAAGTCCGTGGCGGAGACCTCCGGCGCGTACGACCGCGTACGCGAGGCGTGCGCCCGTACCGCCCGTGCCGAATCGGGGCGCCCGCCGCTGGTGCTGTCCGCCGGGATCGTGGTGGCCATCGGGCGTACCGACGCGGAGGCGCAGCGGCGGGCCGCACCACTGCACGAGAAGAGCGCGCTGCCGCCGGAGGACCCGGTGGTCGGCTCGCCCGCACAGCTCGTGCAGCGGATCGGTGAGTTCGCCGAGATCGGCACCACCCGGGTGCACCTGCGCATGACCGACCTCTCAGACCTCGACCACCTCGAGCTGATCGCCGCCGAGGTGCTCCCGCAACTGGACGGTGCACGATGAGCGAAACGATCGACGAAACCGAACTCGGGCCGGTGGGCCAGGAGATCGTGTACGAGAACGACCGGGTCCGGGTGTGGCACATCCGGCTCGAACCGGGCGAGCGGCAGCCCCTGCACCGGCACGACCACCCCTACCTGGTGATCGCGGTTCAGGGCGCCAAGAACATCGTGCAGACCATCGACGGCACGCGGATCGACGCCGACGAACCCACCGGCGGTGTCGTCTACCGCGACCCCGGAGCGGTGCATATGCTCACCAATGTCGGGGACACGACATACCTGGCCCGCCTGGTCGAACTCAAGTAGACCCGCCGTAGCGCGCCTCGGCGCGCCGCGCGGCGCGCCGGTGGCGATCGGGTGTACCGGGTGCGTAACGTGCCCGACATGGCCTATCGGACCTGGGGCAAGCTCCTGCTCACGGCGCTTGGGGTGAGCGTGCTGGCCGGAGCGGGCCAGCTCGGCGTCGCGTACGGCTTCGGCATCGTCCGACTCACCGGCGCGTTCACCGGCACGACCGTCAACCAGTGGCCGGCCCAGCTCGTGTGGGTCGGCTGGTTCGCCGCGAACGCGGCAGTGGCCGGCGCCGTCCTTACCGGTCGCCTGGCCCGCCGGGACGCCCCGACGGCCAGCACCGGCCGGCAACTGGCCGTCGGCGGTGCCGCCGCGCTCGGCGCCACGGTGGTCGCCCCGCTCTGCATGCAGCCCGCACGGGCCGCCGAGCTTATCTCCGTCGACCCGGTCTGGGCGGTCGGCATCTGCGCCGTGCTCGGCGCGGTGATCGGGGCCGGTGCGGCGATCGCCGTCCTGCTCCGACCCGAACTGGGCTGGAACATGGCGGCCGTGGCCGGCGCGGTCTGGCTCCTGGCGCTGATCTCCGTCCTGCCGTCCCTCGGCACAGTCGGCCCGCTGCCCACGGTCCGACTCGGCGTACTCGAACCGAGCTGGCTGGACGACGCCGCAGCGCAACGGCTGGCGCTCGTCCTGCTGCCCATCGTGGCGCTGCTCGCGGGAGCGGCGACAGCCGCGCTGGCCCGCTCGCGCGGCCAGGTTCCGCTGGTCAGCGGCGCGACAGGGGTGGCCGGTCCGGTCCTTGTGGCGTTCGCCTACCTGACCGCCGGCCCCGGCGATGCTGTGGACCGCTACCAGGCAACCCCCTACTACGGCGCGTTGATCGCGGTTCTCGCCGGTGCGCTCGGAGCCGCCGCGGCCGCCCTGTTGCGCTGGCCCATCGGTGCCGGCAGCACCTCCGGTCGACAGGCGATCGAGCCCACCGACATCCTGCGTCCGCTCGCCGCCGGCCCGGCGCTACCGGGCACCGCGCCTGCGACATCGGCGGATCCGGCGGGCGACGGCGACACCACAGCGGCCACCGACCCGACCACCGTCGGCGCCGAGCTGGCCGGGGCCCGTCCAGGCCCGCGCGCCACCGACGACATCGCCGCCGTACGCACCGTCCCCGCCCACTGGGACTGGCCGACGACCACGGCCAGCGGTCAGTACGGGCCAGCCACCACCAGCCCGGCGCGAGCGGGCGCGTCGACAGATGCTTCCCCACCGACCGGTACGACAGGCGACGGCCTCTCCGGGCCGTCCGGAACGGCCAGCACCGAGATCATCGGCTCGGCCGGCACCACCTCGACGTCAAGCGTCCCGGCCGGCCGTATCGGCGACACAGGCCGCGCCGCAGCCGCAGGGCACATCGGAGACACTGGTCGCACCGGAGACGCAGGCCCAGTGGACGGCACGGCCGATGGCGGCCTCGCCGCCAGCGCGGCGACGGCCACGAGTGGCGCGGCCCAGCCGACAAGCGACAGCGTGCTGACAGACCACCCGACCACGGGCAGGACGGGCGTCGAGACAGGCACAGGTACGGCGGACGCGGGCACGGTCCCGACGAGCACGAGCACGCCGGGCGCGAGCACAGCCGGCACCGATGCGACAGGTGCGAGCGCGGCCACCGGGAGTGCGGGCGACGGGCCGGCCCCCAAGCCGCGTCGGACCCACAAGACGAAGGCCGCAGCGACAAGCACCACCGAGGCCGCCGCATCCGGCACCGAGGCCGTGCCCGCGCCCGGCACCGTCACCGAAAGCGCCGCGCAGGACGGACCCGCTGTCGCGGCGGCACCGGCTGCCGGCCGCGCCCGCAAGTCCGCCCGGTCCGGCAGGGTAAGCGCCGACATCAGCGCCGACGCCCCGGCAGAGGAGGGCGGCACTCGCCCCGGCGAAGAGGGCGACGCTCAGCCGGCCGGCGAGAGCCAGGCCACGCCGACCCGCGAAAAGGCGGGCCGGGCCACCACGACCGGCCGAAAGGGTCAGCGGGCCATGACCGGTTCCACAACCACTGCTACCGCAGGCACCTCCGACGCAGGGCCGGCAGCGCAGCCGGACGCCACAGCCGGGCCGACGAGCGAGCCCGCGATCGCCGACGCGTCCAATGCGGCCCGCGCCGCCCAGCCCGCGACCGAAGCTGCTGCCGGCGGCTCGCTGTTCGGCACGCCGGCCGCCGCAGATCCGGGGACCGACCGCTGGACGCCGGCTCCGCCGGCCTGGCCCGTGGCCCCGACGTGGACGACGTCACCGCAGGTCGATGACACCGCAGCGCCTGCTCCGGGCACGTCGGGCACCTCCGAGGAGTCGTCCGGGTGGACACCCCGGCCCCGGCACCGGGCACCGCTGCCGGACCTGAGCCGGGTCAGCAGCTGGGACGCCTTCAACACGGCCCGCCGCACCGACCCGACGGCTTCGCAGCCCGGTCCGACGGCAGTCCCACGGACTCCCGGCCAGGCCACCAGTGCCATCGACGACTCCGAGCAAGGTGCTGCCTCCGAGACGGCAGCCCCGGCCGGACCAGGCGCGTCCACTGTGGTACCGGGACAGCCCGGCACCACCGACGGGCCGACCAGCGGCGACGCGGAGCAGCCCAGCCGGCGCGAACGGCTCGGCAGCCTGTTCCGGCGCGGCCGGTCCCGGACCGAGGCGGAGAATCGACCCGGGACGGCTGCGTCGGAGCCGCTGCCCACGCAGGACGAAGAGTTCGTCGACTGGGTCGCCGGCCTCGGCAAGCCTGTCGCGGACAACGAACCGGAGCAGGAGGACGGCCGGCGCTCCCTGCGCTCCACCGGCCGCCACCACCGCGACTGAGCTGATCAGGCCAGCGGGAGGTAGACCCGTCCACCACCGGAGACGAACTCCTCCGACTTGTCCTTCATGCCGCGTGCCGCGTACTCCTTGAGTTCCTGGGTGATCTTCATGGAGCAGAACTTGGGGCCGCACATCGAGCAGAAGTGCGCCGTCTTCGCCGGCTCGGCGGGCAGCGTCGCGTCGTGGTAGGAGCGCGCCGTCTCCGGGTCCAGTGAGAGGTTGAACTGGTCCTCCCAGCGGAACTCGAACCGCGCCTTCGACAGCGCGTCGTCCCACGCCTGCGCACCCGGGTGTCCCTTGGCCAGGTCCGCCGCGTGGGCCGCGATCTTGTACGCGATCACGCCCGCCTTGACGTCGTCGCGGTCGGGCAGGCCGAGGTGCTCCTTCGGGGTGACGTAGCAGAGCATCGCGGTGCCGAACATGCCGATCATCGCGGCGCCGATCGCCGAGGTGATGTGGTCGTACGCTGGCGCGATGTCAGTGGTCAGCGGGCCGAGCGTGTAGAACGGCGCCTCGTGGCACCACTCCTGCTGGAGATCCACGTTCTCCTTGATCTTGTGCATGGGCACGTGCCCCGGCCCCTCGATCATCACCTGTACGTCGTGTTCCCAGGCGACTGTCGTCAGCTCGCCGAGGGTACGCAGTTCGGCGAACTGCGCCTCGTCGTTGGCGTCGGCGATCGAGCCGGGGCGCAGCCCGTCACCGAGGGAGAACGTCACGTCGTAGCGCGCCAGGATCTGGCACAGCTCGGCGAAGTTCGTGTAGAGGAAGTTCTCCTCGTGGTGGGCCAGGCACCACGCCGCCATGATCGAGCCGCCCCGCGAGACGATCCCGGTGACCCGGTCCACTGCCAGCGGCACGTACGGCAGCAGCACGCCAGCGTGCACCGTCATGTAGTCGACGCCCTGCTCGGCCTGCTCGATCACCGTCTCGCGGAAGACCTCCCAGCTCAGCTTCACCGGGTCGCCGCCGACCTTCTCGAGGGCCTGGTAGATCGGCACCGTGCCGATCGGGACCGGCGAGTTCCGCACGATCGCCTCGCGGGTCTCGTGGATCCGCTTGCCGGTGGACAGGTCCATCACGGTGTCCGCGCCCCAGCGGGTGGCCCAGGTGAGCTTCTCCACCTCCTCGGCGACCGACGAGCTGACGGCCGAGGTGCCGATGTTGGCGTTCACCTTCACCAGGAACGCCTTGCCGATGATCGCCGGTTCGCACTCCGGGTGGTTGACGTTCAGCGGTAGCACCGCCCGGCCGGCGGCGATCTCGGCCCGGACCAGTTCCGCGTCGACGTTCTCCCGGATCGCCACGAACTCCATCTCCGGCGTCACCACACCGGCCCGCGCGTACGCGAGTTGGGTGGGTCGGCGACCGTCCGCCCCGGCGAGCGGCGTGCCCGCGCCCCGCACCGGCGCCACGTCACCGCGCTCGGCGATCCACGGCCCGCGCAGCGGCGGAAGCCCCACCTCCGGGTCGGAACCGGGCCCGGACGTGTCGTAGAGGCGCACCGGCGGGTGATCACCGGTGAGCGTCACCTCGGCGAACGGCACCCGGACATCGGGGCGCGACCCTTCGACGTACACCTTGCCTCGTGCCTGCATGACAGCCTCCCTGGTGATCAAGCGGACCAGCCGAAGTGATCAAGCGGCCCGCGGCCCGCACCCAGCTCCCAACCCCGCCCACCGGTAAGCGCGCGGAGCACGTACTCCTTTGCGGAAGCGACCGCCGCCGGCACCGGATCGCCGAGCGCGAGCCGCACGGCGATCGCCGCCGAGAACGAGCACCCGGTGCCGTGGGTGTGCCGGGTGTCCACCCGTGGCCCGCGCAGCACCGTGGTGACGCCACCGCCGCACAGCACGTCGACCGCCTCGTCGCCGTCCAGGTCGCCGCCGGTGACGACGACGTGTTCCGGGCCGCCGGCACCGAGTGCTTCGGCCGCCACGACCATCGCGGCCACGTCGTCCACAGGGCGTCCGGTGATCGCCGCGGCCTCCGCGCAGTTCGGCGTCGCCACCCTCGCGTACGGCAGCAGCCGCTCCACCGACGCCACCACGCCGAGCCGGTGGCCACTCGTGGCGACGAGCACCGGATCGACGACGAGCTGTGGCAGCCGGCCGTCGCGGGCGGCCTGTGCCACAGCGTCGGCGACGGCGGGTGTGCCGAGCATTCCCGTCTTGACAGCGCTCACTGTGAAGTCGGCGAGCACGCTGTCCATCTGCTCGGTGATCGTGCGCGGGGGCAGCGGCAGTACGGCGTCGACACCCTGGGTGTTCTGCGCGGTGATCGCCGTGAGGACGCTTGTGCCGTACGCGCCGAGCGCCGCGAAGACCTTGAGGTCGGCCTGGATGCCGGCGCCACCGCCGGAGTCGGAGCCGGCGATGGTGAGGACTGTGCGCGGGGTCATGTTCCCTCTTTGGTTGCGCTTTGGGGCGTTGGGACCTGGCTGCCTCTGCGCGAGCTTGGGGCGACCGCCTCCTTGAACGCTCTGGTCAGCGTGGTGGCTGTTTCGGTGGGGTCTTCTGCTCGCATGAGCGCGCCCAGCACGGCCACTCCGGCGGCTCCCGCGCGCACGCATGCATTGACCTGCTCCGGTGTTTCCACGCCGCCGAGGGCGAGGACTGGCACGCCGCTGACCTGGATCAGGTTGCGGAGTCCGTCGGGTCGCAGCGGGGGGCCGTACCCGGGTTTCGTCCTTGTGGGATAGACCGGGGAGATGGTGGCGTAGTGCTCGGTGGTCAGCCGGGCCAGCTCGGCCCGGTCGTGGCAGGAGCGGCCGACGACTGTGTGGGTCGACGGCGGGTACGGGCCAGCGGCGGGCAGGTGGACGGCGTCACCGTCGAGCGGATCCGGGCCAGCCACGATGAGGGTTCCGCCCACGTCGGCGAGGATCGCGCGCAGGTCGCCGGCGAGGGCGAGGCGCTCGACGCGGGGCAGGTCCTTCTCCCGCAGGACGACCCACCGCACTCCCCCGGCCACCGCCCGAGCGACAACCAGGTCGAGTGGTCCCGACGCGACAAGCCGATCGGTGAGCAGCACGACACCTGACGGCACGATCCCCGCCGAGATCTTGGAAGGATTCGGCCCCGTGCGGGGCAGTTCGCTTCCAAGATCTGCACGTGGGTGATCAGCGGCGAGCGGGTGGGGGGTCACAGGTCGGGTCTTCCCTCGTCCGGGGTGGATCCGAGGGCGTGGAAGCGCCGCTCGATCCGGCCCGCGCGAGCGGCCAGGCGGCCCGCCTCGACCGCGTACCGCATCGCCGTCGCCATCCCCACCGGGTCGGCGGCCCGGGTGACAGCGCTGGCAAGCAGGACGGCGTCGCAGCCCAACTCCATGGCCAGGGCCGCGTCGGACGCGGTGCCGATGCCGGCGTCGAGGATGACGGGCACGTCAACGCTCTGCCGGATCAGCCGGATGTGGTGCGGGTTGCCGATGCCGAGCCCGGAGCCGATCGGCGAGCCGGCCGGCATCACTGCGGCGCAGCCCACGTCGGCGAGTCGACGGGCGAGCACCGGGTCGTCGCTCGTGTACGGCAGCACTGTGAAGCCGTCGGCGACGAGTTCCTCGGCGGCGCGGAGCAACTCCACGCCGTCGGGCAACAGGGTCCGCTCGTCGCCGATCACCTCAAGCTTGATCCAGTCGGTGTCGAACGCCTCCCGGGCCAGCCGGGCCACCTTCACCGCCTCGGTAGCCGTGTAGCAGCCAGCGGTGTTCGGCAGCAGGCGTACGTCGCACCGCTCCAGCAGGTCCAGCAGCCCACCGGCGGTTCCCGGTGCGGTGTCCACGCGGCGCAGCGCCACTGTGACCAGCTCGGTGCCGGAGGCACGGATCGCCTGCTCCAGCACATGCAGGTTCGCGGCCCCGCCGGTACCGAGGATCAACCGCGAGGTGAACGTGACCCCGCCCAGTTCGAACGGCACGCAGCTCACCCACCCTGCGCGGCGGTGAGCACCTCGACGCGGTCGCCGTCGCGCAGCACGGTCGCCGGCCAGCCGGCCCGGGGCACCACCTCGCCGTTCACCGCCACCGCCACCCCGCGGTGCTGCCCGGCGATGTCGCCGACGAGGTCGGCCACCGACGTCCCACCGGCCACGCTGCGGCCGGTCCCGTTCACCGTCAACTCCACCGGTTCTCCTCCATCGTCCGTTCAGGTCCGCCCACACCGACCGCTCCGGCGGGAACGTGCACCCCGCCGGCAACGCGTCCCTCGCGATCCGAGGTGCCGAACCGGTCCGCCCCGAAGGGCGCGAGCAGCGGGTCGGCCACACCGGTGACCACCAGGTCGGCGATCAGGTCTGCGGTGATCGGGGTGAGCACGATGCCGTGCCGGTGGTGGCCGGTGGCGGCGAGCACGTCGGGCCGTCCGGGCAGCGGCCCGAGGATCGGCGCGTTGTCAGGGGTGCCGGGGCGCAGGCCCGCGACGGCCTCGACGATGTCGTACTCGGCCAGCTCGGGCAGCAGGTCGACACCGGCGCGCAGCAGCCGCTGCACGGCACCGGCGGTGACGCCTGTGTCGGAGCGCTCCTCGACTGTCGCGCCGAGCACCACCTCACCGTCCGCGCGGGGCACCAGGTAGACGGGCTCCCCGTCGGCGTACCCCCGGATCACGTGCCGGAAGCCCGGCGCGACGCCGCCGGGCGCGCGTAGCCGGAGGATCTGGCCCTTCACCGGCCGCACGGGCAGACCGGTGAGTGCCGCGGCGCCGCAGCCGGCGGCGACCACGATGAGGTCGGCGTCCACATCGGACAGACGGTCGACGGCGCTCGGCACGAAGACCACGCCGGCCCGCTGCGCGGCAGTGCGCAGCGCCGGCACCAGCAGCCGTGGGTCGACCTGGTGGTCGGTGGGTGCGAGCGCGCCACCGCGCACCCGTGGCGCGAGCGCCGGCTCGTGGTGGCGCAGCTCGCTGGGACGCAGCGGGGTCACCGGCAATCCCAGACCCTGTTGGTACGCCCACAGCCGGCGCGCCTCGGCCAGGTCGTCGCCGGTCAACCCGACGAGCAGTGTGCCGTCGGTCCGATAGCCGAGGTCGGCGCCTGTCGTCTCGGTCAGCTCTGCGGCGAACGCGGGCCAGCGGGCGGCGGAGGCCACCAGCAGGTCGGTGAGCTGCCGCTCGCCGAAGTACGCCTCGGAGACCGGGGCGAGCATCCCGGCGGCCACTGCGGATGCGCCCGACCCGGGTGCCGCGTCGTGCAGCGCCACCCGCAGGCCGCGTACGGCGCACCGCCAGGCGATCGCCAACCCGATCGGCCCCGCCCCCACCACCGCCACGTCCGCAAGGAAGGGCCCCTTGTTAACGGCTGCTGTAGAGGAAGGGCCCCCTCTTAACACGTCAGCGCCTGCAGCAGCTCGGCAGTGGCCTGAGCGGGGTCGGCGGCTGCGGAGACCGCGCCGACGACAGCCACCCCGTACGCCCCGGCGTCGCGCAGTGCCGGCACCCGGGCGGCGGTCACCCCGCCGATCGCGATGACGGGTACGTCGACGGCGTCGACGACGGCGCGTACCCCTGAGGGGCCGATCGGGTCCGGCAGCCCGGTCTTGGTGGTGGTGGCGTGGCACGGGCCGACGCCCAGGTAGTCGGCGCCCGCCGCGATGGCAGCGATCGCTGTTTCCGGCGCCCGGGCGGTGGCGCCCAGCACGCCTGTGGGGCCGAGCACCCGGCGTCCGGCGGCGACCGGCAGGTCGTCGGCGCCGACGTGGCCACCGGCGGCTCCCACCGCGAGCGCCACGTGCAGGCGGTCGTTGACCAGGCACGTCGCCCCGTACGGCGTGCAGAGCGCGAGGACCCGGCGGGCCAGGTCGTACGCCTCACGGTCGGTGGCGGAGTCCTCGACCCGCACCTGGACGACCAGGTCGGCGCGGGCCGCGGTGAGGGCGGCCCGGACGACTGTTAGGGGGTCCTGCCCGGGGCGGGTGTCGGTGATCAGATGCAGTCGACCGAGGGACGGCACGGCAACTCTCCTCCCTGCGCCGGCATTACCCGGATCAGGTTCGACGGTCGGGGGCTTCAGCCCCCCTCTCAGCCCGGCACACCGGGCTCCCGTGGGTTACTTGCACATCACCGTACGACAGTTCTGTTGACGTGCCAAGGGCGGGATGCCCCGGCTCAGATGGCGGGATCCGTCGGGCACTTCATCCCGGTCCTGCCAGGAATGTCGCCCACCGTTGCAGAACCGTTACCCGCCGGCATCTTGCCCGACATAGATCCAACGGAATTAATTTGTTCAGCGATTCGACAAAAATGCCGGCGCGGGCACCCTGGCACGGTGCCTCACCCGGCTCCATCTGGGACGGTCTTCGGCGAGCCGCCCCCCGCATTTCCTGTCCACCGCGACATAGGAGGCGGCGTGTCACGATCTCGTCGTGCCCGCGTACCACTAACCGCTACCCTGCTCTCCCTGGCCCTCGTCTCGACCACCCTGTTCGGCCTGCCCGCACAGGCAGCCCCGGCCCCCGCCCAGGTCCCCCCGCGGGACGCGCAGGCCGTCACCCCCGTCAGTCAGGTGGTGCCGAAGGCACCGAAGGCCGCCGCCGCTGATCCCTTCTCGGTCCTGGTCTTCTCCAAGACCGCCGGATTCCGGCACGACTCCATCCCCACCGGCGTCGCCGCCATCCAGCAGCTCGGGGCGACGAACGGGTTCACAGTGGACGCCACTGAGGACGGCGCGGCGTTCAACGACGCCAACCTCGCCAAGTACAAGGCGGTGATCTGGCTCTCCACCACCGGCGACGTCCTCAACGCCGAACAGCAGGCGGCGTTCGAGCGGTACGTGCAGGCCGGCGGCGGTTACGTCGGCATCCACGCCGCCTCGGACACCGAGTACAGCTGGGCCTGGTACGGCGATCTGGTCGGCGCGTACTTCGCCAACCACCCGGCCAACCAGCAGGCCACCGTCAAGGTGGAGGACCACGCCCACCCGTCCACTGCGGAGCTGCCCGACCGCTGGTCCCGCTTCGACGAGTGGTACAACTTCCAGACCAACCCGCGGCCGGACGTGCACGTGCTGGCCAGCCTGGACGAGAAGAGCTACAGCCCGGGCGCCGGCGCGATGGGCGCCGATCACCCGACGGCCTGGTGTCAGGACTTCGACGGCGGCCGTTCCTGGTACACCGGGGGCGGGCACACGCGTGAGTCGTTCGCCGAGCCGGAGTTCCTCAGCCATCTGCTCGGTGGCATCCAGACGGCTGCCGGCGTTGTCGACGCCGACTGCGGCGCCTCGAAGACCTCAAACTTCGAGAAGGTCACCCTCGACAGCAACACCAGCAACCCGATGGAGCTGGACATCGCCCCGGACGGGCGGGTCTTCTACATCGAGCGCGACGGTCGGGTCCAGATCATCAAGCCGGACACCGGCAACACCGTCACCGCCATCGACCTGGACGTCTTCACCGGCAACGAGGACGGCCTGATCGGCATCCGGCTCGACCCGGACTTCGCCACGAACAAGTGGGTGTATCTCTACTACGCCCCGAACGACAACGTCGCCCGCAACCTGCTGTCCCGGTTCACGGTGACTGGCGACACCATCGACGCGGCAAGCGAGAAGCAGGTGCTGCGGGTCGACACCCAGCGCAACACCTGCTGCCACGCGGGCGGCAGCATGACCTTCGACAGCGACGGCAACCTGTACCTGGCCACCGGTGACAACACCAACCCGTTCGAGTCGAGCGCGTACACGCCTATCGACGAGCGGCCGGGCCGCCAGGACTACGACGCGCAGCGCACCTCTGGCAACACCAACGACCTGCGCGGCAAGGTGATCCGGATCCACCCGGAGGACGACGGGACGTACACCGTCCCGGCGGGCAACCTCTTCGCACCGGGCACCGAGAAGACCCGTCCGGAGATCTACGCGATGGGCTTCCGCAACCCGTTCCGGATCGGCACCGACCCCAAGACCAACACGCTGTACGTGGCGGACTACGGGCCGGACGCCAACTCGGACAACCCGAACCGTGGCCCCCGGGGTCTGGTCGAGTGGAACGTCGTCACCCCCGGCAACTACGGCTGGCCGTACTGCACGGGCACGAACGAGGCGTACAACGACTACACGTTCCCGTCCGGCCCGAGCGGCGCGAAGTTCGACTGCGCGGCGCCGGTTAACGACTCGCCTAACAACACCGGCCTGACCAACCTCCCGCCTGTCGTTCCGGCCACCGTCGACTACGGCTACGCCGGTGACGCGCGGTACCCGGAGATCGGCGGCGGCGGCGCCCCGATGGGCGGCCCGGTCTACCGGTACGACGCGGACCTCAACTCGACGCGGAAGTGGCCGGCGTACTACGACGGCAAGGCGCTGCTCGGCGAGTGGAACCAGTCGAAGATGTACACGATGCAGATGAGCGCCGACGGCAAGTCGTTGGTGGACATCAACCAGTTGCTCACCGGCATGAGCATGATCCGGCCGATGGACTTCGAGTTCGGCCCGGACGGCGCGCTGTACCTGATCGAGTGGGGCAGCGGCTTCGGTGGCAACAACGACAACTCCGGCGTCTACCGGATCGACTACACCGCCGGGGACCGCGCGCCCATCGCGGCGGCGTCGGCCACCCCGACCTCGGGTCCGGCACCGCTGACTGTCACGTTCTCCAGCGCCGGTTCCCGCGACCCGGACGGCGGCACGCTCACCTACGCCTGGGCCTTCGGCGACGGGCAGACCTCCACCGAGGCGAACCCGACGCACACGTACGCCTCAGCGGGCAACTACACCGCCCAGCTCACGGTGACCAACCCGAAGGGCCGTACCGCGGTGGCCAACGTGCCGGTCACAGTGGGCAACACCGCGCCGACGGTGACCATCGAGTTCCCACCGGACGGCGGCTTCTTCAACTGGGGTGACCAGGTCCGCTACACGATCAAGGTGACGGACCCGGAGGACGGCCAGATCGACTGCGACGAGGTGCAGTTGCAGGTGCTGCTCGGTCACGACGAGCACGCCCACCCGTTGGAGCAGCACACCGGCTGCACCGGCACCGTCCAGACGTCGCTCGCCTCCGGGCACGGCGCCGAGGCGAACGTGTTCGCGGTCTTCGAGGCCACCTACACCGACAAGGGCGGCAACGGCGGCTCCGGCGCGCTCACCGGCCGGGCGATCGAGATCCTCCAGCCGAAGCAGAAGCAGGCCGAGTACTTCACCGCCACCGGCCGTGCGCCGGTGAGCACCGGCGGTGGAGACCCCGGCGTGCAGCGGGAGACCGGCGCCGACAGCGCGGGCGGCGGCCAGAACATCGGGTTCATCGAGGACGGCGACTGGTGGTCGGTGGCCCCGGCGGATCTGCTCAACATCTCCGAGATCCGGTTCCGGGCCGCCTCGGCCGCCGCCGGCGGTCGGATCGAGGTCCGTGCGGGTGCTGTCGACGGACCGGTGGTCGCCACTGCCACAGTGCCGGCGACCGGGGCGTGGCAGACGTACACGGACGTGAGCGCGCCGGTCACCGGTGCCGCGAGCGGCTCGCTGTACTTCGTTGCCCGCGACCCGAACGGCGGGACGGGCTCGCTGTTCAACGTCAACTGGATGGACTTCGTCGGGCGCGGCGTCACCGAGAACGCGCCGCCGGTGGTCACCGCCACCGCCACCCCGACGACGGGCACCGCGCCGGTCACCGTGGCCTTCGACGGCACGGCCACCGACGCCGAGGGCGACACTCCGCTGACGTACGCCTGGGACTTCGGTGACGGCGGTTCGGCGTCCACTCTGGACGCCAGCCACACCTACACCAGCCCTGGCACGTTCACGGCCACCCTCACGGTGACCGACAGCAAGGGCGCCAAGTCCTACGCCACGGTGCCGGTGCGGGTGAACGCTCCGGACACGTCCTGCTTCGGGGCGCGTTCGGACGACTTCAACGGCACCAGCCTCGACAAGGACCGTTGGACAGTGGTCCGGGAGAACCAGCTCTACTCGGTCAGCGGCGGCTCGCTGCGGCTGCCGACCGGTGTTGGTGACCTCTACGGCGCTCGCAACGACGCCACCAACCTGGTGCTCCAGCCGGCCCCGACCGGCGCCTGGGAGATCACCACCAAGGTCACCCTGCCGGTCACTGCCAACTACCAGCAGGCTGGCCTGCTGGTCTACGGCGACGACGACAACTACGCCAAGGTGGACCTGCTGTACAACGGCAGCCGACGGGTGGAGTTCATCCGGGAGACGGCTGGCACGCCTCGCAACGAGTCCGCCGACAGCGTCGCCGCACCGGCGGGTGACACCGTGTACCTGCGGATCACCAGCGACGGGACGAACCTGACCGCCGCCGTTTCGGGCGACGGGCAGACGTTCAGCACTGTCGGCCGGTCGGCCGATCTCGCCGGCATCACCAACCCGCGGATCGGGGTCTTCGCGCTCAACGGTGGCACCGAGGCACCGGTGGTCGACGCGGCCTTCGATTCGTTCCAGGTCACGCCGGATGCTCCGGCCGGGCCGGTCGACCCGTCGGACGAGTTCACCGGCAGCACGCTTGACAAGTGCCGCTGGGACGCGATCCTGCGGGAGGACCCGGCGGGTTACCGGGTGACCGGTGGCGCGCTGCGGATCGACGTGCCCAACGGTGACATCTACGGCGCCGACAACACCGGGCCGAAGAACTTCATCCTCCAGACCGCGCCCTCGGGCGACTGGACCCTGGAGACGAAGGTCGACGGCAGCCTGTTGAACGAGCAGTACCAGCAGGCCGGACTGATCGTGCTGGCGGACGACGACAACTACCTGAAGTTCGACTTCGTCGCGGACAACCAGCCTGGCCAGGCGGTGTCGTGGCGGATCGAGTTCCGCAACGAGATCGGCGGGACGGTCCAGGACCCGCAGCCGGGGGCGACGGGCCTGACCTCGGCGGTGTGGCACCTGCGGCTGGCGCGCAGCGGCGACACGTTCACCGCGTCGTACTCGGCCGACGGGACGACCTGGACCGCGTTGGAGTCGTTGACCAACAGCGCGGTCGGGGCCACCCCGAAGGTCGGTCTGTTCACCCTCGGCGGCAACCAGACGGCGTCGAAGACAGCCTCGTTCGACTACTTCCGGCTCAGCACCGAGTCGGCCGACGAGACCGCGCCGGTGACGACGGCGGCGGTGTCCGGTACCCCGACCGAGGGGTGGTACACCGGGCCGGTGACGGTCACGCTTACCGCCGCCGACGAGGCCGGTGGTAGCGGCCTGGCCGGTACGTCGTACCAGCTGGACGGTGCCACCGCGTGGACGCCCTACACCGAGCCGGTGACGGTAAGCGGTGACGGCGAGCACGAGCTGCGGTTCCGCTCGACGGACCAGGCGGGCAACGTGGAGTCGACGAAGACCGTTTCGGTCAAGATCGACACCACGGCGCCGGTGACCTCGGCGACGTTCGCTCCGGCGAACGACGAGGGCTGGCACAACGGGGCCATCCCGGTGGTGCTGGCCACTACCGACGCCGGTTCCGGTGTGAAGTCGGTGGAGTGGTCGCTCGACGGCGGCGCGTGGACGCCGTACTCGGAGCCGGTCGAGGTGACCGGTGACGGGCAGCACGAGCTGCTGTTCCGCTCGACCGACAAGGCGGGCAACGCCGAGACGCTGAAGTCGGCGGTGCTGCGCATCGACGGCACCAAGCCGACGCTGCTGGTGTCCGGCATCGCCGACGGCCAGCTCTACGGCGACAGCCAGGACGTACGGGTGTCCTGGCAGGCCGTCGACCCGACCTCGGGCATCGCGTCCGTGGTCGGCACGCTGGACGGCAAGGCGTACGCCAGCGGCACCTTGCAGGCCATGTACGAGCTGCCGCTCGGCCTGCACGAGCTGACCGTCACCGCTACCGACAAGGCGGGCAACAAGACCACCTCGGCGGTCCGGTTCTTCGTCACCACCTCGTTCCGGGACATGCAGAACCTGCTGGACCGGTTCAAGGCGACGGGGCGGCTCTCGGCCAAGGCCCACAAGGATCTGACGAAGAAGCTCGACGCCGTCCGCAAGGCTGAGGCGGCCGGCAACGACAACAAGGCGCTCAAGGAGCTTGACGCCTTCCGGAAGCTCGCCGCGGACACCAAGTTGGTGACCGAGGCGGAGATCCGGGACGTGCTGGTCCGCGACGCCGATGCCATGACGGTGCGGCTGGGCGGAACGCCGGCCAGCAACGCCGGGGTCAAGGCGAACAAGGGCAAGCCCGTAAAGGGTGCCGGGCGACTGGGTGACGACGTCACGCGGCTCGCTCCGGGTCGCCAGCTCTGATCCATCCGGGGCCCCTTCCCGACACCTCGGTGTCGGGAAGGGGCCTCCTCAGCTCAGTGAGGAGACATCGTGACTCGTATCCGCGCGGTGTTCACCGCCGTGGTCGTCGGGTTGGTCCTGGCGCTGCTCTCCGCCGCCCCTGCGGCGGCGCACACCGGCAAGCTGAAGCTCGAGGTCGCCGGTGACGGTGCCGAAGGGGTGACCATCCAGGCCACCTACAGCGACGGGCACCGGCTGGACAAGCCGGTGCGGTTGGTCCTCACCGGCACTGGTCCGGACGGGCAGCGGATCGGCCCGGTGCAACTGGAGCCGGCACCCGAGGGGCAGGGCTTCTACAGCAGCGGCCCTCTGCTCTCCCCGGGTAAGTGGCGGGTGACAGTGACCGCTCCGGCCCCGAATCCCGGTAAGGCGACCGCCGACATCCAGGCGAAGGTCGCACAGACCGCGCCGGCTCCCGCGCCGGTGGCCGTGACGGCGGACACGAACCGTGCCGCCGGCAGTGGCGCGGGCGGCGGTTGGTGGCCGATCGCGGCTGCCGGCCTGGTGCTCACCGCCGCCGCGATGGGGGTGGCGATGCTGTTCGGTCGCCGCCGCACCGGCACGCAGAACGACTGATCGGCCCCTGAAGTCGGGGTGTTCCGGGCCCGGGTCACCCCGACTTCAGGGAACGCGGGCCTGTCGCGTTCGAACGTCCGAGATCAGCCGATGGCGCGCAGCGCCGCCAGGTCCTCGTCGCTGGGCTCCCAGGTGCCGGCCGCGGCGTTGGCGTGCACCTGCTCGGGCGTGGTGGCACCGGCGATCACCGAGGTCACCGCCGGCTGGGCGGCCAGCCCGCCGATCGCCACCTGGAGCATTGTCAGACCCCGCTCGGCGGCGTACGCCTCGAGCGCCTCGATGGTGTCCCAGTTGGCCGCGGCGAGGCGCTCGGCGTACCGGCCGCCGCCGGCGAGCCGACTGCCCGCCGGTGGCTTCTCACTGCGCTTGTACTTACCGGTGAGCAGGCCGTTGGCGAGCGGGAAGAACGGCAGCATGCCGAGGCCGAACCGCTCGCAGGCGGGGATCACCTCGGCCTCGACGGAGCGCTCCAGCAGGTTGTAGTGGTTCTGCGCGCTGATGAAGCGGGACCGACCGTTGGAGGAAGCCACCCAGTCGGCGTCGGCGATCTGCCACCCGGAGAAGTTGGAGTTGCCCAGGTAGCGCACCTTGCCGTCGCGGACCAGGTCGTCGAGGGCCGCGAGGGTCTCGTCGATCGGGGTGCCCGGGTCGGGCTCGTGCATCTGGTACAGGTCGATGTGGTCGGTGCCGAGTCGGCGCAGCGACGCCTCCACCGCGCGGGCGATGTAGCGCCGCGCGCCCCGGGCGCCGAAGTCCGGCCCGTTGAGACCGTGCATGTCCATCCCGAACTTGGTGGCCACCACCACGTCGTCGCGGCGGCCCTTGAGCGCCTGCCCGAGCAGTTCCTCGGACCCTCCCTGCGGCTCGCCGTAGATGTCGGCGGTGTCGAAGAGGGTGATCCCGGCGTCCAGGGCCGCGTCCACCACCGCGCGGGTGCCGTCGAGGTCGAGCTTGCGGCCGAAGTTGTTGCAGCCGATGCCGACGACGGACACCACGAGCCCGGAGTCACCCAGCCGGCGATAGGTCATCTCAGTCACGAGATCCACCCTATGCCCAGCGAAGGAAGGGCCCCTTACTAACGCCAGGCGTTAGTAAGGGGCCCCTCCTTCGCTCTCAGCCGACGTCCCACACCGGCTCGGGGGTCTCCACCACCTCGCTGTCGCCCCGGAACAGCACGAACCTGTCGAAGGAGCGGGTGAACCAGCGGTCGTGGGTGACAGCCACCACTGTCCCCTCGAACGCGTTCAGGCCCGCCTCAAGGGCCTCCGCGCTGGCCAGGTCGAGGTTGTCGGTGGGCTCGTCGAGCAACAGCAGGGTCGCGCCGGACAGCTCCAGCAGCAGCACCAGGAAGCGGGCCTGCTGCCCGCCGGAGAGGGTCCCGAACCGCTGGTCGCCCTGCGCTGCCAGCTCGTAGCGGCTGAGCACACCCATCGCCGCGTGCCGGTCCATCCCGGTACGGTGCTCGTCGCCCCGCCACAGGATCTCGACGAGCGTCCTGTCCATCAGCTCCGGCCGGTCGTGGGTCTGGGAGAAGTGCCCCGGGCGGACCCGGGCACCCAGCCGGGCAGTGCCCTCGTGCGCCACCGGTGCGAGCGCGCCCGCACCGTCGACCGGCCCGTTCGCCGGGTCGGGGTCGGTGCCGCCCCGGGCCAGCAGCCGCAGGAAGTGCGACTTGCCGGTGCCGTTGGCACCGAGCACCGCCACCCGGTCGCCGTACCAGATCTCCAGGTCGAAGGGGAATGTCAGGCCGTCGAGCTCCAGCTGGTCGCAGATGACCGCGCGCTTGCCGGTCCGCCCGCCGGTCAGCCGCATCCGGATGTCCTGGTCCTTCGGGGGTACGGGCGGCGGCCCGGCCTCCTCGAACTTGCGCAACCTGGTCTGCGCGGCCTGGTAGCGCGAGGCCAACCCGTCGTTGTACGCCGCCTTCTGCTTGTACATCAGCATCAGCTCGCGCAGCTTCTGGTGCTCCTCGTCCCAGCGTCGGCGCAGCTCGTCGAGGCGTGCGTGCCGAGCGACCCGCGCCTCGTGCCAGCTGGTGAAGCCGCCCGGGTGCACCCAGGCGCTGCCACCCTCCACGGCGACCACCCGGTCGGCGGTCTGTGCCAGCAGCTCCCGGTCGTGCGAGACGTAGAGCACCGACTTGGTGGACTCGCGCAGCCGCGCCTCCAGCCAGCGTTTGCCCGGTACGTCGAGGAAGTTGTCCGGCTCGTCGAGCAGCAACACCTCGTCCGGGCCGCGCAGCAGCAACTCCAACGCGAAGCGCTTCTGCTGCCCGCCGGAGAGGGTGCGCACCGGCCGGTCCCGGACGGCGTCCCAGGGCTTGTCGAGCACGATTGTGGCGACGGTGTCGAAGAGCACCTCGGCGTCGTACCCGCCGGTCTCGCCCCAGGCGCCCAGCGCGTCGGCGTACGCCAACTGTGCCTTGCCTGCGGCGCTGCTGAACTTGCCGCGGACCTCGGCCGCCCGCATTGCCGCCTCGGTGTCGGCGAGCCGGCGGCCGGCGTCGCGCAGCGGTGGCGGGGCGAGCGACAGGGCCAGGTCGGCGAGTGTCGTCTCGTCGCCGATCATGCCGATGAACTGGCGCATCACGCCCAGTCCGCCGGCCCGCGCGACGGTGCCGGTACGCACCGGCAGATCACCGGCGACCATCCTCAGCAGCGTCGTCTTTCCCGCGCCGTTCGGCCCGACAAGGGCGACCTTGCTGCCCTCGCCGACCCGGAACGACACGTCGGCGAAGAGTTCCCGACCGTCGGGCAGGATGTGCCCGACCGCTGCCACGTCCACGTATCCCACGCCGGGATCCTGCCCCAGCGCGGGCCGCTGGGACATCCAATTACCGGGTGACCCGCAGCACCCGGAAACCCTTCTGGCTGGCGTGCCGCTCGACCTGCCAGCCTTCGTCGGTGAGCCAGCGGTGCAGCGAATCGCCGCCGAGGTGGCGGGCGACGACAAGCCAGCCGACGCCGTCCGGGGCGAGCCGGGGAAGCCAGCGCCGCAACAACTCGTGCAGGTCGTCCTTGCCGATCCTGATGGGTGGGTTGGACCAGAGCTGGGCGAATCGAACCTCTGCCGGCACGTCGTCCGGCGCGCGGACCAGGACCCGGTCGGCGGCGTTCACCCGGGCCGCGTTGGCTTCGGTGAGTTCGCGGGCACGGGCGTTGACGTCGACCGCCCAGACGGTGCTGGCCGGTGCCAGGTCGGCAAGCACGCAGGCGATCGGGCCGAACCCGCAGCCGAGGTCGAGCAGGTCACCTGTGGTGTCGGCGGTGGGAAGCTCGGCCTTGCGCAGGAGCACGGCGGTGCCGGGGTCGAGGCGGCTGGCGGAGAAGACCCCGCCGGCCGAGCCGAGCCGGTAGTCGCGGTCGGCGACGGTGAACTCGACCTCGCGCGCCGGGGCTTCGCTTGCGGGTTGAGCGCTGAAGTAGTGGTCGCCGGTCACGTCGGCAATTCTCGCACCGGCTCGGCATGCTCACGACACGGCCCGCACGCACATTTCCCATTATTGCCCCTAAAGGGACAATGGCTCCTACTCTGGGCAACATGGTGTATCGGTACGAGTCCGATGAGGACGCATTCGAGGAGTACCCGGAGCCCGGGTCCGACCTGCCCGCGCTCGGCGCCGGGCCGCCTCCGGCGGCCGGGCCTTCCCCGTCGCGCTTTCCGGCCCCGTCGCTGCCCCGGCCGAACCAGTTGATGCTGCCCTCGACGCAACCACCACCGGCCACCCGTGCCGCCACTGGGACCAGCACCCCTCTCGGTCAGGTCTACACCTCCGCCCAGCCGGTGGATCCGTCCACCCGGCGCAGTGGCGGGCGACTCTGGCAGGCGGTCGTCGGCGGTGCCGCCGTCCTGGTCCTGCTCGCCCTCTGCGGCCTGGGCGCCGCCGCACTGCTGGCGGACCGCAACCAGGAGCCGCAGACCACCCCGACGCTCCAGCCGAACGCCGCCGCGCCCACCCCCGCCCAGCGACAGGACCTCGACTCCCGGGACACCGACCAGGCCCCGCTCACCGCCAAGGAACTCTTCCCCGGCAAGGAGCTGAAGCTCGCCGACGGCCAGCCCGCCTACAAGGTGCTCAAGACGCAGTCCAGCGGCAGTTGCGCCGTCGCCGCCACCGGGGAGGTGGCCGACCTGCTGGTCCGCCTCGGCTGCAACCAGGTCGTACGGGCCACCCTGCGGTCACCGAGCGGCGACCACCTGGTCACCACCGGCCTGTTCAACCTCACCGACAAGGTCAGCGCGGAACGGACCCGCGACCGGCTCCGGCAACTGCTCGACGAACGGCAGGGCCGCTTCCGGGGTCTGACCACCGGCGACGACGACGGCACCGACGCGCTGACAAGCGCACCGGCGCGGGTCGGCTGGCAGGTCCGCGGGCACTACCTGGCGTACGCCCTGGTGGTCCGCGCCGACGGGGCCGCCGTCAAGTCCGGCGACGCCAAGATCCGGGAGGTGCTGTTCGACATGATCGAGGTGCACCTCAGCCGAGGCGTCCTGCAACGCCGGGCCGACACCGCGATGGCCGTACAGCCCACGCCGGCGGCCACAGAGGGCAGCGGCAGCCAGAGCGGCAGTGAGGACGAGCTGCCGGGCGACTGACAGGCTGCCGGACCGTCAGCCCTCGACAGGTGCCGCGTCCCCCACCGGGACGCGTAGGCGGCGGGTGAGGTCGGCGCGGCGCGCGTACTCGGTCGGGTCGGCCGGGTAACCGACCACCACAAGTGTCAACCCGTGCGCGGGCGCCACTGTCACCTCGCTGGAGCGTTCCTGACGGGTCAGCAGGCTGCCCGGCCACTCGACCGGGCGGCGACCGTCGCCGGCCACCAGCATCGCCCCCACCAGGCTGCGCACCATCGCCTGGCAGAACGCGTCCGCCTGCACGGTGGCGACCAGGATGCCGTCCGGCTCCCGACGCCAGTCCAGCCGGGTCACCTCGCGCAGCGTCGTCGCGTTCTCCTTGCGCCGGCAGTACGCGGCGAAGTCGTGCTCCCCCACCAGGCCCGCCGCCGCCGCGTTCAGCGCGCCCAGGTCCAGCGGCCTCGGCCAGGCCAGCACCTCGTGCCGGCGCAGTGGCTCGGCACCGAACACGGCGTCGGTCACCCGGTACTCGTAGCGCCGGAAGGTCGCCGAGAAGCGGGCGTCGAAGTCGGCCGGCACCTCGGTCATCGCCGTCACCCGTACGTCGGTGGGAAGCAGCCGGGCCAGCCGCCGCAGCAGCCGCCCCTCGTGCTGCCGCCACACGTCGACGGGAAGGTCGAGGTGGCAGACCTGACCGGTGGCGTGCACCCCCGCGTCGGTCCGCCCGGCGACCGTCAACCCGGTGACCGTGCCGGCGCCGAGGACCAGGTCCAGGGTCTCGACGAGCACGCCGGCGACGGTGCGCCGGGTCGGCTGGGCGGCCCAGCCGGAGAAGTCCGCACCGTCGTAGGAGACGTCCAGCCGCAGCCGGATCCGCTCGTCCACCTCGTACCTCCTGTCATGGGTCGGGCCCGGCACCCCGATGGGGTGCCGGGCCCGACGTTGCCCTTGATCAGGCCTTGTTCTCGGTGGCCTCGTCGCTGTCCTCGCGGGCGGCGTCGGTGTCACCGGACGCCGACACCGGCGCCTCGGAGTCCTGGTCGGCCGGAGCCGACTTCGGGGCCTCGTCGGCCGGGGCGAGCGCCTCGACCTTGTCCTGCTGCGCAGCCTTGCGGGCCGCGGTCTTCTTGTTCACCTTGGGCTCTGCGACCTGAAGCTCCTCGACCAGCTCGATGATCGCCATCGGCGCGTTGTCGCCCTTGCGGGGACCGGTCTTCACGATCCGGGTGTAACCGCCGGGGCGGTTGGAGTACCGGGGCGCGATCTGGTCGAACAGGGCGTAGACCACGTCCTTGTCCTTGACGACACCCAGCACCCGCCGCCGCGAGGCGAGGTCACCGCGCTTGGCCTTGGTGATGAGCTGCTCGGCCAGCGGACGCAGCCGCCGGGCCTTCGTCTCGGTGGTCTGGATCTTGCCGTGCTGGAACAGCGCGGTGGCCAGGTTCGCCAGCATCAGCCGCTCGTGCGAGGGGCTGCCGCCGAGGCGGGGGCCCTTGGTGGGCGTGGGCATTTTTGGTGCTCCTCAAATGTGGCGGCAGCGCGGACTAGAGCTGCTCGGTCTCGCGGTAGTCGTCGGTGTCGTAGTCGGCCTCGCCGAAGGTGTCCACGACGTGCGCCGGGTCGAAGTTCGGAGCCGAGTCCTTCAGCCCCAGACCCATCCCGGCGAGCTTCATCTTGACCTCGTCGATCGACTTCTGACCGAAGTTGCGGATGTCGAGGAGGTCGGCCTCGGTACGCCCGATGAGCTCACCAACGGAGTTGATGCCCTCGCGCTTGAGGCAGTTGTAGGAGCGGACGGTGAGGTCCAGCTCCTCGATCGGCAGGGCGAGATCCGCCGCCAGCTGAGCGTCCTGCGGGGACGGCCCGATGTCGATGCCCTCGGCGGTCTCGTCAAGCTCCCGAGCCAGACCGAACAGCTCCACAAGCGTCGAACCGGCCGACGCCAGCGCCGTACGCGGACCCATCGACGGCTTGGTCTCGACGTCGATGATCAGCCGGTCGAAGTCGGTGCGCTGCTCGACACGGGTCGCCTCGACGCGGTAGGTCACCTTCAGCACCGGCGAGTAGATCGAGTCGACCGGGATCCGGCCGATCTCGGCGCCGGACTGCTTGTTCTGCGCGGCCGTCACGTAGCCCCGGCCCCGCTCGACGGTCAGCTCCATGTCGAGCCGGCCCTTGCCGTTGAGGGTGGCGAGCTTCAGGTCCGGGTTGTGCACCGAGACGCCGGCCGGGGGCTGGATGTCGCCCGCGGTCACGTCGCCCGGGCCCTGCTTGCGCAGGTACATGCTGACCGGCTCGTCGTGCTCGGAGCTGACGCACAGCTCCTTGATGTTCATGACGAGCTCGACCACGTCCTCCTTGACACCGGGGATCGTGGTGAACTCGTGCAGCACGCCGTCGATCTTGATCGAGGTGACCGCCGCACCCGGGATCGACGACAGCAGCGTGCGCCGCAGCGAGTTGCCCAGGGTGTAGCCGAAGCCCGGCTCCAGCGGCTCGATGGCGAACCGCGACCGGGTCTCGTTGATCGACTCCTCGGAGAGGGAGGGTCGCTGGCTGATGAGCATCTTTTCTCTTCTCTTCCGGGACGCCCGCTATTTGACGTCCACGACACAAACCGTTCCGGTGGCCCGCCCCGAAGGGCGGGCCACCGCACGAGCTCGGACTACTTGGAGTAGAGCTCGACGATCAGCTGCTCCTGGACCTGCGTGTCGATGACCTGCCGGGCCGGGAGGGAGTGCACGAGCACCTTCATCTGGCTCGGGATGGCCTCAAGCCACGCCGGAACCGTCTTCGAGCCGGCCTGAGCCTGCGCGACGACGAACGGGGTGAGCTCCTTGCTCTTGCCCCGAACCTCGATGATGTCGTGCTCCTTGACGCGGTACGACGGGATGTCGACCTTCTTGCCGTTCACCGTGAAGTGACCGTGCTTGACCAGCTGGCGGGCCATGTCCCGCGAGTGGGCGTAGCCGGCCCGGTAAACGACGTTGTCCAGCCGCGACTCGAGGATCTGCAGGAGGACCTCACCGGTCTTGGCCTGCTTGCCAACGGCTTCCTCGTAGTAACCGCGGAACTGCTTCTCCAGCACGCCGTAGACACGACGGGCCTTCTGCTTCTCACGGAGCTGGAGCAGGTACTCCGTCTCCTTGGTGCGGCCGCGGCCGTGCTGCCCGGGCGGGAACGGCCGGGACTCGAACGGGCACTTCGGACCATCGCACTTGCTGCCCTTGAGGAACAGCTTCATCTTCTCCCGCCGGCAACGGCGGCAGTCTGCACCGGTGTAACGAGCCATCTCTCTCTACCTCTCAGACCCGACGACGCTTAGGCGGACGGCACCCGTTGTGCGGCTGCGGGGTGACGTCGGCGATCTGGCCGACCTCGAGGCCCACGGCCTGCAACGAACGGATGGCGGTCTCCCGGCCGGAGCCGGGGCCCTTGACAAACACGTCGACCTTGCGCATGCCGTGCTCCATGGCGCGACGCGCGGCGGCCTCGGCGGCCAGCTGCGCGGCGAACGGAGTCGACTTGCGGGAGCCCTTGAAGCCCACCTGGCCAGCGGAGGCCCAGGAGATGACCGCACCGGTCGGGTCCGTGATGGACACGATGGTGTTGTTGAACGTGCTCTTGATGTGCGCCTGCCCGTGGGCGACGTTCTTGCGTTCCTTGCGCCGGACCTTCTTTACAGCGGCTCCGGCACGAGCCTTCGGTGGCATAAGTCTGTGCGCTCCTGAATGGGTTCTGTGGCTTGTCGCCCCGTTGATGACGTAGGCACCGGTTCCGGTTGGAGCCCGGCCTACCTCGGCGGAGAACGACCAGAATTCCGGTTAAAGAATTACTTCTTGCCGGGCTTCTTCTTGCCGGCGACGGTCCGCTTCGGGCCCTTGCGGGTCCGTGCATTGGTCTTGGTCCGCTGGCCACGCACGGGCAGGCCCCGGCGGTGCCGGATGCCGGCGTAGCAGCCGATCTCGACCTTGCGGCGGATGTCGGCGGCGACCTCGCGGCGCAGGTCGCCTTCAACCTTGTAGTTGCCCTCGATGTGGTCGCGGAGCTGCACGAGCTCCTCGTCCGTGAGGTCCCGAGCGCGCTTGTCCGGCGAGATACCGGTAGCGGCGAGTGTCTCCAGGGCGCGGGTGCGACCGACCCCGAAGATGTAGGTGAGCGCGATCTCCATCCGCTTCTCGCGGGGGAGATCCACGCCGACTAGACGTGCCATGTGCGGGCGTACTCCTCGTGATGTGTGGCGGAGGTGTGGACCCGTCCCACCCCGCTACCGGCCGTCCCGTCTTTCCGACGCGGTAAGCGCCGGCGACCGGGATCGGTCGCTGCCCGAGCGGGCCCCGGCCTCCGACCGGGGGTCAGCCACGAAAGGAGTACGTCTTCACGTACCGCTCGCGGCTGGGACGAGCATGTGTGTTGTGTGTCGCTGAGGATCTGCCTGGGCCAACGCCACCCGGCCGTGTCCGGCCGGACGGGCTGAGATCAGCCCTGGCGCTGCTTGTGGCGCGGGTCGGTGCAGATGACCATGACCCGGCCGTGCCGGCGGATTACCCGGCACTTGTTGCAGATCCTCTTGACGCTCGGCTTGACCTTCACGGTTGCCTTACTTCCCATCTGGCCCGGGAACGCGCGAAGCGCGAGACCGGACGTCGAAGACGGACACGGGACTTCCCGGCCGTCGTCAGGACTACTTGTAGCGGTAGACGATGCGCCCGCGGGTCAGGTCGTACGGCGAAAGTTCGACGACGACCCGGTCCTCCGGCAGGATGCGGATGTAGTGCTGCCGCATCTTGCCGCTGATGTGAGCCAGCACCTTGTGGCCGTTCGCGAGCTCCACCCGGAACATTGCGTTCGGCAGGGGCTCGATGACCCGACCCTCGATCTCGATGGCTCCGTCTTTTTTCGGCATGTCCTCCGCTGTCCTGACGTCGATTGCACCGGGCGGCCCACAACGTCTTACACGGGAACTGACCAAGATCAGATGCCCGCGCCAGCCGCGGCTCCAGCTCCCACCGAAGCGCAGGGTGGGCATGCCGGAGTGGACGCTGTGCGCCGAACAGAAAGTGTACGCCGACCTGCACGCCGTCGCCAAACCGGCCGGCACCCGAGCACCGTGTCGGGTACGGGCCCGCCTCCCGGACGTCCGATGATCTTCGAGCTGGGCTGCTGGCGCTCAGCTCGCTGGCGAAGGATCGTCTCGTTCGTCCGGTTCACCGGCGCGCAGTTCGCGCCGCCGCTCACGCTTCAGGCGCTTGCGCTCCCGTCGGCGCTCCCGCTCGATCGCCCGGCGTCGCGGCTCTCCCCCGGCCAACCCGGTGACAGTGCGAACCGCAAGCACCGCACCCCACGGCCCGGCCACCCAGGCCGGCCAGAAGTAGAGCAGCTCGCCGCTGAGCATCGACGTGACGCCCCAGACTGCCACCACGATGCCGATCACCTGGAGGTAGGGCAGCCACACCTCGGCCAGCCAGCGCGCGGTGACGCCACCTGCGACCGGATGGTGGCCCACCACCACGCTCGGCGGCTCGGCGGGCAGGCTGGCCGGCACCACAGCGGAACGCTCGGCGGGCGCCACCGGGGGCAGGTCGACAAGCAGGGCGTCCAAATCGGCGTACGTGCGCGCCGCGTACGCGTTCTGCACCCGCTCGTCGTACTCGTGCAGGTCCAGCCGACCCTCGCCGAGGGCGGCCCGCAAGCGCTCGGCCACCGCCTCGCGATCCGCGTCCGCCGCTCGCATCCCGTCGCGCCCGTCCATGCCGGCAAGCATGCCACCCGGAAACAAAAACCGTCTCACCCGTCCGACCCCCTGACGCCCCGTGCGCCAGAGCGGTGCGGGGTCTAGGAGGCTGCCGAGACTGCCGGTTGGCGGGCCGTCACCAGGTCGCCCAGACGGGTCCGGCCGCCGTCGAAGGCCGTGAGCACCCAGACGCCGTCCGGCAACAGCGCCATCGAATGCTCGACGTGCGCCGCGACCGACCCGTCCCGGGTGACGACCGTCCAGCCGTCGGCCAGTTCGACGGTACGCGGCGACGCCATGGTGATCATCGGCTCGATGGCGAGCGCCATACCGGGAACCAGGCGTGGACCCTTGCCCGGTCGGCCGTGGTTGAGCACGTGCGGGTCCTGGTGCATCTCGGTGCCGATGCCGTGCCCGCCGTACCCGTCGACGATGCCGTACCTGCCGCCCTTGCGGACCGCGCTCTCCACCGCGTGCGAGATGTCGGTGAGGCGACCCTTCCCGCTTGCCGCTCCCCGCGCGGCGGCAGCGATACCGGCCCACATGGCGTCCTCCGCCACCTCGGCCATCCGCAGCAGCGCCGGGTCGACGTCGCCGACGCCCACCGTGATCGCGGCGTCGCCGTGCCAACCGTCAAGCACCGCACCGCAGTCGATCGAGATCAGGTCACCGTCGGCGAGCACCTGCTCTCCAGACGGGATGGCGTGCACGATCTGCTCGTTCACGGAGGAGCAGATCGACGCCGGGAAGCCGTGGTAGCCCTTGAACGACGGGACGCCGCCCGCCTCGCGGATCGTCGACTCGGCGATGGCGTCCAGATCGGCGGTGGTCACCCCGGGGGCGACCGCCTCGCGCATGCGGCGCAGGGCCTCGGCGACCACCAGGCCGGCGGCCCGCATCTTCTCGATCTGGTCAGGGGTCTTCAGCTGGATATCCAGCTGGGGACGACGCATGGAGCGTTTACCTTTCGTGGCCGTTCAGCGGGGCACGTCATGCGTACCCCGCTGTTCGCACTCTATCCGCCGTAATTCGGCCGGACCTCAGCCGCCGTACGACCGCAGGGCGTCGATGGCCCGGGTGGTGACGTCCTCCACCGGACCGGTGGCGTCGATCCCGACCAGCTTGCCCTGGGCGCCGTAGTAGTCGACGAGCGGCGCGGTCTTCTCGCCGTACTCCCGCAGGCGGGTGGCGATCGTCTCCGGCTTGTCGTCGTCCCGCTGGAACAGCTCGGCGCCACAACGGTCACAGACGTCCGGCCGGGTGGTGGCGTCGAACTCGACGTGCCAGATCTTGCCGCAGCCCCGGCAGGTGCGCCGGCCGGACAGCCGCCGGATCACCTCGTCGTCGTCGACCACGAGCTCCAGGACCAGATCCAAGGCGGTGCCCAGGTCGGCGAGGAGCTTGTCCAGAGCGGCGGCCTGCGGAGTGGTCCGCGGAAAGCCGTCGAGCAGGAAGCCCTCGCTGGCGTCGGGCTCGGCCAGCCGGTCCCGGACCATGTTGATGGTCACCTCGTCCGGGACCAGCTCACCGGCGTCCATGTAACGCTTCGCCTCGACCCCGAGCGGCGTGCCCTGGGTCACGTTCGATCGGAAGATGTCACCGGTCGAGATCTTCGGCACCGAGAGGTGGGCGGCGATGAACTCGGCCTGCGTGCCTTTGCCCGCTCCCGGCGGGCCAACCAGAACGAGTCTCATCTACCGCAGGAACCCTTCGTAGTTCCGCTGCATGAGTTGGCTCTCGATCTGCTTCACGGTCTCCAGACCGACGCCGACCATGATGAGCACAGCGGTGCCGCCGAACGGGAAGTTCTGGTACTGCTGGTTGTCCAGCCAGATGAAGAAGAAGTTCGGCAGGATGGAGATGACACCCAGGTACAGCGCGCCCGGCAGGGTGATCCGACTGAGGATGAAGTCCAGGTAGTCGGCGGTCGGCTTGCCGGGGCGGATGCCCGGAACGAAGCCGCCGTACTTCTTCATGTTGTCCGCGACCTCGGTCGGGTTGAACGTGATCGAGACGTAGAAGTACGTGAAGAAGATGATCATCAGGAAGTAGACCGCGATGTAGATCGGGCTACTCGGGTTGACCAGGTTGTTCTGGATCCACGCCTGGGTCTTGCCCGGGTCGGTCTGGTCGAAGAACTGCAGGGCCAGCTGCGGCAGGTAGAGCAGCGACGAGCCGAAGATGACCGGGATGACACCGGCCTGGTTGACCTTCAGCGGGATGTAGGTCGAGGTGCCGCCGTACATCCGCCGGCCGATCATCCGCTTGGCGTACTGCACCGGGATCCGGCGCTGCGCCTGCTCGATGAAGGTAACCGCGGTGATGACCACCAGGACCAGCGCGATGACCAGGGCGAACATGTCCCAGCCCTTGCTGGTCTTGATCTGCCAACCCTCGCTGGGCAGCCGGGCCGCGATCGAGGTGAAGATCAGGACGGACATGCCGTTGCCGACGCCGCGGTCGGTGATCAGCTCGCCGAGCCACATGACCATGCCGGTGCCGGCGGTCATCGTCATCACCAGGATGGTGAGGGTCAGCCAGTCCGGGATGCCGGTGCCGGTGGGGATGATCGGGAACTGGTCGCAGCGGTTCTGGAAGAGCTGGCCGGAACGGGCCAGGGCCACGAACGCCGACGCCTGAAGCACACCCAGACCGAGAGTCAGGTAGCGGGTGTACTGGGTGATCTTCGCCTGGCCGGCCTGGCCCTCCTTGCGGAGCTGCTCCAGGCGCGGGATCACGACGGTCAGCAGCTGCAGGATGATCGACGCTGTGATGTAGGGCATGATGCCCAGCGCGAAGACCGAGAGCTGTAGCAGCGCTCCACCGGAGAAGAGGTTGAGCAGGTTCAGCACACCCGTCGACTCACCCTGGAGGGTGTCGAGGCACTTCTGCACGTTGCCGTACGAGACGCCCGGGCTGGGCAGCGTGGCGCCCAGTCGGTAGACCGCGATGATGCCTACTGTGAACAGCAGCTTCTTGCGCAGGTCAGGCGTACGGAACGCACTGAGAAAGGCGGACAGCAACTTCTTCCTCCTGCGCGAGGCGGGCCGCCGGTGATCCCTGGCGGGTCGGGGTGGATCCCGGGCGAGTGCCCGGATTCCATGGCTGGGATGGGACTCTAACAGCCCTATCCCCCTCCGGGCAGATGCGCCCGGCTACATAAACCGATTCCGATATTACCGGGCGCACACGCGCCCAGGCAGACCATGGCGCCCGTCCAGTTGCTCACAACCGGACGGGCGCCATGTCTCTTACGTCCTTACAGCTCGGTGGCGGAGCCACCGGCAGCGGCGATCTTCTCCTTGGCCGACGCGCTGAACGCGTGCGCCGACACCTGGAGCGCCACCCCGCCGAGATCCCCGGTGCCGAGGACCTTGACCGGGTGACCCTTGCGGACCGCCCCAGCCTCGACCAGCTCCAGCGGGCCAACCTGGCCGCCGTTCGGGAACAGCTCGGCGAGCCGGTCCAGGTTGACCACCTGGAAGACCACCTTGAACTTGTTCTTGAAGCCCTTCATCTTCGGCAGGCGCATGTGGATGGGCATCTGCCCACCCTCGAACGCCGCCGAGATGTTCTTGCGGGCCTTGGAACCCTTGGTACCGCGACCAGCGGTCTTGCCCTTGGAACCCTCACCGCGACCCACACGGGTCTTCGCGGTCTTGGAACCAGGCGCCGGGCGCAGGTGGTGCACCTTGATCGTCATTACTCGACCTCCTCGACCTTCACGAGGTGGTTGACCGTGAAGATCATGCCGCGGATCTCGGGCCGGTCTTCCTTGACCACCACGTCGTTGATCCGCTTGAGACCGAGCGAACGCAGCGAGTCACGCTGGTTCTGCTTGGTCCCGATGCCGGACCGGAGCTGGGTGACCTTCAGACGTGCCATCAGCGAGCCACCCCCGCACGCGACGCCAGCATGGCGGCCGGCGCGACGTCCTCGACCGGCAGACCACGACGCGCAGCGACCTGCTCGGGGGACTCGAGCCCCCGCAGAGCCGCCACGGTGGCGTGCACGATGTTGATCGGGTTCGACGAGCCGAGGCTCTTGGAGAGCACGTCGTGGATCCCGGCGCACTCCAGCACGGCACGCACCGGACCACCGGCGATGACACCCGTACCGGCCGAGGCCGGCTTGAGCAGCACCACACCAGCGGCGTCCTCACCCGTCACCGGGTGCGGAATCGACTGGCCGATACGCGGAACCTTGAAGAAGTGCTTCTTGGCCTCCTCGACGCCCTTGGCGATGGCCGCGGGCACCTCCTTGGCCTTTCCGTAGCCCACGCCGACCGTGCCGTCGCCGTCGCCCACGATCACAAGGGCGGTGAAGCTGAAGCGACGACCACCCTTCACGACCTTGGCGACGCGGTTGATCGCGACGACCCGCTCAAGGTGCGGGGTCTTCTCGACGGGCGCGTTTCCGCGGCCGCCCTCACGGCGGTTGTCGCGGCGACCACCCTCGTTGCCACCGGACCCGCCGCCACGGCGCTGTTGACCTGGCATCAGCAGCCTTCCTTATCTCTCGTGACGGGGTTGTTAGAACTCGAGCCCGGCTTCGCGGGCGGCATCGGCAAGCGCGGCGACACGCCCCGCGTACCGGTTGCCACCGCGGTCGAAGACGACCTTGGAAACGCCGGCGGCCTTGGCCCGCTCGGCGAGCAGGGCGCCCACCTTGCCGGCGAGGGCGCTCTTGTCGCCCTCCGCACCGCGCAGCGAGGCGTCCAGGGTCGACGCCGACGCCAGGGTGTGCCCCTTGGTGTCGTCGACGATCTGGGCGACCATGTGGCGCAGCGAACGGGTGACGACCAGGCGCGGACGCTCGGCCGTACCGCTGACGTTCTTGCGGACGCGGAAGTGCCGACGCGCACGCCCAACGGCGCGCTTGGCGGCGACGCCGCGGCGGCGCTTGAGCAGCGTGGCGCTCACTTCTTACCTGCCTTTCCGGCCTTGCGGCGGATGACCTCGCCCTGGTACTTCACGCCCTTGCCCTTGTAGGGCTCCGGCGGGCGGATCTTCCGGATGTTGGCGGCGACCTCACCGACCTGCTGCTTGTCGATGCCGGCCACGTGGAACAGGGTCGGCCGCTCCACAGTGAAGGTGATACCCGCCGGCGCGGAGACGAGCACCGGGTGCGAGAACCCGAGCGCGAACTCGAGGTCCGAACCCTTGGCGGTGACCCGGTAACCGGTGCCTGCGATCTCCAGGCTCTTGCGGTAGCCCTCGGTCACGCCGACGATCATGTTGGCCACCAGCGTACGGCTCAGGCCGTGCAGCTCCTTGGCCTTGCGCTCGTCGTTCGGGCGGTTGACGCTCAGCTGCCCGTCCTCGCCACGCTCGATCGTGATCGGCTCGGCGATGGTGTGCTGGAGCTCGCCCTTCGGGCCCTTGACCTTGACGGTCTGCCCGTCGATCGTGATATCGACGCCGGACGGTACCGGGATCGACTTACGTCCAATTCGCGACATTTCTACCTGTCTCCCGTTACCAGACGAAGGCGAGGACTTCCCCGCCAACGCTCCGCTTGCGGGCCTGCCGGTCGGTAAGCAGCCCCTGGGACGTCGAAATGATCGCCACGCCCAGCCCGCCGAGCACCCGCGGGAGCCCGTCCGACTTGGCGTAAACCCGGAGACCGGGCTTGGACACGCGCTTGATGCCGGCCAGGCTCCGCTCCCGGTTCTGGCCGTACTTCAGCTCGACGACCAGTCGCTTGCCGACGGCACCCTCTTCGGGCTCCTCGACCGACCAGGTGGCGATGTAACCCTCGGCCTTCAAGACCTCGGCGATGTTCGCCTTGATCTTGGAGTAGGGCATCTTCACCTGATCGTGGTACGCCTGGTTGGCGTTACGCAGACGCGTGAGCATGTCTGCGATCGGGTCGGTCATCGTCATGGATTTCGTCAGCCTTTCTCGCCGGGGTTCCCGGGGCACCAGCCCCGGGCCTACGGCGAAGAGCAATACCTAATCGGTGCAGGAGTTCCCGGCCGGCAGCCGGGACGCGGTCACCCTTACCAGGAAGCCTTGGACACACCCGGCAGCTCACCGCGGTGGGCCATCTCCCGGATGCAGACCCGGCACAGCCCGAACTTGCGGTAGACCGCCTTCGGACGCCCGCACCGCTGGCAGCGGGTGTACGCGCGAACCGAGAACTTCGGCTTCGCGGCCGCCTTGATGATCAGCGCCTTCTTGGCCATCTCAGTTCTCCTTGAACGGGAAGCCCAGGAGCTTGAGCAGCGCCCGGCCCTCGTCGTCGGTCGTGGCGGTGGTGACCACCGTGATGTCCATGCCCCGCTGGCGATCGATCTTGTCCTGGTCGATCTCGTGGAACACCGACTGCTCGGTCAGACCGAACGTGTAGTTGCCGTGCCCGTCGAGCTTGCGCCCGTCCAGACCGCGGAAGTCGCGGATACGCGGCAGCGCGATGGACAGCAGCCGGTCCAGGAACTCCCACATCCGGTCACCGCGAAGGGTGACCTTCGCGCCGATCGGCATGCCCTCGCGGAGCTTGAACTGCGCGATGGACTTGGTCGCCCGCCGCACCTGCGGCTTCTGGCCGGTGATCGTGGCGAGGTCGCGGACCGCGCCGTCGATCAGCTTGGCGTCGCGAGCAGCCTCGCCGACACCCATGTTGACGACGATCTTGACCAGCCGCGGCACCTGCATGGGGTTGCCGTAGCTGTGCTGCTCACGCAGCTGGGCCACGATCTCGTTGCGGTACCGCTCCTTGAGGCGCGGCATGGTCTTTTCGGTAGCCGTGGTCATCACAGGTCCTTACCGGTGCTACGCGCGATGCGGACCTTCTGGCCGTTGTCGTCGATCCGGTAACCGACGCGCGTCGGCTTGCCGTCGGAGTCCAGGACCTGCACGTTCGAGACGTGGATCGGGGCCTCCTGGGTGACGATGCCGCCGGTCTTGGCGCCACGCTGGGTGGTGCTGATGCGGGTGTGCTTCTTGACCCGGTTCACGCCCTCGACCAGGACCTTGTCCTGCCGCGGGTAGGCCGCGATGACCTTGCCCTTGGCACCCTTGTCCTTGCCGGCGATGACGACGACCGTGTCGCCCTTCTTGACCTTCACGGTCACAACACCTCCGGCGCGAGGGAAATAATCTTCATGAACCGCTTGTCCCGCAGCTCCCGGCCCACCGGGCCGAAGATGCGGGTACCGCGCGGGTCCCCACCGTCCTTGATGATGACGGCGGCGTTCTCGTCGAAGCGGATGTACGAGCCGTCCGGACGCCGCTTCTCCTTGGCGGTGCGGACGATGACCGCCTTGACGACGTCGCCCTTCTTGACACCGGCACCCGGGATCGCGTCCTTGACGGTGGCCACGATGACGTCGCCGATGCTCGCGTAGCGCCGACCGGAGCCACCGAGAACCCGGATGCACAGGATCTCCCGAGCACCCGTGTTGTCGGCGACGCGCAGTCGCGACTCCTGCTGAATCACGTCTATCTCCTATGTCTGCCGGTTCTCCGGCCGCCGTGGCGGCCGGAGCCTGGCGGAACCAACGCCCGACGCAACGCCGGGCGAGCTCGAGCCTTCGCTACTTGGCCTTTTCCAGGATCTCCACGATCCGCCAACGCTTGGTGGCGCTCAGCGGCCGGGTCTCCATGATCAGGACCCGGTCGCCGGTGCCAGCGGCGTTCTGCTCGTCGTGCACCTTCAGCTTGCTCGTACGGCGCATGATCTTGCCGTACAGGGCGTGCCGAACCCGGTCCTCGACCTCGACAACGACGGTCTTGTCCATCTTGTCGCTGACCACCAGGCCCTCGCGAACCTTACGGCGCGCGCGCGTGGCGTCAGTCGTGGTGTTCTCGGTCATGATGCAGTCACCTCAGTCGGCGCGGCCGAGAGCCCCAGCTCGCGCTCGCGCATGATCGTGTAGATCCGGGCGATCTCCCGACGGATGACCTGCAGCCGCCGGTTGTTGTCCAGCTGCCCGGTTGCGGCCTGCACGCGGAGGTTGAACAGCTCCGCCTTGGCCTCCCGCAGCTTCGTGACCAACTCCTCCTCGGAGAGCTCACGCAGCTCGGTCGCCTTAACGCCCGCTGCCATCAGGATTCACCCACTTCGCGCGTAACAATGCGGCACTTCATCGGGAGCTTGTGGATCGCGCGACGCATCGCCTCTCGCGCGATCTGCTCGTTCGGGAAGGACATCTCGAAGAGAACCCGCCCCGGCTTGACGTTCGCGACCCACCACTCCGGCGAACCCTTACCGGAACCCATCCGGGTCTCGGCAGGCTTCTTGGTGAGGGCCTGGTCCGGGAAGATCGTGATCCAGACCTTGCCACCACGCTTGATGTGACGGGTCATCGCGATACGCGCCGACTCGATCTGGCGGTTGGTCACGTACGCCGGCTCGAGAGCCTGGATCCCGAACTCGCCGAACACCACCCGGTTACCACCCTTGGACGCGCCACTGCGGTCCGGGTGGTGCGGCTTGCGGAAGCCCTTCGGGGGCTTGCGCGGCATCAGCATCTGTCAGCCCTCCTGCTGCGTTTCTGCCGGAGCAGCAGCAGCCGCGACAGCAGCGCTGTCGACCGGCTCGCCGCTCGGCGTCTCGGCCTGCTGCGCGATGGTGGTCGCAGCAGCCCGACCGGCCTCGGTGCCACCAGCCGTGGTGCCGGACGAACCCGACCGGCCACGGCGCGGACGCTCGGGACGGTCGCCACGCTCACCACGACGCGGGCGCGACGGACCGGCCTCGGCCGGAGCCTCCCGGCCCGGAACCGCGTCACCCTTGTAGATCCAGACCTTCACGCCGATCCGGCCGAAGGTGGTACGGGCCTCGAAGAAGCCGTACTCGATGTTGGCCCGCAGCGTGTGCAGCGGAACCCGACCCTCGCGGTAGAACTCGGTCCGGCTCATCTCGGCGCCGCCGAGGCGACCCGAGACCTGGACACGGATGCCCTTGCAGACCGGGTTCTTCATGGCCGACTGCATGGCCTTGCGCATCGCCCGACGGAAGCTGACCCGGCTGGACAGCTGCTCGGCCACGCCCTGCGCGACGAGCTGAGCGTCCGACTCGGGGTTCTTCACCTCGATGATGTTCAGCTGCACCTGCTTGCCGGTGAGCTTCTCCAGCTCGCCGCGGATCCGGTCGGCCTCCGCACCCTTACGGCCGATGACAATGCCCGGCCGGGCGGTGTGGATGTCGACCCGGACGCGGTCGCGGGTGCGCTCGATGTCGACCTTGGAGATGCCGGCACGCTCGAGGCCCTTGGACATCATCCGGCGGATCTTGACATCCTCGCCGATGTAGTCCTTGTAGAGCTTGTCCGCGAACCAGCGGGACTTCCAGTCGGTCGAGATGCCGAGCCGGAACCCAGTGGGGTGAACCTTCTGACCCATTACTCGGCGTCCTCCGTCTTGCTCTGCGCTTCGGCCGGTGCGGCCTCCGTGGCCGGGGCGGCCTTCTTCGCCGCGGCCTTCCTCGGCGCTGCCGGCGCGACCGCTTCGACCACCACGGTGATGTGGCAGGTGCGCTTGCGGATCCGGTACGCCCGGCCCTGCGCCCGCGGCTGGAACCGCTTCATCGTCGGGCCCTCGTCCACGAACGCCTCGCTGACGAGCAGCGCGCCGGGGTCCAGCCGCTCGTTGTTCTCCGCGTTGGCGATCGCGCTAGCGAGCACCTTGTACACCTGCTCGCTCGCAGCCTGCGGCGCGAACTGCAGCACCGTGAGAGCCTCCTTCGCGGGCAGGCCGCGGACGAGGTTGACCACCCGGCGCGCCTTCATCGGCGAGATGCGCACGTGCCGCGCAACCGCCCGCGCGCCCGGAAGCACCGGAGCGTCGCCCTTTCCTGGCATCGCTGTAACCCCTTGTTCCCTCTATCCGTATGCCCGCGGCGTCAGCGCCGACGGCTCTTCCGGTCGTCCTTCTCGTGACCCTTGAACGTGCGGGTCAGCGCGAACTCGCCGAGCTTGTGCCCGACCATCGCCTCGGTCACGAACACCGGGACGTGCTTGCGTCCGTCGTGCACGGCGATCGTGTGCCCCAGCATCTCGGGGATGATCGTCGAGCGCCGCGACCAGGTCTTGATCACGTTCTTCGAGCCCTTGTCGTTCTGGACTTCCACCTTCTTGAGCAGGTGGTCGTCTACGAACGGGCCCTTCTTCAGGCTGCGAGGCATGTCTTATCTCCCTCAGCCGCGCTTACGCGTGGCGTAGCGACGGCGGACGATCAGCCGGTCACTCGGCTGGCCCTTACGGCGGGTGCGGCCCTCGGGCTTACCCTGCGGGTTGACCGGGTGGCGACCACCAGAGGTCTTACCCTCACCACCACCGTGCGGGTGGTCGACCGGGTTCATGGCGACACCACGGACGGTCGGGCGCTTGCCCTTCCACCGCATACGGCCGGCCTTACCCCAGTTGATGTTCGACTGGTCGGCGTTGCCGATCTCGCCGACGCTTGCGCGGCAGCGGACGTCCACACGCCGGATCTCGCCGGACGGCATACGCAGGGTCGCGTACGCGCCCTCACGGCCGAGCAGCTGGATGCCGACGCCGGCGGAGCGGGCGAGCTTGGCCCCGCCACCCGGACGCAGCTCCACGTTGTGGATCGTGGTACCGACCGGGATGTTGCGCAGCGGCAGGTTGTTACCCGGCTTGATGTCGGCGCCCGGACCGGACTCGACGCGGTCGCCCTGCTTGATGTCCTTCGGCGCGAGGATGTACCGCTTCTCGCCGTCGGCGTAGTGCAGCAGCGCGATACGCGCCGTGCGGTTGGGGTCGTACTCGATGTGAGCGACCTTCGCCGGCACGCCGTCCTTGTCGACCCGCTTGAAGTCGATCAGACGGTACTGGCGCTTGTGACCGCCACCGTGGTGCCGCGTGGTGATCCGGCCGTGGGCGTTACGCCCGCCCTTCTTCGGCAACGGAGCCAGCAGCGACTTCTCCGGCGTGGACCGGGTGATCTCGGCGAAGTCGGCAACGCTGGAGCCACGTCGGCCCGGCGTCGTCGGCTTGTACTTACGGATAGCCATTGTCTACACCCCTCAGCTGACCGGGCCGCCGAAGGCCTCGATACGGTCACCGTCAGCCAGCTTCACGATCGCCCGCTTGGTCGCCTTGCGCTGACCGAAGCCGGTCTTGGTGCGCTTACGCTTCCCTTGGCGGTTGAGCGTGTTGACCGTCAGGACGCGGACGTTGAAGATCTGCTGGATAGCGATCTTGATCTCGGTCTTGTTCGCGTCCGGGTGCACCAGGAAGGTGTACCAGTTCCGGTTCAGCTCGCTGTAGCTCTTCTCCGAGACGACCGGCGCCACGATGATGTCGCGCGGGTCGGCGATCGTGCTCACTTGCCACCCTCCTCGGTGGTCTCGGCGGGCACGCCCAGGAACTCGTCCAGGGCGTCCTTGGTGAAGACCACGTCGTCGGCCACCAGCACGTCGTACGTGTTCAGCTGGCCGGACTCGATCAGGTGCACCCGCGGCTCGTTGCGCAGCGACACCCAGTTCAGCTCGTCGGTGCTGCTCAGCACGACGAGAACCCGACGGGCCTCGGTGAGCTTGGTCAGCGTGGCAAGGGCCGCCTTGGTCGACGGCTTCTCGCCCGAGACGAACGCCTCGACAACGTGCACCTGCCCGGCGCGGGCCCGGTCGGAGAGGGCACCGCGCAGCGCGGCGGCCTTCATCTTCTTCGGGGTCCGCTGGCTGTAGTCACGCGGAACGGGACCGTGTACCACGCCACCGCCGGCGAACTGCGGTGCGCGGATCGAGCCCTGCCGGGCGCGACCGGTGCCCTTCTGCTTGTACGGCTTCTTGCCGCCGCCGGCGACCTCGCCGCGGGTCTTGGTCTTGTGCGTGCCCTGTCGGGCCGCCGCGAGCTGGGCCACCACGACCTGGTGCATCAGCGCGACGTTGGCCTGCACGTCGAAGATGTCAGCCGGCAGCTCGACGGAGCCGCTGGTGCTGCCTTCGACGGTGCGCACGTCAACGGTGGTCACTTGGCCGCACCGCCCTTCTTGACCTTGCTCTTGGCCGCGGTACGGACCAGAACCAGCGCGCCCTTGGGGCCAGGAATGGCACCACGGACGAGCAGCAGGTTGTTCTCGGTGTCGACCGCCTGGACGGTGAGGTTCTGCACGGTGTAGCGCACGCCACCCATGCGGCCGGCCATCCGGGTGCCCTTGAAGACACGACCCGGGGTGGCGCAGGCGCCGATGGAACCGGGCGAGCGGTGCTTGCGCTCGACACCGTGGCTGGCGCGCAGACCGTGGAAGCCGTGCCGCTTCATCGGGCCGGCGTAGCCCTTGCCCTTGGTCTTTCCGGTGACGTCGATCGTGACGCCGGCCGGGAACTCCTCGACAGTGACTTCCTGGCCGAGCGAGTATTCCCCAGCGTCCGTGGTGCGCAGCTCGACGATGTGCCGGCGCGGTGCCACGTCCGCCTTGGCGTAGTGCCCGCCGATCGGCTTCTTGACCTTGCGCGGGTCGATCGTGCCGTACGCCAGCTGGACCGCTGAGTAACCGTCCTTCTCGGCGCTACGAACCTGGCTGATGACGCACGGGCCGGCCTCGACCACGGTCACGGGAACAACCTTGTTGTTGTCCCAGACCTGGGTCATGCCGAGCTTGGCGCCCAGGATCCCCTTGACTTGCCTGTCCATTTGTCCGGTCCCTACAGCTTGATCTCGATGTCGACGCCAGCCGGCAGGTCGAGGCGCATGAGCGAGTCGACCGTCTTCGGGGTCGGGTCGATGATGTCGATCAGCCGCTTGTGCGTGCGCATCTCGAAGTGCTCGCGCGAGTCCTTGTACTTGTGCGGCGAGCGGATAACGCAGAAACGGTTGATCTCCGTGGGCAGCGGCACCGGGCCCGCGACCTGCGCCCCGGTGCGCGTCACCGTCTCGACGATCTTCCGAGCCGAGGAGTCGACGACCTCGTGGTCATAGGCCTTGAGCCGGATGCGGATCTTCTGTCCCGCCATGGTGGCTTCTGTTCCTTCTCTCGATGCCGCTGTGTTGCGGGCGCCTGCACCGGCTGGCACAGGCCCACTTCGCCGACCCCCGCGGTCGGGCGTGTCGCGCCCTCGGGCCGGGCTCCGCCCCGTGGTTCCGGAGTGGTGCTGACCGCGCGGTGGGTCAAGGCGCCGATCGCATTACCGCGACCTGAACGCCGTGCGAGGGTGGTTGGCGACTGGGCCGCCAACCACCCCACGCTCGACTGTCTCGCCACCCGGAGGTTCAGCGAAAGCCGAACACAGGCGACGAACTGTCGTTACGCAACCTGACTAGTATGCCGCACGACCGGCGGCGGGTCTAATCGGGGTTACCTAGTTCACTTCATGATCTTGGTGACGAACCCGGCGCCGACGGTGCGGCCACCCTCGCGAATCGCGAACTTGAGGTTCTCCTCCATGGCGATGGGCTGGATCAGCTTCACCGACATGGTGGTGTTGTCACCCGGCATGACCATCTCGGTGCCCTCGGGGAGGGTGACGACACCGGTGACGTCCGTGGTCCGGAAGTAGAACTGCGGACGGTAGTTCTGGAAGAACGGGGTGTGCCGGCCGCCCTCCTCCTTGGAGAGGATGTAGACCGTCGCCTCGAACTCCGTGTGCGGGGTCGTGGTGCCCGGCTTGACGACCACCATGCCGCGCTCGACGTCCTCGCGCTTGATGCCACGCAGCAGCAGACCGACGTTCTCGCCCGCGCGGGCCTCGTCGAGCAGCTTGCGGAACATCTCGATGCCGGTGCAGACCGTCTTCTGCGACTTCTCGCGGATACCGACGATCTCCACCTCCTCGTTCGGCTTGAGGATGCCGCGCTCGGCGCGACCCGTGACAACGGTGCCACGACCGGTGATCGTGAAGACGTCCTCGATCGGCATGAGGAACGGCTTCTCGGTCTCGCGCTCCGGCTGCGGGATCGCGGTGTCGACAGCGGTCATCAGGTCCAGCAGCTTGCCGGTCCACTCGGGGTCACCCTCGAGGGCCTTCAGCGCCGAAACCCGAACGACCGGCAGGTCGTCACCCGGGTACTCCTGCGAGGAGAGCAGCTCGCGCACCTCGAGCTCGACGAGCTCCAGGAGCTCCTCGTCATCGACCATGTCGCTCTTGTTGAGCGCCACGACGATGTACGGCACACCAACCTGACGGGCCAGCAGCACGTGCTCGCGGGTCTGCGGCATCGGGCCGTCGGTCGCCGCGACCACCAGGATCGCGCCGTCCATCTGCGCGGCACCGGTGATCATGTTCTTGATGTAGTCCGCGTGGCCGGGGCAGTCGACGTGCGCGTAGTGCCGCGCCTCGGTCTGGTACTCGACGTGCGCGATCGAGATCGTGATACCGCGGGCCTTCTCCTCCGGCGCCTTGTCGATCTCGTCGAACGGCGTGTAGGGGTTCAGGTCGGGGTACTGGTCGTGCAGGACCTTCGTGATGGCCGCCGTCAGCGTCGTCTTACCGTGGTCGATGTGACCAATGGTGCCGATGTTGACGTGCGGCTTAGTCCGCTCGAACTTCGCCTTCGCCACTGGTGTCCTCCTGTGGACTTCTTGGTTCGTACGCCCGGCGCGCCGGTCGGCGCTTAGGACTCTGTCGACAGCCTTTCCGGCCTGGCGGCCGGAGAGCTTTTGTGGGTTCTGCGGCGATGAAGCCTACAGGCCCGGTCTCACGCGATCCGATCGTGGTGGCCGCGGGCGGGTGAAACCACCCGCGACCGACCACGAATCACCTGCTCGGGGAAGTTACTCGCCCGTTGCCTTGGCGATGATCTCCTTCGCGACGCTCTGCGGAACCTCGGCGTAGGAGTCGAACTGCATGCTGTAGCTAGCCCGGCCCTGGGTCTTCGACCGCAGGTCGCCGACGTAGCCGAACATCTCCGACAACGGCACCAGAGCCTTCACGATGCGGGCGCCGCTGCGCTCCTCCATCGCCTGGATGATGCCGCGGCGGGAGTTGAGGTCGCCGATGACGTCACCCATGTTCTCCTCAGGAGTGGTGACCTCAACGGCCATCATCGGCTCAAGGAGTGCGGGGTCGGCCTTGCGGGCCGCCTCCTTCATCACCATCGAGCCGGCGATCTTGAATGCCATTTCCGAGGAGTCGACCTCGTGGTACTGGCCGTCCAGCAACGTCAGCTTCACACCGACGAGCGGGAAGCCCGCCAGGATGCCGTACTGCATGGCGTCCTGGGCACCGGCGTCGACCGACGGGATGAACTCCCGCGGGATGCGACCACCGGTGACGGCGTTTGCGAACTCGTAGGTCGGCGAGTCGTTGTCAAGCGGCAGCGGCTCGACGCTCACGATCACGCGAGCGTACTGGCCGGAGCCACCGGTCTGCTTCTTGTGGGTGTACTCGATCTTGTCCACCTTGCGGCGGATCGTCTCGCGGTACGCCACCTGCGGCTTACCGATGTTCGCCTCGACGTTGAACTCGCGGCGCATCCGGTCGACCAGGATGTCCAGGTGCAGCTCGCCCATGCCGGCGATGACCGTCTGACCGGTCTCCTCGTCCAGCTTGACGCGGAAGGTCGGGTCCTCCTCAGCGAGCCGCTGGATGGCGGTGCTGAGCTTCTCCTGGTCGGCCTTGGTCTTCGGCTCGATGGCGACCTCGATGACCGGCTCCGGGAACGTCATCGACTCCAGGATGACCGGGTTCGCCGGGTCGCACAGCGTGTCACCGGTGGTGGTCTGCTTGAGACCCTGCACCGCGATGATGTCGCCAGCCTGGGCCGAGCCGCGCTCTTCCCGCTTGTTGGCGTGCATCTGGTAGATCTTGCCGATGCGCTCCTTGCGGTCCTTGGTGGAGTTGACCACCTGGGTGCCGGTCTCGACCACGCCCGAGTAGATCCGGACGTAGGTGAGCTTGCCAAGGTGCTTGTCGGTCTGGATCTTGAAGGCCAGGCCGGAGAACGGCTCCTTGGTGGACGGCTGCCGCTGCAACGGCGTCTCACCGTCGGTCGCCGTGCCCTCGATCGCAGGGATGTCCAGCGGCGACGGCAGGTACGCCACGACGGCGTCCAGCATCGGCTGGATGCCCTTGTTCTTGAAGGCGGTGCCCGTGAGGACCGGGTTGGCCTTGCCACCGATGGTCGCGCGGCGGATGGCGGCCCGGATCTCGTCGGTGGAGATCTCCTCGCCTTCGAGGTACTTCTCCATCACCGCGTCGTCGACGTCGGCGAGGGTCTCCATCAGCTTCTCGCGCCACTCAGCGGCCGAGTCGGCGAGGTCGGCCGGGATCTCCTCGACCGCGTAGTCCTCACCCTTCTGGGTCTCGCCGCGCCAGGTCAGCGCGCGCATCTCGACCAGGTCGACGACACCGATGAAGTCGGCCTCGGCGCCGATCGGGATCTGCAGCACCAGCGGGGTGGCGTTCAGCCGGTCGATCATCATCTGCACGCAGCGGAAGAAGTCGGCACCGGTCCGGTCGAGCTTGTTGACGAAGCACATCCGGGGGACGTCGTACTTGTCCGCCTGCCGCCAGACGTTCTCCGTCTGCGGCTCGACACCGGCCACGCCGTCGTACACCGCGACCGCACCGTCCAGCACCCGCAGCGACCGCTCCACCTCGACCGTGAAGTCGACGTGGCCGGGCGTGTCGATGATCTGGATCGTGTGGCCCTTCCACTCGCACTTCGTGGCGGCGGAAGTGATCGTGATACCGCGCTCCTGCTCCTGCTCCATCCAGTCCATGACGGCAGCGCCCTCGTGGACTTCACCGATCTTGTAGGTGATGCCGGTGTAGAACAGGATTCGCTCGGTGGTAGTGGTCTTACCGGCATCGATGTGCGCCATGATGCCGATATTGCGTACGTTGGCGAGCGCGTCTGCGGCGGCCACTTCAATCCCTACTTATCGTCGTCTCGACTCAACTGGTGGCGGTTCCGGCGCCCGTGGGACGCCGGAACCAGGGTGTTACCAGCGGTAGTGCGCGAAGGCCTTGTTGGACTCGGCCATCTTGTGCGTGTCCTCGCGCCGCTTGACGGCGGCACCGAGGCCGTTGCTCGCGTCCAGCAGCTCGTTCATCAGCCGCTCGACCATGGTCTTCTCGCGCCGGGCGCGGGAGTACGTGACCAGCCAGCGCAGGCCCAGGGTGGTCGCCCGGGTCGGACGGACCTCGACCGGAACCTGGTAGGTGGCGCCACCGACACGACGGCTGCGCACCTCAAGGGTCGGCTTGACGTTGTCCATCGCCCGCTTGAGGGTGACGACCGGGTCGGTGCCGGACTTCTCGCGGCAGCCTTCGAGGGCCGCGTACACGATGGATTCGGCGAGCTGGCGCTTGCCGCGCAGCAGGATCTTGTTTACCAGCTGGGTGACCAGCGGCGAGTTGTACACCGGGTCAGCGACCAGCGGCCGCCGCGGAGCGGGTCCTTTACGCGGCATGTCAGCTCTTCTCCTTCTTCGCGCCGTAACGGCTGCGCGCCTGCTTGCGGTTGCGGACACCCTGGGTGTCCAGCGAGCCGCGGACGATCTTGTAACGCACGCCGGGGAGGTCCTTCACCCGGCCGCCGCGAACGAGCACGATCGAGTGCTCCTGCAGGTTGTGACCGACGCCCGGGATGTAGGCGGTCACCTCGATCTGGCTGCTGAGCTTCACACGAGCGACCTTGCGCAGCGCCGAGTTCGGCTTCTTGGGGGTGGTGGTGTACACGCGGGTGCACACGCCGCGCCGCTGAGGGGAACCCTTCAGCGCCGGGGTCTTGGTCTTGCTCGTCTTAGCCTGGCGGCCCTTTCGGACCAGCTGCTGGATCGTGGGCACCGGGTTTCTCCGCTCCCTTCGGCCGCGCTGTCGCGGCCGCGCCGTCTGCTCGTTAGCCGGCCTGATGACCGGCTCTCCTACATTCCGACCAGGGCCACCTTGCGGAGGCCCCGGCACCCGCGGTCGGGCGTGTCGCCCCACTCACGGTCCCGGTGCGGACGCTTTCGCGGCGTACCGGGGTTTGTCACCGGCACGCGGGTCGCCCCGCCCCGGATCTCTGGCTTGTCGTGCCGCCGCCCGGACTATCAGATCCAGCGCACGCACGAGTTGCCCGGGCACGCCCGGGCACAAGGGGAAAGAGTACCTACCACAGCCGCCCAGGTCAAAACGGAATGGCCCGGCGAACGTCTCACGCTCGCCGGCCGGATCTCGTCCTGCCTCGTCGCCCGCGAAGGGCACCTACGAATACAAGTGTACCGGCTTGCCCGCCGCACCACCCGTCGCCCCCGAACCAGGCACCGCAGACGTGGTCCGAGAGCTGCGACGAATGCTCGCGTCGGTGACCGTCCTCACGTGCCCCGGTCGCCACCCTCACGCGAAGGTGAGCAGCAGCGCCAGGCCCAGTCCGAGGAGGCTGAGCAGCGCTCCCACCGCCCCGCAGCTGATCCCGGCCACCGCCAGCCCTCGGCCTGTGAACCGCACCGCCGGTGGCTCGGTCGGCCGCCGGATCTGCCGCTGGCCGAGCAGGCCGGCGACGATCGCCGCCACCCCCGCTAGCACGCCGACCACTGCGAACGCACCGGACGCCCAGGCCCCGCCGTCGTTGACGAACGCCACCCCGAAGCAGAGCACAAGCAGCGAGACCAGGATCGACGCGATCCCCGCGACAAGCGAACCGATGGCCAGCCCGGAGGTGACCGGCGGCACGTCCAGGTGCACCACACCGAACGGTGTGCCCGACACCGCCTCCACCCGCTTCGGCGGCCGGCGCTGATCATCACTGGCCGGCGGCACCGGCCGAGCGGGCGCCGTCCCCCACCCCGGCCCATCTGACTGCGGCTGCCCCCAGCCCTGCAGCCCACCAGAGCCCGGCGCTTGCGCCCACCCCTGCGGCGCACCAGGCCCGGACGGAGACGCCCAGCCTTGCGGCGCACCGGATGCCGGCGGCTGCGCCCAACCAGGCCCGGAATGCGGCTGCGCCCAACCCTGCGGCCCACCAGGCCCGGACGGCGGCTGCGCCCAACCCTGCGGCGCGCCGGATGCCGGCGGCTGCGCCCAGCCCTGTGGCGCGCCGGGCCCGGACTGCGGTGGACCCCAACCAGGCGGTGTCGAGGCACCGGAACCCGGGTCGGGTTGGCCGGATCCGGGGGCCGTGGCCCAGCCGGCGGGAGAGGCACCCCAACCAGACGCGGGCGCGCCCCAACCGGACACCGGCGCCGAACGGGGCGGTTCCCCCCAGCCGGACGAGAGAGGCGCTTCTCCCCACCCGGACGGCGGTGACGAATGCGGCGGATCACCCCAGCCAGGCGATGACGCCGTCGGGGGCGCTTCGCTCCCGGCGGGCGCACGGTCGGGTGAGGGCGCCGGCGACGTACCCGAATCGGAAGAGGCCGCGGAGGCGCCGGGCTCGTCGGCCGTCTCGGGTCGTGCCCAGCCACTCGGCTCGGACGGGGCCGGGCCGGAGGCCGGCGCGCCAGGATGCCCGGCCGGCTCGTCCGCCGGGGGCCGCGCCGGTTCCGTCACGAGGTCCTCCTGTCGACAGGCCACCACCGCCGCACGGCGGACACCGGCCAGGCTACCGGCCGGGCGCGACGCCACCCGCGCCCGACGCGACCGTGGTCGGATCAGTCCATGTTCGCCGGGTAGTCATGGCCGAACGGCATGTCCGCCAACCGGACCACGCCGATCACCACAGCGACGACCACGCTGACCGCGACCAGCACCAGGCCGATCCACGCCATCCGCTCTCCGCGTCGCAGCCAGGCGCCGCCGGTAAGGAAACCCCCCGAGGAGTACGCCTCCCGGCGAGCCTGCCGCGCCAACTGAAGTGCCACCGTCGCCGGCACCACCCCGCCGATGAACAGGCCTGTGAGCATGCCGAGCAGCCCCAGCGCGAACACCGCCCGCGCCTTCGTGGCACGGGCCGGATCGGGATCCAGCGGGTGGCGCACGCCCTGGGACGCGACGGGCACCTGCCCGGGTGCTGTCGTCATGCCTCCATCATGCCGAACCCCGGCCGTGGCCGGGGCGGTCCGGACACGACGAGGCCCCCGGCAGGTGCCGGGGGCCTCGTCGGTACTGGTGCTTAGCGGTACGACCCGAAGTCGAAGTCGTCAAGCGGCACAGCCTGCCCGCTGGCCGGCCCGAACCCGTAGTCGGTCTCCGGGTAACCGGTCATCGAGTAGACCTTCGCCTTGGCCTCCTCGGTCGGCTCCACCCGGACGTTGCGGTACTTGCTGATGCCCGTACCGGCCGGGATGAGCTTACCGATGATCACGTTCTCCTTGAGGCCGACAAGCGAGTCGCTGCGCGAGTTGATCGCAGCGTCGGTCAGCACCCGGGTGGTCTCCTGGAAGGAGGCCGCGGAGAGCCAGGAGTCGGTGGCCAGCGATGCCTTGGTGATACCCATCAACACCGGACGGCCGGCGGCGGGCTCGCCACCCTCCGACACGAGCCGGCGGTTCTCCGACTCGAACAGCGCCCGGTCGACGAGCACACCCGGCAGGAACTCCGTCGAGCCGGAGTCGATGACCGTCACCCGCTTGAGCATCTGGCGAATGATGATCTCGATGTGCTTGTCGTGGATGAGCACGCCCTGCGAGCGGTAGACCTCCTGGACCTCACTCGTCAGGTGGACCTGGACCGCCCGCGGACCCATGATCCGCAGAAGCTCGTGCGGGTCGATGGTGCCCTCGGTGAGCTTCTCGCCGACCGCGACGTGACCGCCGTCGTGGGTACGCAGACGCACCCGCTTGGAGATCTTGTCGTAGACGATCTCGTCGCTGCCGTCGTCCGGCACCACGATGATCTTCCGCGAACGCTCGCCGTCCTCGATGCGGATCCGGCCGGGGGTGTCGGCGATGGGCGCCTTACCCTTCGGGACCCGGGCCTCGAAGATTTCCTGGACACGCGGCAGACCCTGGGTGATGTCCTCACCCGCGACGCCACCGGTGTGGAAGGTACGCATCGTCAGCTGCGTACCGGGCTCACCGATCGACTGGGCGGCGATGATGCCGACCGCCTCGCCGACGTCCACGGTCTTGCCGGTCGGCAGCGACCGCCCGTAGCAGGCACCGCAGACGCCCAGCTTCGACTCGCAGGTGAGCACGCTGCGCACCCGGACCGTCTCCACACCAGCGGAGACGATCTTGTCGACACCGATGGAGTTGATGTCCTGACCCCGCTCGGCGACGACGGTGCCGTCCGGCCCCTTGATGTCGTCGGCCAGGGTACGGGCGTGCACGCTGGTCTCGGCGTGCTCGTGCACGACCAGCCGGCCGTCCTCCAGGCGCTCGCCGATCTGCATCGGGATCGCCCGGTCGGTGCCGCAGTCCTCCTCGCGGATGATCACGTCCTGGGAGACGTCCACCAGACGACGGGTCAGGTAACCCGAGTCGGCGGTCCGCAGCGCGGTGTCGGCGAGACCCTTACGGGCACCGTGCGTGGAGATGAAGTACTCCAGCACGGACAGACCCTCCCGGTAGCTGGCCTTGATCGGCCGCGGGATGATCTCGCCCTTGGGGTTGGCAACCAGACCACGGATCGCCGCGATCTGCCGGAGCTGGAGCAGGTTACCGCGGGCACCCGAGTTGATCATCTTCCACAGTGGGTTCTCCTGCGGCAGCGCGGTGTCCATCTCCTTGGCGACCTCGTTGGTCGCCTTGGTCCAGATCTCGATGAGTTCGCCGCGACGCTCCTCGGCGGTCATCAGACCACGCTGGTACTGCTTGTCGATCCGGTCGGCTTCCTTCTCGTACTTCGCCAGGATCTCCGCCTTACGCGGCGGAGCGATGACGTCCTCCATGCCGATCGTCACGCCGGACCAGGTGGCCCAGTGGAAACCGGCCTCCTTGAGCCCGTCCAGGGTGGCCGCGAGGGCCACCTTGGGGAAGCGCTCGGCGAGGTCGTTGACGATCGCGGAGAGCTGACCCTTGCGGATCTCGTAGTTCACGAAGCGGTAGCCCTGCGGCAGCGTCTCGTTGAACAGCACCCGGCCCAGCGTGGTCTCCACGGTCAGCGGGTCACCCTCGACCCAGCCCTCCGGGGCGGTCCACTGCTCGGCACCAGCGCCGTTGTCGACACCGACCACGCCGCGCAGGCGGATCTTCACCGGAGCCTGCAGGTGCAGCTCGCGGTTGTCGAACGCCATCCGCGCCTCGGCGTCCGAGCTGAACGTCCGGCCCTCGCCCGTCTCACCTGCGGTGAGGTGGGTGAGGTGGTAGAGACCGATGACCATGTCCTGGGTGGGCATGGTGACCGGCTTGCCGTCGGCCGGCTTGAGGATGTTGTTCGACGACAGCATCAGGATCCGCGCCTCGGCCTGGGCCTCGGCGGACAGCGGCACGTGCACCGCCATCTGGTCACCGTCGAAGTCCGCGTTGAACGCGGTGCAGACCAGCGGGTGGATCTGGATGGCCTTGCCCTCGACCAGCTGCGGCTCGAAGGCCTGGATGCCCAGACGGTGCAGGGTCGGCGCCCGGTTGAGCAGCACGGGGTGCTCGCCGATGACCTCTTCCAGCACGTCCCACACGACCGGGCGCTGACGCTCGACCATCCGCTTGGCGGACTTGATGTTCTGCGCGTGGTTGAGGTCGACCAGCCGCTTCATGACGAACGGCTTGAACAGCTCCAGCGCCATCTGCTTGGGCAGACCGCACTGGTGCAGCTTGAGCTTCGGGCCGACCACGATGACCGAACGGCCGGAGTAGTCGACGCGCTTGCCCAGCAGGTTCTGGCGGAACCGGCCCTGCTTGCCCTTGAGCATGTCGGACAGCGACTTGAGCGGGCGGTTACCCGGACCGGTGACCGGCCGGCCGCGACGGCCGTTGTCGAACAGCGCGTCGACGGCCTCCTGGAGCATCCGCTTCTCGTTGTTGACGATGATCTCGGGCGCGCCGAGGTCGATCAGCCGCTTGAGACGGTTGTTCCGGTTGATCACGCGGCGGTACAGGTCGTTCAGGTCCGAGGTCGCGAAGCGGCCACCGTCGAGCTGCACCATCGGGCGCAGGTCCGGCGGGATGACCGGGACGCAGTCGAGCACCATGCCGAGCGGCGAGTTGCGGGTGTTCAGGAACGCCGCCACGACCTTGAGCCGCTTGAGCGCCCGGATCTTCCGCTGACCCTTGCCGGACCGGATGGTCTCCCGCAGGCTCTCGGCTTCGGCGTCGAGGTCCATGTTCTGGACCAGCGCCTTGATCGCCTCGGCGCCCATCGAGCCGGTGAAGTACTCACCGAAACGGTCGCGCAGCTCGCGGTAGAGCAGCTCGTCGGTGACGAGCTGCTTCGGCTCCAGCTTGCGGAAGGTGTCCAGCACCTCGTCCAGGCGGTCGATCTCGCGCTGGGCCCGGTCGCGGATCTGGCGCATCTCGCGCTCTCCGCCCTCCTTGACCTTGCGCCGGACGTCCGCCTTGGCACCCTCGGCCTCCAGCTCGGCCAGGTCGGCCTCGAGCTTGGCGGCCCGCTTCTCGATCTCCGAGTCGCGGCTGTTCTCGGACTGCCGCTTCTCGGCCAGGATCTCGTTCTCGATCGTCGAGAGGTCACGGTGACGCGACTCGGCGTCAACGCTCGTCACGACGTACGAGGCGAAGTAGATGATCTTTTCGAGGTCCTTGGGGGCGAGGTCCAGCAGGTAACCCAGCCGGCTCGGCACGCCCTTGAAGTACCAGATGTGGGTCACCGGAGCGGCGAGCTCGATGTGCCCCATCCGCTCACGACGCACCTTGGAGCGGGTCACCTCGACGCCGCAGCGCTCACAGATGATGCCCTTGAACCGGACGCGCTTGTACTTACCGCAGTAGCACTCCCAGTCCCGCTGCGGACCGAAGATCTTCTCGCAGAAGAGCCCGTCCTTTTCCGGCTTCAGGGTGCGGTAGTTGATGGTCTCAGGCTTCTTGACCTCGCCGTGCGACCACTGACGGATGTCGTCGGCGGTGGCGAGACCAATGCGCAGCTCGTCGAAGAAGTTGACGTCGAGCACTATGTCCCCTATGTCGTCGTCTTTACAGCTAGATCATGGGCGAGGTTGGGGGCCGTCCGACCCGCGTCGGGATCAAGCTTGACCGCCCAGAGCGGGTCGGTCGGCCCCCAACCCTCACCACTTACACCTCTTCGACCGAGCTCGGCTCGCGCCGGGACAGGTCGATGCCCAGCTCCTCGGCGGCCCGGAACACCTCGTCGTCGGTCTCGCGCATTTCCAGTGCCACACCGTCGCTGGACAGCACCTCAACGTTGAGGCACAGCGACTGCAGCTCCTTGAGCAGCACCTTGAACGACTCCGGGATGCCCGGCTCCGGGATGTTCTCGCCCTTGACGATGGCCTCGTAGACCTTCACCCGGCCGAGAACGTCGTCGGACTTGATCGTGAGCAACTCCTGCAGGGCGTAGGCAGCGCCGTACGCCTGCATCGCCCAGCACTCCATCTCACCGAAACGCTGACCACCGAACTGCGCCTTACCACCCAGCGGCTGCTGCGTGATCATCGAGTACGGACCGGTCGACCGAGCGTGGATCTTGTCGTCGACCAGGTGGTTGAGCTTCAGGATGTAGATGTAGCCGACCGCGATCGGGTCCGGCAGCGGCTCACCGGAGCGGCCGTCGTACAGCTGCGCCTTGCCACTGGAACCGATCAGCTGGTTGCCGTCACGGTTGGGCAGCGTCGACGCCAGCAGGCCGGAGATCTCCGCCTCGCGGGCACCGTCGAAGACCGGGGTGGCCACGTTCGTGTCCCCCTCGGACTCGTGCGCGTCGATCGAGCGCAGCTGCCGCTTCCACTCCGTGTCGTCGCCCTCGACCTTCCAACCGGTCTTGGCCACCCAGCCGAGGTGCGTCTCCAGCACCTGGCCGATGTTCATCCGGCTCGGCACACCCAGCGGGTTGAGCACGATGTCGACGGGGGTGCCGTCCTCCAGGAACGGCATGTCCTCGATCGGCAGGATCTTCGAGATGACGCCCTTGTTGCCGTGACGGCCGGCGAGCTTGTCGCCGTCCTGGATCTTGCGCTTCTGGGCGACGTAGACCCGGACCAGCTCGTTGACACCCGGCGGCAACTCGTCGCCGTCCTCGCGGGAGAACGTGCGCACACCGATGACCGTGCCGGTCTCGCCGTGCGGCACCTTCAGCGAGGTGTCCCGAACCTCACGCGCCTTCTCACCGAAGATCGCGCGGAGCAGCCGCTCCTCCGGGGTCAGCTCGGTCTCGCCCTTGGGCGTGACCTTGCCGACCAGGATGTCGCCGGGGACTACCTCGGCGCCGATCCGGATGATGCCGCGCTCGTCGAGGTCAGCGAGCATTTCCTCGCTGACGTTCGGGATGTCGCGGGTGATCTCCTCCGGGCCGAGCTTGGTGTCCCGGGCGTCGACCTCGTGCTCCTCGATGTGGATCGAGGTGAGCACGTCCTGCTGCACGAGGCGCTGCGACAGGATGATCGCGTCCTCGTAGTTGTGGCCCTCCCAGCACATGAACGCAACGAGCAGGTTGCGCCCGAGCGCCATCTCGCCTTCGTCGGTGCACGGCCCGTCGGCGATGACCTGACCGGCCTCGACGCGGTCGCCCTCGAAGACCACAGGCTTCTGGTTGACGCAGGAGCCGGCGTTGGAGCGGCGGAACTTGTGCAGCAGGTACGTCCGGCGGTGGCCGTCATCCTGGTGGATGGTGACGTAGTCGGCGCAGAGATCCTCGATCACACCGCCGACCTCGGCGACCACCACGTCGCCAGCGTCGACAGCGGCCCGGTACTCCATGCCCGTACCCACGAGCGGCGCCTCGGCCTTGACCAGCGGCACAGCCTGGCGCTGCATGTTCGCGCCCATCAGTGCCCGGTTGGCGTCGTCGTGCTCGAGGAACGGGATCATGGCGGTCGCCACGGAGGTCATCTGCCGAGGCGAGACGTCCATGTAGTCGACGGCGCTGGGGACGACGTCCTCGGTCTCGCCGCCCTTACGGCGACACAGGACCCGGTCCTCGGCGAACGTGCCGTCGGCCTTCAGCGGCGCGTTGGCCTGGGCCTTGACGAACCGGTCCTCCTCGTCCGCGGTCAGGTAGTCGATCTGGTCGGTGACCCGACCGTCGACGACCTTCCGGTACGGCGTCTCGATGAAGCCGAACGGGTTGACCCGGGCGAAGGTGGACAGCGCGCCGATCAGGCCGATGTTCGGGCCTTCCGGCGTCTCGATCGGGCACATCCGGCCGTAGTGGGACGGGTGCACGTCGCGGACCTCGAAGCCGGCCCGCTCCCGGGACAGACCACCCGGGCCGAGCGCGCTCAGCCGGCGCCGGTGGGTCAGGCCCGCCAGCGGGTTGGTCTGGTCCATGAACTGGGACAGCTGCGACGTCCCGAAGAACTCCTTGATCGCCGCCACCACCGGGCGGATGTTGATCAGGGTCTGCGGGGTGATCGCCTCGACGTCCTGCGTGGTCATCCGCTCGCGGACGACCCGCTCCATCCGGGACAGGCCGACCCGAACCTGGTTCTGGATCAGCTCGCCCACGGTCCGCAGACGACGGTTGCCGAAGTGGTCGATGTCGTCGGCCTCGTAGCCGTCCTCACCGGCGTGCAGCCGGCACAGGTACTCCACGGTGGCGACGATGTCGTCCTCGGTCAGCGTGCCGGTGGTGATCGGCACGTCGACTTCGAGCTTCTTGTTGAACTTGTAGCGCCCGACCTTGGCGACGTCGTACCTCTTCGGGTTGAAGAAGAGGTTGTCGAGCAGGGTCTGGGCGTTCTCGCGCGTCGGCGGCTCGCCAGGGCGCAGCTTGCGGTAGATGTCTAGCAGGGCCTCATCCTGGCCGGCGATGTGGTCCTTCTCGAGCGTGGTCATCATGAGCTCGGACCAGCCGAACCGCTCACGGATCCGCTCGGCCGACCATCCGATGGCCTTGAGCAGGACGGTGACGGCCTGCCGGCGCTTGCGGTCGATGCGTACGCCGACCGTGTCGCGCTTGTCGATGTCGAACTCCAGCCAGGCACCCCGACTCGGGATGACCTTGACGCTGGACAGATCGCGGTCGGAGGTCTTGTCCGGCTGCTTGTCGAAGTACACGCCCGGGGAACGGACGAGCTGGCTGACCACGACGCGCTCGGTGCCGTTGATGACGAAGGTGCCCTTGGGCGTCATCATCGGGAAGTCACCCATGAACACCGTCTGGCTCTTGATCTCGCCAGTGGTGTTGTTTGTGAACTCCGCGGTCACGAACAGCGGAGCGCAGTAGGTCAGGTCCTTCTCCTTGCACTCCTCGATCGAGGCCTTGACCTCGTCGAAGCGCGGCGCTGAGAAGGACAGCGACATGGTGCCAGAGAAGTCCTCAATGGGACTGATCTCTTCAAGGATCTCCGCGAGACCCGAGCGTGCGTGCGGGTCGTCCGCCGACCGGCCCTGCCAACCCTCGTTGCCGACGAGCCAGTCGAAGGACTCGTTCTGAATGGCGAGGAGGTTGGGGACCTCGAGGTGTTCGGTGATCCTGCCGAATGAAACTCGGCGGGGAGCGAATGCGCTCGACGTACGACTGGTCTTCGCAGGGCGGGAAGCTGCCAAGATGCGTCCTTCCGAGGACCGGTGCTGCAGAACGGCTGGTACGCGTGCACTCCAATGACCCCACCAGAAATATCCGTAACCGGACATTTCCGAGCAGGGGTCTAGTCGGAAGGCAGCGCAAACTAGCAGTGTAGCCGAGAGGCTAACCGCTGTCCAGCCCAACCCGCAGGTCGTTGCGGAACGCGCCCTGGCCCCCGAAAAACCGGGGCTGCCGGGCCGCTCGGAACGCAACGTTCCCGCCGGGCCGCTCGGGATGTTGCTGCGGCGATGGTGCCGCCGCTGACATACCCACATCGTGGCCGTCGCAAGCGCGGTGTCTTGCTGGTGTCAGCGTGCCTGGCAGGCCGGGGCCGCGTCAAGGCCCGGTATCCGGGTCGTCCTCTCTTTCCCACCTGAGGGCGACCGTCGACGCTCGTCCGGGTGGTCGGTGACCACGATCGGCGCCCAGCTCAGCGCAGCTGTCACACAGGTACACCAACACGGCGGGCGGCGATCCCTGTGGGATCACCGCCCGCCGTGACGCGATGGTGTCCCGGCTCACGAACCGGAACGCAGCGCTTGTGGAGCTCAGGTCACTTGAGGGTGACCTTGGCGCCCTCGCCCTCGAGCTTGGCCTTGGCCTTCTCGGCGGTCTCCTTGTTGACCTTCTCCAGGATGGCCTTCGGCGCGGACTCGACCGCGTCCTTGGCCTCCTTGAGGCCCAGGCCGGTCAGCTCGCGCACGACCTTGATGACCTGGATCTTCTTGCCACCGTCAGCCTCGAGGACGACGTCGAACTCGTCCTTCTCCGGCTCGGCCTCGGCGGCGGCCGGAGCCCCACCGGCGGCGGCCACGGCGACCGGAGCCGCAGCGGTGACCTCGAAGGTGTCCTCGAACTGCTTCACGAACTCAGAGAGCTCGATCAGCGTCATCTCCTTGAACGCGTCGAGCAGCTCGTCGGTGCTGAGCTTCGCCATATCTGGCGTCCTTTCTAAAGGTTGTCTAAGAACGTGGGTGCGCCGCGGGGCCTCAGGCCGCCTCGGCGCCCTCCTGCTCGCGCTTCTTGTCCGCCAGGGCGGCCGCCGCGCGGGCGGCCTTGGAGAGCGGAGCCTGGAACAGGGCCGCGGCCTTGCTCAGGTTGCCCTTCATCGCGCCGGCCAGCTTGGCCAGCAGCACCTCACGGGACTCCAGGTCGGCAAGCTTCGTGACCTCGGCCGCGGAAATGGCCTTGCCCTCGAAGACACCGCCCTTGATGACGAGCTTCGGGTTAGCCTTCGCGAAGTCGCGAAGCCCCTTCGCCGCCTCGACGACGTCGCCCGAAACGAAAGTCAGCGCGGTAGGACCGGAGAACAGCTCGTCGAGGCCGGTGATGCCTGCGTCCGTCGCAGCACGCTTCGCCAGCGTGTTCTTCGCGACCGTGTAGCTGGTCTCGGCACCGAGCGAGCGCCGCAGCTGGGTGAGCTGGGAGACCGTCAGACCCCGGTACTCGGTCAGCACGGTAGCGCCCGCGCTGCGGAAGCTCTCGGTCAGCTCAGCGACGGCCGTGGCCTTGTCGGCCCGGATCGGCTTGTCCGCCATGTCCCTCCTCTCTCGTTACTCGAGGCTGATCCCCGTACCGGCCGAAGCCGGACGTCAGGCGGAGGCGGCGACAACGAAAAAGCCCCGGCGCAGGGCGCACGGGGCGAGGGCCGGCGGATCGACACGGTCGGCGGACCATGTTCACTGCCGAGTTACGCTTGCCGCCCTACGCGGGTCGCCCGTGTCGCGGGACCTTCGACCGTGCCGGAGCACGGTGACCAGCGGTCTCTGGGTGGTTCCTCATCCGTGACAACACGGATGACGTTTGAAGAGTACGCGCCCACTCCCACCAGCGCCAAATCGCCCCCGGTGAGTCAGGTCACCGGCGCTCCCGCGCGGTCAGCCCCGCGCCCGCCGCCGCCACAGGTAACCGCCGACGGCCGCGGCACTCCAGGCCAGCGCCCACACGGTCAGCCCGACAAGTGTGAGCGCGGCGGCGTCGCCAGCGGTCGTCCGGGCCGCCGCCATGATCGGCGGCGCCAGCCAGGGGACCACCGAACCGCTCAGCCCGAGCACCACAGCGCCGACGGCACCGACGGCAAGCACCGCGACGCCGTACGCGGCGCCGCCCACCGACGCCCGGCTTGCCAGCGCGCCAAGGGCAACCGCCGACGGTACGACCAGCAGGTGCGCCCACAGCCCCAGCGTGAGCCCGGCCAGCAGCGACCGGTCCCCCGGATCGGCCGGGCCGGTGACCCCGCCCACCAGCCACGGAAAGACAAGCGCCACGGCCACCGCCACCAGCGCCGCGACACCGGCCGCGAGCAGCCCGGCCGCCCGTTCCCGGGCCACCCCGACCGTCACCTGGGCGAGGCGGCGCTGCACGTCCGGCTCGATGTCCAGCAGGATCTTGGTCTGCCAGGCGAGCACCGGAAAGAGCAGCGCTGCGGAGACGCCGTACGCCTCAGCGGGCTGGGCCCGACCGCCGCCGTACAGGGTGCCGAGCACGACGAGGCCGGCGAGCAGCGGCGCCAACGCCCGCCCGGTACGCAGGAAGCCGGCAAGCCGCAGCCGGACCAGTGCGTTCACTGCGCCTCCCCCGCCGTCGGCTCGACCACCGCAGCGGCACCGGCCTGCTCGGGCGCCGATCCCGCAGCCGGTCGGATCGCTGGCACAGCGGGATGGACCTGGGCTGTGGCGATGGAGGTGTCGGCGCGTACCCGAAGGATCTGGTGGCCGTCGGCGCGCAACCGGGCGACGGTGTCCGCGACCCGCGCGGCCGGCACCGCGACCTCGACCACAGCGATCCTCTCGTCTGCCGGCGGCGTCTCCTCGGTAAGCGAGCCGTCGGCCACCGACAAGCGTCGCGCGCCCGGCAGTCGGACCGTCTCCCCCCGGTGATCACTGACCAGGACGCTGCCGCCGCCAGCAAGCACCTCGTCGACCAGCTCGGGAACCAGGTCGCGGGTCGCGGCGTCCAGGCCCTCCCACGGTTCGTCGAGGACCAGCAGGCCCGGCCTTCGCAGCATCGCCTGGGCGAGGCCCACCTTCTGCGCGGTGCCTTTGGACAGCTCCGGAAGTCGCACCGCCTGCAACGCGTCCAGCCCGAGCCGTTGCGTCCAGGCCGCCACCGCCTCGTCGGCTGCCACCCGGCCAAGGCCGGCCATCCGCGCCATGCCCGTCAGGTAGCGGGCCACGGTGAAGGGCTGGTCGGCAGGGAAGCGTTCCGGCACCCAGCCCACCCGGGAGGGTCGGTCGGCCACGCGGCCCCGGCCCGGCCGGAGCACGCCGGCGGCCACCTGGAGGAGCGTCGACTTGCCCGCCCCGTTGCGGCCCAGCACGATCGCGACCTCACCCGGACCGATCCGCGCGTCGACGCCCCGCAGCACCCACGGGCCACGCCGGTGGTAGCGCAACCAGACGTTCTCCAACCGCATGGGCCGAGACTGCCACAGCACAGACGCGCCGGGGCGCCGCCACGGTGGTGGCGGCGCCCCGGCGGAGCGAACTGTCGGCTCAGGCCTCGGCCGAGTCCTCAGTAAGGTTCTTCACCAGGTTCGGGTCGACCGGAACGCCCGGGCCCATCGTGGTGGTGAGGATGACCTTGCGGAGGTACTTGCCCTTGGCAGCGGACGGCTTGGCCCGCAGCACCTCGTCGAGCACCGCCGCGTAGTTGTCCACCAGCTGGGTCTCCGTGAAGGAGGCCTTGCCGATGATCAGGTGCAGGTTGGAGTGCTTGTCCACCCGGAAGGTGATCTTGCCGCCCTTGATGTCCTGCACCGCCTTGGTGACGTCCATGGTCACCGTGCCGGTCTTCGGGTTCGGCATGAGACCGCGCGGGCCCAGGATCCGCGCGATCCGGCCGATCTTGGCCATCTGGTCCGGCGTGGCGATCGCCGCGTCGAAGTCGAGCCAACCACCCTGGATGCGGGCGACCAGCTCGTCGGTGCCCACCTCGTCAGCACCCGCCGCGACGGCCTCTTCGGCCTTCGCGCCGCCGGCGAAGACGATCACGCGGGCGGTCTTACCGGTGCCGTGCGGCAGGTTGACCGTGCCGCGGACCATCTGGTCCGCCTTGCGGGGGTCGACGCCGAGGCGCATGGCGACCTCGACCGTGGCGTCGAACTTGACGTTGGTGGTCTCCTTGGCCAGCTTCACGGCCTCGGCGGGGGTGTACAGCTTCGACCGGTCGATGACGTCGGCGGCCTTGCGGTAGCTCTTGCTGCGCTGCATTGCTTATTACTCCTGTGGTCTCTGGCGGGCCGCTCGGAGCGGCCCTCCCACGGTCGGGTCTTCGAAAGGGGGCCGACGTCAGTCGTTGACGGTGATGCCCATCGACCGGGCGGTGCCGGCGATGATCTTCTCGGCCTGGTCCAGGTCGTTGGCGTTGAGGTCGGCCATCTTCTTCTCGGCGATCTCACGCAGCTGGGCGCGGCTGACCGAGCCGACCTTCTCGCTCTGCGGAACGCCCGAGCCCTTCTGCACACCGGCAGCCTTGATCAGCAGCCGGGCGGCGGGCGGGGTCTTCAGCACGAAGGTGAAGGACCGGTCCTCGTACACGCTGATCTCGGCGGGGACGATGTCGCCCCGCTGGGACTCGGTCTGCGCGTTGTAGGACTTGCAGAACTCCATGATGTTCACGCCGTGCTGGCCGAGCGCGGGGCCGACCGGCGGCGCCGGCGTGGCCTGGCCCGCCGGCAGCTGAAGCGTGAACGTCTTGACGAGCTTCTTCTTCGGAGGCATGTCACTTCCTGGGGCTTGGAGCTGGGAAAATGCGGCTGACGCCACAGCGAGCGGGCGCGCACGGTCAGCGCGACGCGACAGCGGCGACGTTCAAGGGTAGCGCAGGCCGCTGCCCGCTCGTCCGCCGAGGTCGAGCGGGAGGGCGTACGCCGACGTCGGCGGCGGGTCGACCCGTCGCCGACGACCGGATCAGATCTTTGCGACCTGGTTGAAGTTGAGCTCCACCGGGGTTTCCCGACCGAAGATCGACACCAGCACCTTGAGCTTCTGCTGGTCGGCGTTGATCTCGCTGATCGTGGCCGGCAGCGAGGCGAACGCGCCGTCGGTGACGGTGACGGAGTCACCGACCTCGAAGTCGAGGACCTTGACCTCCGGCTTCGCCTTCTTCTGCTCGGTCTCGACCGCCGGCGCCAGCCACTTCAGCACCTCGTCGAGGGAGAGCGGCGCGGGCCGGTCAGCCCGGTCCGTCGCGCCGACGAAGCCGGTCACGCCCGGGGTGTTGCGGACACAGGAGTAGGACTCGGCGGTCAACTCCATCCGGACCAGGATGTAGCCCGGGAAGACCTTGGCCTGGATCTGAGAACGCTTACCGTTCTTGACCTCGACCTCTTCCCGGGTCGGCACCTCGACCTGGTAGATGAAGTCCTCCATGTCGAGGCTCGTGATCCGGGTCTCGAGGTTGGTCTTCACCTTGTTCTCGTAGCCGGCGTACGAGTGCACCACGTACCAGTCGCCCGGGGCGTAGCGCAGCTTCTGCCTCAGCTCGGCGACCGGGTCGTACTCCTCGTCCGGCGCAGGCTCGGTGGTGGGGAACTCCGGCTCGCTGGCGGCCTCAACCGACTCGTCACCAGCCGCCGTCGCGACGGTGGACTGCTCGTCCACCGGTCCGGCGGTCTCGTCGTACTCAGGCACGCTCGCTCACTTCCGTCACTATCGGCTCTGGAGGCAGCCGGTCAGTCCGAGTTGCCGAAGACAAACAGCACGACCTTGGCGAACCCGTAATCCAGCAGGGCAACGATCGTCAGCATCACCGCGACGAACGTCACCACCACCCCGGTGTAGGTCAGCAGCTCCTTGCGCGTCGGCCAGATGACCTTACGCAGTTCGGCAACGACCTCGCGGAAAAACCGGGCGATGCGTCCGAACACGCCTACCCGGGACGTTTCCGACCGAGTGGTCGGCCGGCTGTCCGCCGACTCGGCCCGGGCGCGCGACCGCGTCGCGGTGCCGCCCCGGGAGACCGGCTCGTCCTCCGCGCTGGTGGCGTCGTCGTCGGCTGCCTCGTCGACGATCTCGTCGTCCAGACGATCGTCGCCGTCGTCGTCGCCGCGCCGCTTGTTGTCGGCCACTTCGCCCTCCGTCGCGGAATCTCGGGTCGCACGCCGGGTGGCGTACGCGGCGCTGGTCACGCCGGCCGGGCCCAACCGTCCCGCGACGGGCCGCGGCCGGTGGATCAACCGGGGGCCCGATTGCCTCGGAACCACCCCGCCGATGCCACCACCACGGGCCGGACGCCGCCATGTCGGCGGCGCGACCCACGGGAACGGTCAGGCCTGAGGCGCAGGGGTGACAGGACTTGAACCTGCAGCCTGCGGTTTTGGAGACCGCTGCTCTGCCAATTGAGCTACACCCCTGTGCGGCAACACTCGCCCCACGCGGCCACAGACGACCGAGCAGGGGTCACTTGCCCCACGGCGGACCAGTGTACGGGTACCCGCCCGACTTTCCCAACCGGTCTACCCGCCACGCGTGGCGGGTCTGTTTCAGCGAGCCGTCCGGATGGTCGCCCGCGCCTGCGCGAGCACCTTCTCCCCCAGGCAGGTGGCGGTCACATCGAGCCGGGTGAGGCCGTCCTCGGTCACCTCGCGGACCACCGCGGACACCTCGATCTCGGTCCCCTCGTCGTCGTCGGGGACCACCACGGGCCGGGTGAACCGCACCCCGTACTCGACCACCGCGTCGGGCGCGCCGGCCCACTCGGTGACCGCCCGGCCGACAAGCGCCATTGTGAACATGCCGTGCGCGATCACGCCGGGCAGCCCCACCTTCGTGGCGACCCTGTCGCTCCAGTGGATCGGGTTGAAGTCCCCCGAGGCGCCCGCGTAGCGGACCAGGTCGGCGCGGGTCACCCGGAACGTCTTGGCTGGCAAATCCATCTCAGGCCTCCCCGCGTACGACGATCTTGGTCCAGACGGCGACCACCGGCTCACCGGCGACGGTGCTCACGTCGGTACGGGTGGTCAGGAAGCCGTGCCCGCCCCGGGTGGTGACGTCCTCGATGGTGCTCGTGCAGACCAGCTCGTCGCCCGCCACGACCGGCCTGGCGTACGCGAAACGCTGGTCACCGTGCACCACGCGGCTGTAGTCGACGCCCAACGCCGGGTCCTCGAAGATCTGCTGGTTCGCCGCTCCCGCGACGATCACCGGGAAGGTCGGCGGGGCGACCACGTCCGGATGGCCCAGGGCCTGAGCTGCCGCCGGGTCGTGATAGGCCGGATCGGTGGCGCCGATGGCGGTGGCGAACTCACGGATCTTTTCTCGGCCCACCTGATAGGGGGCCGTCGGCGGATACGTCCGGCCGACAAAGGAAGGGTCCAGAGACATGCCGCGAACCTACACGTACAAAACGATCGCCGACCTGGGCGGTCGACGGCGGTCAAGCCGCGTCGGACCGGTCAGATCGGCGATCGGAAAGCTTGTGACGGTGGCCGGCGCGAAGCCGGCCACGAGTCAGCGGGTCTCGCGGTGAACGGTGTGCCGACCGTCACGCGGGCAGAACTTCTTCAGCTCGATGCGGTCGGGGTCGTTCCGGCGGTTCTTGCGCGTGATGTAGTTGCGCTCCTTGCACTCCACACACGCCAAAGTGATCTTCGGCCGGACATCGGTAGCCTTCGCCACGGCGGAGTGCCTTCCTCGCTAACGGAAACAACTACGACGCGTCAGCCTAGACGCTGACTGCGCGGACATGCAAAGTGGGCGCCATTGGCGCCCGGGTTCACGACCACCGGGAACGAGCCCGGAAGACGAGAGTAGCGGTGGCCGGACTTGAACCGGCGACACAGCGATTATGAGCCGCTTGCTCTGCCATCTGAGCTACACCGCCGCGGTGGGTCCAGCTGAACCCTCGAGCCCCCTTACGGAATCGAACCGTAGACCTTCTCCTTACCATGGAGACGCTCTGCCGACTGAGCTAAGGGGGCCTGCGCGATCTCCCCGGGAGGCGCGCAGAAGTAAGAGTACACGGCACCTGCCGGCAGGTGAAATCGGATCCCCGGTGATCCTCTACGCCCAGCTCAGGGCACGACACGAAGGCGCGGAAGCTCCGTACCGGAGATCGCTTCGGGGTCGGCCTGAGCACCGAACCAGGCCGCCAGCCGCTCGTACGGCAGCGGCCGGCTGAACAGGAAGCCCTGACCGATCTCGCAGCCGATGTCCTGGAGAAGCTCCAGGGTCAGCTCGCTCTCCACGCCCTCGGCGACCACGGCCAGGCCGAACTGTTGAGAGAGCGTCACCACCGCGTTGACGATCGCCAGGTCACCCGGGTCGGTCGCCATGCCCTGCACGAAGGAGCGGTCCACCTTCACCTCGTGCACGGGCAGCCGGCGCAGGTGGGCGAGCGACGAGTCGCCGGTGCCGAAGTCGTCCACCGACAGCCGGACGCCGAGATCACGCAGCCGGTGCAGTGTCGGAATGGGCCGGTCGGTGCCGTCCAGCACCCCCGCCTCGGTGATCTCCAGGGTGAGGCGCTGCGCCGGCACCCCGTACTCGGTCAACAGCTCCTGCACCCGGTCCGGGAAGTGCCGGTCGGTGAGCGTACGAGCGGCGAGGTTGACAGCGATGGGAAGCGCCTGCTCTGCCTGGGCCCAGTCCCGGCTCCGCCGCAACCCCTCGCGGAGCACCACCTCGGTGAGCCGGCTCAGCTGGCCGGTGTGCTCGGCCACCGCCACGAAGTCCTCGGGGGCGACAGTGCCGTGGGTGGGATGCTCCCACCGGGCCAGGCACTCCACACCCACCAGCCGCCGGTCCCGCAGTGTCACCTTGGGCTGGAAGTAGACCTCCAGCTCGCCCTGGTCGAGCGCCCGGCGCAGATCGCCGGCCAGACCCAACCGGCGCAGCGACCGGGACTCCAGCGCCGGGTTGAACAGCTGCACGCTGCCCGGCACCGACTTGGCGGCGGTCGCCGCCAAATCCACCCGCAGCAACAGGGTCGCGGCGTCGCTGCCATGATCCGGGTGTACGGCGACACCGACCGCCGTGTTGACGTCGAGGGTGAGCGCGTCGAAGACCATTTCGTCGCGGATCTGGTCCCGCAATTGACCAGCCAGCTCCAACGCCGCTTCGGCGCTCTCCAGACGCAGCGTCACCAGGAACTCGTCGCCGCCGACCCGGCCGACCAGGGCCGACGACGGCGCGCTGGCCCGCAACCTGTTGGCGACCTCGACGAGGACCTTGTCGCCTGCCGCGTGGCCGAGGGATTCGTTCACCTGTCGCAGCCCGTCGACGTCGAACAGCAGCAGCGCCACCACCTCGTCGGGCGCCCCGATCTTGGCCGATTCGTCAAGCGCCGCGATGATCCGGCGGCGGTTGGGCAGCCGCGTCAACGTGTCGTGGTACGCGTCGTGCCGCAGCCGGTCGACAAGCCGCGAATTTTCCAGCGCGACCGCCGCGTGCGCCGCCACCGTCTCGAAGATGGGGATGTCGCCGGGGGCGAAGTGGCCGATGTCGCTGAGCCGGTTCGCCACCTCCAGGGTGCCGATCACGGCCTGCCCGGAGCGCAGCGGCACCACGATCACGTCTTTGATCTCACGGGCGCTGATCTCGCGGCGCAGGGCGCTCTCGTCGCCGAGCAGACGCCCCATCGACAACGTCTTCGCAAGATCGCGCGCCCGCACCCGCAGGATCGCCGGCGTCGGGGCGACGTCCAGCAACCCCGGTGTGTCGACCCGGGCCGTCAACAGCACCTCCGGATGCCGGCCCTGGGCGGGCAGCCAGAGGGTGGCGGACTCCGCCTGCATGAGGGCACGAACCCGGTCGAGCAGGACATCGGCGAGTGCCGCGTCGGCGCCACTGGTGGTGATCAGCCGCGCCAGGTCGTACATGCCGGTGAGGGTGCGGTGCTGCCGGAAGAACTGGGCGTAGGACCGGTAGACAAGGGCGAGAGCGGCGAAGAGGGCAGCAAGCAGCAACGCCGACCACCACGTCGCTTCCAGCGCGATCAGGACGAGCAGGCCGACGGACGCGTTGATCGAGGTGGTCAGGAACACCGACGGTGTGGTCCGTAGGGCCTCCCGGCCAGCCTGCCAGCCCTGCAGGAGCACATGGACGCCGACAACCGAGATGAGGCTTACCAGCGTGATGGTGTTCACCGCGAGGAAGAGGCTGCCCCACGTGCCAGGACCCACGTCGTCAAGCGACGGCAGCCGCAGGAGCAACAGGCTGGCAATCGACGTGGCCGCCGCGGCCTTGGCGACGTTGAACCAGAACTTCGCCGGTGGGAAGCGCTGCGTGGCGCTCCAGATCAACGAGGCGAGCGTGTAGATCAGGACAACGGTCAGCGGCGGCAAGAAGAACAACGCCACGACGAGGGGGATCTCGGTGAGCGTCACGCCCACCGACTGCCGGCGGACGACGAAGTTCAGCACCGGAATGCTGATGCCCGCCATCGCCAGGAAAATCAGGAACGCCAGGCCCCAGTTGCCGAACGGCTCATCGGAGATGACGCTGATGGCGGTGCAACAGAGGACTGCGAGCAGAGCCAGCGGGCCGGTGATAAACCAAGCGTGGTCCGTGGACTTGCGTCGTTGGTCACGCCTGGCCATACCGCTCCCTCGAAGAGACGCCGCCCGCTGGTGCTGCCCTCACGGGCGGCGACCGCGCCAGTTACCGGGCGTCGACGCCCCAGACGACGTCACCCTGGCTCGAACCCCAGACAACGTCACCGTCCTGGCCCGCGCCCCAGACCACGTCGCCCTGACTCGCGCCCCAGACGACATCGGCCAGTTGAGCCTTACCGCCGGACAGGGAGCCGGCGCCCTGCAGTCCACCGAGGACAGCAGCGAGCAAGAGGAGCGAGCCGAGCAGCCGGCCCAGCCTTCGACCAGACATGTTTGCTCCTGTCGGGGAAGTGTCACAGGGATGGTGGAGATTCCACGATCGTGCCACACGGTCGGTACGCAGAAAAGCGGTGAGGGCTGGACCCGTCCGAGCGTTCGCGAGGTTGCACCCTTCGGCCCACTCCGCCTCGACAAGCTGGGCCAGATCAGGGCCCCTTCCTGCGACATCAGCGCTTCACAGAGCGCTTGATGCGACCTTCAGCACAATTCACCCAGGGCACTGGAGCACCCGCCGGCCCAATCACAACCGGTTACGTTCCGTGATTTCCGGAACGGCATGGAGGCGCATCGACGCGGGTCCACGCATCGACCACCATACCCTCTAACGGGCTCGGCACAAGCAAGCGACCGAACCCGTTCGACGCGGGATGTGGATCTTGGCGACGACCAGGAACGACACTGCCCACCTCCTTCCTATCCTTTGGCAAAGGCCGTGCTGCTCGTGGCGGCTGGTGCGGACATCATCGACGCCGCGAGACCAGCCGCCGTCTCGTCGCGGACGTCCGCGTCCTCCGCACACAAGTCGACGAGGCGCGGCAGCACCGCGACTTCAACCTCTGCGAGCTGCTGTCCGCTACGTGACGGCAACCCGGCGCAACGGCAAGACGCGCCTACGCTGAGCGCACCTCGCCCGGCGATACTCCGGAGGGAGCCGTCCCGTGCCATCCGTGCTCGCCAACACCCTCCTCGCGGCCGCTTTGACCGCCGCGCCCATCCAGGTACCCACCGCCGCAGCACCGGCCTATCGCATGGTGGTCCTCGGAACCTTGGGCGGTGACAACAGCCACGCCAGCGCCATGAACGACCTCGGCGACGTGGTCGGGCGCTCGCAGGCCGCCGACGGCACCTACCGCGGCTTTTTCTGGCACCTGGGCCAAATGGTCGACCTCGGCGCCTTCGCACCCACCGACGTCAACAACCAAGGCCAGGTCATCGGCACCCGTGACGGCGGCTTAGGCCCACACATCTGGCACCAAGGTGTCCTGCGGCCACTGGTCGGCCTGACCGCCGCGCCCGTGGCGATCAACGACCGCGGCCAGATCGTCGGCAGCGGCGACACAGGTCCCGTCCTGTGGACGAACGGCCACGTCCGGCCCCTGCCCCTGGACGCGGTGTCCGACATCAACGAGAGCAGCCAGGTCTCCGGCGGCGTACTACACCCGCCGGACGGCTTCCACGCCGCCCTGTGGCACCTTGGACGCGGCACAGACCTCGGCGCCGGCCCCTTCAACCGCAGCAACACGTACGCCCTCAACGACCTCGGCTGGACGATCGGCTGGCAGTTCTCGGCCCAGCAGTACCCGCGCGGAATCCTCTGGCGGAACGGCCGCGCCATGGACATCGGCACCCTCGGCGGCAACACCACCGAGCCGCGGGCAATCAACAACAGCGGCGACATCCTGGCCATGTCCACCGCACCCGACAACTTCGCCCGGCCAGCGCTCTGGCGGCGCGGCGTCCTGCACGACCTCAGCCTCGCCGGGATCAGCAGACAGGGCGAGGTCGTCGACCTCGATGACCAGGGTCGCATCGCTGGGTGGATCCGCCAGGATTCTGGTGTCGTCCGGGCGGTCGTCTACCAACCGCAGTGACGGGCCGACGTGTGCGATCATCTCGACCGAGCTGGCGCCCCCATCCCGATCGCCCGCCCGACGAGGCGCCCCCGGCCACCGCTAACGGAAACGCGATGAATAAGTACCAGGCCACGCCTCTCCAGACACCCACAACGCTCATCGCCAATGCGACGGCGACCAAGCCACCGCCGACACTGCCGCCAACCCAACGCATCGTCACGCGATGATTGAAACAGGCCGCCGTCAGCTGTCCAGGTGTCAACGCCTGTCGAGGTGGGCCGTTGACACCTGAGCGCCTACCTTTCGATGGCGCCTCCGGGATGCCTCGACTGGCGTCGGAAGTGGTAGCAGGCGTGCCCGTCGGGCACCAAGGGGCACAAGATCGACCCGTCAACGATCTGCCCACGACCAGTCGGCAACCGCTGGACTCAGCCAGATCAACGGCGACGGCCCCCGATCAGCATCTCTGCTGG
>NZ_JBNCKU010000006.1:423581-438912 GCF_049841715.1 Micromonospora sp. DT41 | reverse complement strand
CATCCCCCCCGCCGCCCCCCCGCCCTCGGCGGGGCTCCTCCCCCCCCCCCCCCCCCCCCCGCCGCACGCGCAACCCCGGCTGTCCCGGCTGCCCCGGCGAACGCGCCGACGCCGCGCACGCTCTTGCCATCGATAGGCGCACGTCTATAGTTGCGCGCATCACCACACATTGCGGCCGTGGCATCGCCGCCGGGTCATCGAAGCGCTTCGACGGCCTCGATCCCCGGGCCCGTCAGCCGGGTGTCGCGCCTGGCCACGCCGGTCTCGACGCCTCCTGGGCGTCTGCCGCACGACACGAGGAGAACCGCATGCGGAACAGGCGCCTCCGGCGCGGAATCACCGCGCTCGCGCTCGCCCTGCTGGCCCTGCCGGCCGTCCCCGGCACGGCACTCGCCGAACCCACGTACCCGTTCCGAGATCCACACCTGCCCGTGAACGCCCGCGTCGACGACCTGCTCGGCCGGCTCACCCAGGACGAGAAGATCTCGATGCTGCACCAGTACCAACCGGCCATCCCACGGCTGGGCATCGGCCTGTTCAAGACCGGCACCGAGGCGCTGCACGGGATCGCCTGGTCGACCGACATCGACAACAACGGCGCGGTGGTGAAGGCCAAGGGAACGACGTTCCCGCAGCCGGTGGGCATGGCGAGCACCTGGAACCCGGACCTGATCCGGCGGGTCGGCTCGGCCGTCGGCGACGAGGCGCGCGGTCACCACGCGCAGAATCCCCGGGTCTGGGGGCTCAACCTGTGGGCACCGGTGGTCAACCTGCTCCGCGACCCCCGCTGGGGCCGCAACGAGGAGGGCTACTCGGAAGACCCGACGCTCACCGCCGCGATCTCCACGGCATACGGCTCCGGGATGACCGGCGGGGACCCCGACCACCTCAAGAGCGCGCCGACCCTCAAGCACTACCTGGCCTACAACAACGAGGTACGCCGCGACGTCACGTCCTCGAACGTGCCCCCTCGGGTGCTCAACGAGTACGAGCGCGCCGCGTTCAAACCGGCAATCGCCGCCGACGCGGCGACCGGGGTGATGGCCTCGTACAACCTGGTGAACGGCCGCCCCGCGACAGTGGACCCGGACCTGGCCACGGTGATCCGCGGCTGGACCGACAAGCCGCTGATGAACGTGACCGACGCGTGGGCGCCGAACAACCTCATCGGCTCCCAGGGGTACTACGCGACACTGCCCGAGGGGAACGCGGCCATCGTCAAGGCCGGCGCCAACAGCTTCATCACCGACGACACCAACGCGCAGCCGACAGTCACCGCCATCAAGCAGGCACTGGCGACCGGGCTGCTCACCGAGCGGGACATCGACGCACGTATCCGGGAGACCCTGAACATCCGGATCCGGCTGGGGGAGTTCGACCCGGGCGGCGGCCGGTACGGCGGGATCACACCGGACGTCATCAACAGCCCCGAACACCAGCGCCTGGCCCGGCAGGCCGCCGGCGAGGCGATGGTGCTGCTCAAGAACTCCCGGCAGGCACTTCCGCTTGACCCGACCCGGACCCGCAAGGTGGCAGTGCTCGGCCCGCTGGCCGACACCCTCTACACCGACTGGTACGGCGGCGACCTGCCGTACCAGGTGACGGCGCTCGACGGCATCCGTGAACGGCTGGGCAGCGCAGCCAGCGTCAGCGGGCTCGACGGTGCCGACCGGATCACGCTGAAGGACCCGGCCGGCCGGTACGTCACCGCCACCGGCACCACCGACGCCGATCCGGTCGCCGCCACCGGCACCACGGCCTCCGCCGCCGCCCAGTTCGACGTGGTGGACTGGGGCCAGGATGTGGTGACGCTGCGCAACGCCGCCAACGGCCGCTACCTCGGCTACAACTGGGGGCCGTTCCTCACCCGCGACGAGCAGCCGAACGGTTGGTACGTGCAGCAGCAGTTCAAGCTGGAGCCGCAGGCCGACGGAACCGTCGCGCTGCGCTACGCCGGCTACGAGACCAAGGAGAGCTGGTTCGGCCCCGAGCGGTACATCACCGTCGGTGCCGACGGTGCCCTCACGCTCGGCGCCACCACGGCGGCCGACGCCACCCACTTCAGCCGTGAGGTGATCAGCAGCGGAATCGACAGGGCGGTCGCCGCGGCCAGGGCTGCCGACACCGCAGTGCTCGTGGTCGGCAGCAACCCGTTCATCAACGGGCGCGAGGCGCACGACCGTACATCGATGGCGCTGAGCACCGGCCAGGAGGCGCTGGTCAAGGCCGTTACCGCTGCCAACCCGCGTACCGTGCTGGTGCTCCAGACCAGCTACCCGGTCACCACCGGCTGGGTACAGGAGCACGTTCCGGCAATCGTCTGGACCACCCACGCGGGCGCCGAGACCGGGCACGCCATCGCCGACGTCCTGTTCGGCGACCGCAACCCGTCCGGCAAGCTCACCCAGACCTGGTACCGCTCGGACCGGCAACTGCCGCCGGACCTGCTGGAGTACGACATCATCTCGTCCGACCAGACGTACCTGTACAGCAGCGCGAAGCCGCTCTATCCGTTCGGCCACGGGCTGTCGTACACCCGGTTCCGGTACGGCCAGCCCCGCGTCGACGCGCGGTCGGTGCGGGCCGACGGCACCATCGGTGTCCGGGTCGACGTGACCAACGTCGGTGACCGGGCCGGGGCCGAGGTGGTGCAGCTCTACACCCACCAGCGCACCTCGCGGGACAAGACCCCGCTCCGGGCGCTCAAGGCGTTCCAGCGGGTGGAGATCCCGGCCGGGCAGACCCGTACCGCGACGCTGCGGCTGCCCGCCGCCGACCTGGCGCACTGGGACGTCACCCGCAGCCGTTGGGTGGTCGAGTCGTCCACCTACGATCTCCTGATCGGCGCGTCCGTCGGGGACCTCCGGGGCCGGACCGCGGTCCAGGTGCGCGGCGAGACGATCCCAGCGCGTGACCTGTCCCGACCCACCCGGGCAGAGAACTTCGACAGGTACGCCGGCGTCCGGCTCGTCGACGAGACGAAACCCAGCGGTACGGCAGTGGGCGCCACCGCCGCCGGTCAGTGGATCTCGTTCGACGGCTCCGCTCTGCGCCCTGGCGTCCACACCTTCACAGCGAAGGTGGCAAGGGCCGGCGCGGGCGCCGGCACCATCCAGATCCGGCTGGGCTCGCCCACCGGACGGTTGCTGGGCACGGCCGCCGTGTCCAGCACCGGTGACGACTACCGGTACGCCAGCGTGAGCACCAGGCTGGCGGGTGCCGCCGGCACTCACGACGTGTACCTGGTGTTCGACTCCGCGTTGCGGATCGCTGACTTCTCCATCAGGTGACCCGGTGCCCGGGCCGGGACGGGAACCTCCGTCCCGGCCCGGTTGCGCCCTTTCCGCCCGCTGCTGACCTACCGGATAGTTTGGGGCTGGCGGGGTAAGCGGCGCCCGTGCCCGCCAACGAGCAGCCGGCAGCCGAACCCGGTCCGCCTCCACACGGGCGCGACCAGGCGCAACGGACGCTCGCCGACCTGCGGGAGCGGGGACAGCGCTCGGCACGCGCCCGTGCCTGGCGGCTGCGCCTGTACGGTCTGCTCATCGTCCAGGCGGGCATCGCGGCGGCGATCGCGTGGTTCGTGGCGTACCAGTTTCTGGGCGATTCCTCGCCGATCGTCGCACCCACCACAGCGGTCGGCATCGTGGCAGCCTCGATGGGATCACGCCTGCGGCGCACGATCGAGCTGCTGGCCGGGGTGACCCTGGGGCTCGCCGTCGGTGACCTCCTCATGCCGTTCTTCGGCATCGGGCCCTGGCAGACGGGTGTCGTCGTCATTCTGGCGATCACCGTGGCCGTGCTGCTCAAGGGCGGTGGCTCTCTGATCACCCAGGCCGGCGGCACCGCGGTGCTGATCGCCACCCTGGAACCGCCCGTACACGAGCTGTCCGTTCCCCGGTTCGTCGACGCTGCGGTGGGCGGGTTGGTCGGGCTTGCGGTCGGGCTACTGCTGGTGCCCATCCACCCGAAGCGGACGCTGATGCGCCTGGCCGAGCCCGTCGTCAACTCCTCGGCCACGGCCCTGCACTCGCTGTCTGCGGCGCTGCGCATTCGTAACCTCGGTGAGGCCGAACGGAGCCTCGGTATGTTGCGGAGCCTCACCTCCCAGATCAACGCGCTGAACGAAGGGCTCAGCGCGGCCGAGGAGGTGGTGCGGTTGGCGCCCCTGCGGTGGTGTGAGCGCGACTCCCTGGCCTTCCACGCGGATTCGATCCGTCATCTGGAACGCTCCATACACAGCGCCCGGTCCCTGACGCGGCGACTCACAACGGCCCTCAAAGACGACGAACCGATCCCCGAGGAATTCCCGGCGGCCGTCGACCTGCTGGGCGCGGCATGGGTGACCCTGCGCTGGGCGATCCAGGCCGGTACGGAGCCGCGGGAGACGCGCGAGCAGATCCTGAAGGGCGTCGAGTTGGTAGGGCAGGCACAGGGTGGGGTTTCGCGGATCACCACCAGCCCGCACTCGCACAGGTTGGGCTATTCGGGGCTGATCGCGGTGGGCGAGTTCCGGACCGCCGCGCACGACCTGCTCATCTCCAGCGGTGTGGAGACCGAACGCGCGGCCAGGATGGTGCGCCGGGCGGGGGGCTGGCACGGGCACGAATGAGTCGCGTCGCCCCACGTCACCCGAACAAGTCGCCCGGTGGCAGGTGGCGGCCCTGCCTGGCGTGCGAATAGTCCCGAGACTCGGCCACCAGGCCAGCCTCGTCGAAGCGCAGCACCGTGCAGCCGGAGATGGTCATGGGCTGGTCGCCGACGTGGATCACCGACCAGTACTCCACAGCCGCCGTGTCGCCATCGACGCGTGGCTCGGCGAACCACACCTGCGCCGGGCGGGACTCCTCGGTGAAGCACTCCGTCAGATAGGCACGCAGGCCGGACCGCCCCCGGTAGGGACGGAACATCGAGGCCCAGTGGTCGCCGCTCTCGTTCTGAAGGGCGGCGATCGCCTCGGCGTCCTTGATCGGCCAGGCGTCGGCCCACGTCCTGGCCCAGCGCCGGGCCGCCTCTCGGGTGTCCATGGATAGCCCCTCCGCCTGGCCCGTGATGTCGGCGCCAGTGCACCACGAGGCACCGACATCGAGCGCCCGGTCAGGCCGTCGCGCGTGCGGCGAGCACGTCGAGGTAGTGCGGGTTCGTCATCACGCCCAGCACGTTGCCGAACGGGTCGACAACCGAGGCGGTGACGAAACCCTGGTCCCCGTGCGGCGTGATCGGCTGGTACTCCGTCGCGCCCATCGCCAACAGCCGCGCCACGGTGGCCTCAAGGTCGTCGACGTGCCAGTGCATGACGACGCCGCCCGGCCCCGCCGTCGCCCCGGGTGGCGCCCACCTGCGGTCGATGATGCCCAACTCGCCCTGGTAGTCGCCGATACGGAACTCGGTGTACGCGGGGCGCCCGTCCGGGCCCGGCCGCAGGAAGTACGCCTCCTGGCCCAGGAACTCCGCGTACCACTGCGTGGCCGCTGCCACGTCGTCGGCCCAGATGTTGAGTGTGGCGAATCCCCGCAGGCTCATCGTGTCCCCCTCGTCGATGTCGTCGGCGATCACGCTATCCACGATTGCGGACAATGCGGTTCCGCAATCGCGATCGACACGCCAGCGCTGGTCAGAAGCGCGCCAGCGCTGGTCAGAAGAGGGTCAGCGGTTCGGCAGGTATCGGATCGGGCAACGCGTCGAGGCCGGGTACGCGGGCGCGTACCTCGTCGTGGAACCGGCGGGCGAGCACCGGCGCGTCGGCGTTGTCCGGCGTGTGGATGAACACCGTCGGGGAGCGGCCCTCCCGCAGCCAGTCGGCGACGATGCCGACCCAGCCCTGCCACCCCTCGGTCGTCCGGGTCACGTCGTCGCGACCGAGGTAGCGGACGATCGGGCGGTCGGTGAGCGCCGACGACCGCAGGGGCAGGCGGGGCTTCTTGGTCCAGGCCTCCCGCTCCGCGTCGCTCGTCGGCGGGCTCGTGAAGAACGCTGTGGTGTCGAAGGGGATCCACTCGGCCGAAACGCCGGCGAGGGTTGCTTCGAGCAGCCGGATCGCGGAGGTGTCCGTGAAGAACGCCTGGTGACGGACCTCCACGGCGTACCTGTGGGACTGCGGGAGTTGACCAAGGAAACGGCCCAGGGCCGGCACGTCGGCGGGAGCGAACGAGCCGGGCAGTTGGATCCAGAGGGCGTGGGCCCGCGGGCCGAGCGGCTCGATGGCGTCCAGGAAGGCGCGCAGCGGACCGTCGGCGTCGGCCAGCCGCCGCTCGTGCGTGATGACCTTGGGAAGTTTGAGGACGAACCGGAAGTCGGGACCGGTCTGCGCGGCCCAGGACGCCACAGTGTCCCGGGCGGGGGTGGCGTAGAACGTGGTGTTCCCCTCGACGGCGTCGCACCAGCTCGCGTAGTGCCGTAGACGCTCGGTGGGCGGCAGTGGATGCGCCACCAGCCGCCCCTGCCACGCCCGGTGGGTCCACATCGCGCATCCCACGTGCAGCCGCATGACCGCCCTCCCCGTGCCGACCGGAGCCCACCGTATACGCATCGACGGGCCCGATCGGCCGACGGTGCTGCAGGTATGGTCCCGGCCATGCGCGTGGTGTTCGCAAGCCTTTCGTCAGTCAGTCACACCTACCCGCTGATCCCGCTGGCGATCGCCGCGCGGGACGCCGGTCACGAGGTCCACTTCGCCGCGTGCCCGGCTGTGCACGCGCCGCTCGCCGCGAACGGCCTGCGGCCGTTCCGTCCCGGCGACGTGTTCTACGAGGCGTACGCCGAGGATCTCGAACCGGAGTTCGCGCGCCTGAGCCCCGACCTGGTGGTGCACGAGTGGGGGGTGCCGGGGGCGGCGATCGCCGCTCGTCGGGCCGGCGTCCCGGGCATCTGGCACGGGTTCGGCCGGATGTACCCGGACGGCATCGGCCTCGAACTGCCCACCAGGAACGCCGAGGTCGGCGGTCGGCCGCACATCGACATCTGCCCGCCTTCGCTCCAGGACCGGAGCTTCCTCGCCACGCAACGCCGGATCGAGCTGCGACCGGTCCCCTTCTCCACGCCGGCCCCGCTGCCCGTGCGGGCCGGCGGTCGGGCGTCCCAGCCGTTGATCTATCTCACCCTCGGCAACGCGTTCGGTACGGCAGAGCTGTTCAGGACGGCCATCGCCGCTCTGACGCCGCTGGACGTGCAGGTGGTGGTGGCTGCGGGCGGGGTGCCGGTGGAGGAGCTTGGGGAGATCCCCGGCCACGTCACTGTTCAGCAGTGGGTGCCGCAGGCGGAGTTGCTGCCGCTCGTCGACGTGGTGGTGCACCACGGGGGCAGCAACACCACCCTCGGCGCGCTCGCGGCCGGCGTACCCCAGCTGATGGTGCCGCAGGGTGCCGACCAGTTCTCCAACGCGGATGCGGTTACCGCCGCCGGTGCGGGTCTGCGGCTGCTCCCCGGGGAGGTGACGGCGGACGCCATCGCCGAGCAGGTCCACGCGTTGCTGCCGCAGTACGGCAACGCGGCGTACCGCGACGCTGCCCGCGAGATCGCGGAGGAGATCTCCCGCATGCCCTCTCCGGCGGAGGTCGCCTGCCGCCTACCGGAGTACGCCGAGACGGCAGTGTGAACGACCGGGCATCGTCAACTAAGGGTTGACGATAAGGGTGCGTCAACTTATGGTTGACGCATGACGGAACCCAGCCAGACGAACAGCGCCCTGAAGCTCGACGTCCTCATCCAGTCGATCAACAAGCTGCACACCGACGCGCTCGACCAGCTCAGCGACGCGGTCCTCGTCGCCGATCACCTCGGCGAGGTCGCCGATCACCTGATCGGGCACTTCGTCGACCAGGCGCGGCGCTCCGGCGCCTCCTGGACCGACATCGGCCGCAGCATGGGGGTCACCAAGCAGGCCGCCCAGAAGCGCTTCGTGCCGAAGGCGACCGACGCGGGCCCGCTCGACCCCGACGCCGGCTTCGGCCGGTTCACCCCTCGTGCCCGCAACGTGGTGATGGCCTCCCAGGAGGAGGCCCGTGCCAGCGGCAACACCGAGATCGGCCCCGAGCACCTGGTGCTGGGCCTGCTCGCCGAACCGGACGCGCTTGCCGCCCGGGCGATGGCCGCTCGCGGGGTCGCTCCCGAGGCGGTGCGCGAGGCGGTCGCCGCAGTCCTCCCGCCGCGGGCCGAGCAGGTCCCGGACCTCATTCCGTACGACGCGCGGGGCAAGAAGGCGCTGGAGCTGACCTTCCGGGAGGCGCTGCGCCTCGGGCACAACTACATCGGCACCGAGCACATCCTGCTCGCCCTGCTGGAGCAGGAGGACGGTGCCGGTGTGCTCACCAACCTCGGCCTGGAGAAGGCAGCGATCGAGGCCGACCTGGTCGCCACCCTCGCCGCCGTGGTCAAGGCGGCCGGCTCGGGCGACACCACCCCGTAGCCGCCTGGTGATCCCCGGGCGGCGAGGGCTCAGAAGACGTCGGGGAAGCCGTACCGCAGGGCGTGCTCCGGATCGGCCGGGTCGATCTGGCGTACGCCCGCGTCGGCGAGCCGCTTGTTGACCTCGTCGAGGTGCTCGCGCACCAGCCGGGCCTCCTCCTCGGTGACCCGACCCCGGTGCGGCTTGCCGGCGTGCTCCAACGTGCCGTAGTCGACCTTTTCGGCGCTCTTGCGGGCCTTGGGCGGGCGGACCCGCTCGGCGGTCTTCAGCAACTGCGCCATCGGCACGTCGGTGGCCATCGCGTCGAACTCGCTGGCGGTGAGCACCACCCGCCGGGGCTCGCCGCCGCCGTGCTGGTCGTGGATCTCGACAACGGCGACGTCAAGGGCCGCGTCGTCGATGTTCTCCACCTCGCCCGGGGTGGCATCCAACTGCACAGGCCCGGCGACCAGGTCCGGGTGCTCCAGGACGACGACGCGAACCACCTCGTCGTCCTGCTGCAGAACGGTGCCGGTGAAATCGGAGACGTGGATCGTCTTCTTGCCCATGCGCGGAGCTTCTCCTGTCGTTGCCGGAATCCGGACCACAAGAAATTACCCGACAGGTGTGCGAATGCCGCCGCTGGACGGCCCGGGTGTGTCGTGCGCCCGGGCGTGGAACCTGGTCAGTGGGTGTTGAGGCGGTGCCGACTGGAGTTGCCGGCCGGCAGCGCGTCCAGCGCCGCCCAGGGCAGAGCGCCCGTCGTGCGCGGCGCCCGGTGCCGTGGCTGGGCCGGGAGGTGACCCACGGCCTCCGCTGCCCGCCAGGGTCGCTCGGCGTCCTGGAGGTGGCGGTCGTTCGGCTGTATCGGCATGACCCTACCGTCCCAGACAAAGGTGTCGAGATATGGAAATACATATGATGCTCGATCGGTATACCCAGGGCCGGGGCCGAATACGCACGTGAGAAGCGGCTCCGCGTACCGGATCGTCCCGCCCGGTCGCGCCACCCGGCGTACGGTGATCCACGACGGCCGGGTGACGGGGGAGGTACGCATGCTCGACCGGCGACTCCACCTGCACCTGGCCTCCTGGCTCGGCCAGTGGCCGGCGGCGCCCGGGTTGCACGTTGTCGCCTCCCACCGGCGGACCCGGCCAGCCTGGGACGGTCGGCTGCGCCCGGCGCTCGCCGTGGACACCGGGCACAGCGCGGTGCTCTCGGTCGCGCCGGAGCGGGTGGCGGCGATCCGGGCGCTGCTCGCACGCGCACCGGACCGCCTGCTCGCCGCGCTACCGGACGCCGTCGGCCTGCCTGCCTGGTGCCTGCACGACGGCCCGTTCCGGTGGAGCCTCAACCCGGCTCCGCTGCCGGACGTGGGGGAGTGGACCGAGTCCACCGCCCCGGGGCTGCCGCCCTGGTTGCGACTGTTCGACAGGCCGGTGCTCGTCGTGCGGGACACGGACGGCGCGTACCTGGCCGGGGCCGGGATCAAACGGCACGACGCGTACGGGCAGGAGTTGGCCGTCGGCACAGTGCCTGCCGCCCGGGGTCGTGGTCTCGCGCGTCGACTTGTGGCACAGGCGGCACGGCGGGTGCTCGAAGAGGGTGCGGTGCCGACGTACCTGCACGAGAAGGACAATCACGCCTCGGCTCGGGTCGCGGAGGCGGCGGGCTTCCCGGATCGGGGCTGGCGGGCGTACGGGGTCTATCCCCAGTGAGCGGGCAAACGGCGCGACCTGCCGGTCGGTCGTCAGGGCGCGGACCGTGGATCCCGGGCCGGATCCACGGTCCGCAACCTCCCCCCAGGTCCCGGTAACGGGCGACCGGCCGTGGCGGGCCGGTCCGTGTCGATCACGCTACGTATCGAAGTGGTGTGGTGCAAGGCGTAAGCGGTCGCCTCGGAGTGTCGAATTGTGGACTTGACCTGCGGCGGAGCCTGAAGCGGTGATTGGCAGGGTCAGTGACGTAGCGTGCGGATGAGGGCAAGCACCTGTCGCGTCGCCGGGCGGAGCACCCGAAGCCGGGACAGCCCCACCAGTTGGTCGATCAACGGCACGGCGCCGTCGATCAACTGTCGGGTCTTGGTCTGCCCGGGAGACCTGTCGTGCACCCAGTAGAGGACCACGCCCATGTACGCCAGCCAGAGCAGCTCGGGCAGCTGAGGGCGGAGCTCGGGGTCGACCTTGGCCGTCGAGCCGTTGAGCACCTCGGCGAAGAGCCCGATGGCCGCTTCCCGGGGGCCCGAGGACTCCGCGGAGAAGGGACTCAGCGGCGACGTGGGCTCCGCCGCCATCTTGAAGAAGCTGGCCGCGAACTCGTGCGACGGGGTCAGCACGTCGATGGCGGCGTGCAGCACGCCCGCGAGCCGGGCGGCGAACGCGTCCTCCCGGTCGAGCACCGGTTGGGAGGCGGCCCGGTGCTCGACCTGCGACTGGGCGTAGAACTCCTGGATCAGGTGGTCCTTCGAGCCGAAGTAGTAGTAGGCGTTGCCCACTGCGACCCCGGCCTCCTGCGCGATCGCCCGCATCGTGGTCTGGGCGTAGCCCCGCTCCCGGAACAGCCGCATCGCGGTGTCCCGGATCAGCTGTCGGGTCTGCTCCCCCCGGACGGTCGCGGGATCACCCGCAGTGGTCGTCGGCGCAGGCTGCTCGGTCATCGGGGCCACCGTATCCCGCCAGGTCACCCGTCGGCTCGGCCAACGGATCGCGAATCCGCTCCCGGATCGCCGAGGCGGTGGCCACCACCTGCCGGGCGAGCGGCAACAGGTGCGGCCGCGCCAGCCGCTCGGCAGTGGACCGGTGGTCGGCCAGCGCCCAGAGGCACGCGAACCAGGCGCCGTCGCCCGCGTACACCTCCCCGGTGTCGGCCACCACTGTCAGATCACGCAGCGTCGCGTCGTGGTCGAGGCCGGGGAAGCGCCGCCTGGCGTCAGCCGAGCCGGCCGGCACGAACTCAAGGGGTACGAGCTGGGGGCGCGACGCGAGCCACCGGCGGGCGGCCCGGCACAGCGGGCACGTCGCGTCGAACAGGACGGTGAACCTCTGGACCCCACCACCCCCGTGCGCGGTGGGGTCCAGAGGCCGGTCGGGACCGCCGGCCGGTGTGACGGTCATCGGGCCTGGGGGTTGGTACCCGGGCCGGTGCCGCCCTGCTGCGGCCCGCCCTGGTGTGGCCCGCCCTGCTGCGGTCCGACGGGCGGCGCTCCGACGGGCTGTGGCACGGGCTGGTGCGGCACGGGCTGGTGCGGTGCGGCCGCGTATTGCATCGGGAGCCTGCCGATCGGCGCCAGCGGCGGGTGCGGGGCCATCTGGCGGAGGCGATTCCGGCGGTACCGACCCAGTGCGAAGACGTTGAAGAAGTGCAGCGCGCCGAGCACCAGCAGCACCAGGCCGATCTTCATCGACAGCTCCTCCATCGCCTGGCTCGTCGAATCCACCGGATCGGGGTGCTTCATCGACACCGTCACGTAGCCGAGGTTGAGCAGGTAGAACCCGACCACGAGCAGGCTGTTGACGGCGCGGGCGAGCCGCTCGTCGGCGAACACCTCTTCGAGGAAGACCTGTCCGTTGCGGGCCAGCGCACGGGCCACCCAGATGGTCAGGCCGACGCTCACTGCCAGATAGATCAGGTACATCCAGACCTTGGTATCCATGCGGAGACCCTTCTTGAACACGTTCAACTGGTGATGTCATGAGCGTAGAGCAATATTTGAACGTGTTCAACAGCTGGTCCCCGGCGGCGAGCGGATCGACATGCGCTGGGGCACGGTGAGCGCCGGGATGAGGGTGAGGTGCGCGTCCTTTGCTCTGCTTACACCCACGCAACAGAACTGGGACGAAAGTGTTGCGTGGATTGAAGCAGAGCAAAGGACGCGCAGAGGTAGGTGTGGTGAGCGACCCACGACACGGGTTGCTACGCGCAGCGGGCGCGGTGGGCGAACCCCGACACGGGCCGGCACGCGCAGGCGGCGGGCAACCCGCCACAGAGGACGCCAGGGCTCAGTCGGCCAGGCCGAGGACCTCCGCAGCGGCCCGGCCGTTGGCGTGGCTCGCGCCGTACGTCGTGACGAAGGCGCGTACGCCGGACGGACGCCACTGTGCCGGCCAGCCCATCTCCACAACTGTCACCGGATGCTCCGCGGCCAGGGCGGTGATCAGCTCCGGACCGCCGGGCAGGCGGTGCAGGTGCCGGCCCACAAGCACGATCGACCGGTCACCGGCCAACCCGCGCAGCGTCGCGTGGTCGGTCTCGGCGGCGACCACCTGGATCTCGGGCACACCGTCCAGGTGTGGACCGAGGCCCCAGGGCACCCGCCCCTCGGCGATCGTGGACTCGGTGTGCAGCTGCACCACAAGAGGCTGGTCCAGCCCGGTGAGCACACCGTCCACCCGGACCGCCCGGCGTGCCGCCGCGTACCCCAGATCGGGGTCGACCGTTGCCGGCGCGTCGCCTGCGGCCCGGGTCCAGGCCGCCAGCGCGGCGGCGCGGCCGGCCGCCTCCTCGACCCGTGCGGTCGCAAGCGTGCCGTCGGCAAGCGCCTCGACGATCTGTGCGGCCACCCGCTCGACCAGCTCGGCATCGACCTTCGCGCCGATGCACAGCAGGTCGGCGCCGGCCGCCAGGGCCCGGACCGCGGCCGGCCCGACTCCACCGGCGGCCACCGCCGCGCCCTTCATCTCCAGCGCGTCGGTGATCACGGTGCCGGTGAAGCCGTACTCACCGCGGAGGAGGTCGACAAGGACGGCCCGGCTGAAGGTGGCCGGACCGTCGCCGGTCAGCGCGGGCACCCGGATGTGCGCGGTCATCACGGCACGCGCACCGGCGGCGACGACCGCGGCGAATGGCGGCAGGTCCCGCTGGCGCAGAAGCTCCACCGGAACGTCCACCATTGGCAGCTCATGGTGCGAGTCGGTGACTGTGGCGCCGTGGCCGGGAAAGTGCTTGGCGCAGGCGGCGACACCCGCGGACTGGAGCCCGGAGACGGCGGCGGCCGAGTGGGCGGCCACCCGGAGCGGATCCGCGCCGAACGACCTCGTGCCGATCACGGGGTTGTCGTCGGCGCTGTTGACGTCAACTGTCGGGGCGAGGTTGACGGTGATGCCGAGCGCGGCCAGTTCGGCGCCGATCGCCTGGTAGACCCGCCGGGTGAGCGCCACGTCGCCGATCGCGCCGAGGGCGGCGTTGCCGGGGTACGGGCTGCCGGTGGCGTGCGCCAGCCGGGTCACGTCGCCGCCCTCCTCGTCGATGGCGATCAGCGCGTCGGGTCGGCCGCTGCGCAGCGCGGCGGTGCTGGCCGCGACCTGGCCGGGATCCCGCACGTTGGTGCCGAAGAGGGTGTGCCCGGCCAGCCCGTCGGCGAGCAGTTCGACAGCCCACTCCGGCGGGACCGGTCCCTGGTACGCGGCGAGCAACGTGCCCAGCGCGAGCCTGCGCAGCCCTGGATCCAGCCTCACGTGATCTTCCCCTTCTCTGTCCACGGCTGCGAAAAGTCGTACCCGTGGTGGTCATCTCCCTGCACGGTCGGCCGAGCGCTCCACCTGCGGGTGGCCGATACGCTACGGCTACCCGCTCGCAGGTCGTTTTACAGTTAGCAAAGTTTACTAAAACTAGAGGACGTGGCATGAGTGCGACCCGGCTGCCCGGCACCCCCCGCCTGTTGCGGGCCCTCAACGACCGCGCGGCGCTCGAACTGCTCCTCGAACGCGGGCCGCTCACCCGGGCCCGGCTGGGCGAGCTGACCGGGCTGTCCAAAGTCACCGCCTCTCAACTCGTCGAGCGGCTGGAGGAGCGCGGCCTGGTCACCCGGGTCGGCGAGCAGGCCGGCGGTCGAGGACCGAACGCCCAGCTCTACGCGGTACGCCCGGGCAGTGCGCACGTCGTCGGAGTGGACGTCGGCCCGGACCGGGTGGTGGCCGCCTGCGCCGACATCACCGGCGCGGTCATCGGCCGGGTCGAGCAGTCGACGCGGGACACCGACGACCCGGTGGGCGTGGTGCACAACGCAGTGGTGCAGGCCGCGAGCAGCGCACAGGCGCAGCTCAGCAGCGTCCGGCGGATCGTGCTCGGCACCCCCGGCCTGGTCGACCCCCACACCGGCGACATCACCTTCGCCTTCAACCTGCCGCGCTGGCACAGCGGCCTGCTCGCCGCGCTGCGCGACGACCTGCACACCCCCGTGGTCTTCGAGAACGACGTCAACCTGGCCGCGGTGGCCGAGGCGCAGTCCGGCGCCGCGCAGGGGATGGCCGACTTCGTGCTCGTCTGGGTCGGCGCCGGCGTCGGCCTCGCCATCATGCTGGGTGGACGGCTGCACCACGGCAGCAGCGGTGCGGCCGGCGAGATCGGCTACCTGCCGGTGCCCGGCGCGCCCATCCCACGCGACGTCTCCCGCCGCGCCAAGCCGGCCTTCCAGCAGGTCATCGGCGCGGACTCGGTGCGCGCTGTCGCCCGCGAGCACGGCTACCCGGCCACCGACGCCGCCGAGGCGGTACGCGCGGCCGTCGCCGACGGCGCTGCGGGCGGCCCGATGCTCGACGAGCTGGCCCGGCGGCTCGCCCTCGGTGTGGCGAGCACCTGCGTGGTGCTCGACCCGCCGCTCGTGGTGCTCGCCGGTGAGGTCGGCCAGGCCGGCGGGGAAGCGCTCGCCGAGCGGGTGCAGCGCGAGGTCGCGGCCATCACCCTGGTGCGGCCACGGGTGGTGCCCACGGGGCTCACCGAGGAGCCGATCCTGCGCGGCGCGCTGCGCACCGCACTGGACGCCGTCCGCGACGAGGTGTTCGGCTCCACCGTCGGCTGATCCCGCCCTGGCGGTCATGTGAAGGAATATTTCACCGCTGGCGGCCGTACTGCAAGCTCTTGCCGCCCGGTCGTGGGGGCCCCCGCCGGCGGGCCCCCCCCGGGGCCAACCGCCCCCGCCGGCCGCCCCGGCCCGGCCGCGCCGCCGCGGGG
>NZ_JBNCKU010000006.1:388418-423571 GCF_049841715.1 Micromonospora sp. DT41 | reverse complement strand
TTGTTGTGTTTCTTTTTTTTTTTTACTCCCCCCCCTGCCGGCGCCCCGCTGGGGGCGCCCCCCCCCGCGCCCCCCCACGACCGGGGAAGTCCGGCAGCGGCGGCCGGCCCTGGCCGTCCGGCGCGGCGGCTGGCGGGGGTGGCCCGCCTCAGACCAGGTCGCGGCGGCGGAACACGGCGAACGCCGCCGCTGTCAACGCGCCGGTGAGCAGAAGCAGCACCGCCAGCGCAGGCCGCCAGGTCAGCGTGTAGAGACCGTCGCAGAAGGCGCCCGTCGAGTTGTAACAGAGCTGCGGATCCCAGAACCGTGCCTCGCCGGTGAGCCACGCCCCGATGTGACTGGAGAGCATCAGCTGGTCCGGCCGCCGGGCGTCCACGATCTCCATCACCACCCGGGCGCCCAACTCCCACACCACGGCGTACGCGGCGACGGCACCGAGCGCCGCCGACGTGTGCCTGCCCAGCGTCGCGATGGCGAAGCCCAGGGCTGTGGTCAGCAACACCAGCACCAGACCGCGGCCGTGGACGGCGCCCAGCGACCGCCAGAACTCCCCGTCGGGCTGGCCGGCCAGCCCTGCCGCCTGACCGATCACCCAGAACGTGGCCAGGTAGACCAGCGAGGCCACCACCGACAACGCCAGCACCACGCCGAGCAGGGTGCCGAGCTTGGCGGCGAGCACAGTGAGCCGGCGTGGTCGCCACAGCAGCAGGTTCACCACCCCGCCGGAGTTCAGGTCCGCGCCGATGTACGAGGCGCCGACCAGGAACCCGAACATCGCCAGGAACGCGATGAGGAAGTACAACAGCGGGCGAGCCTGCTGGGCGAAGCTGAACACCCCGCGCAGATAGTCCGAAGCGATAGGCAACCGGTCCTGCCGGGCCGGGTCGATCTCCGAGCAGTCGGCGGGTTGATAGTCGCCGGTGTCGCGGGGGACCGTGCGGTCCTTCCAGGCCAGGCACTCCTGGAACGCTGCCTCCATGCCCTGCCGTGCGGCGATGGCCTGCGTCCGCGCCGAGGCCATCTCCTCGGCGCTGGGCTTGTGTGAGCCGGCCAGTGTGGTCGCCGCGGTGACGGCGAACGCCAGCGCCAGCAGGACGACCATGAGCTGCACGAAGCGGCGCGCGGCCAGCCGCTCCAACTCGGCCCGGACCAGGTTCACGAGTCCACTCCCCGTACGTCGAGATCGATCATCGCGCGGTCCTCGTCGTCGGCCGGCACCGCCGAACCGTCGACCTGGCGTGGCATCCACGTGTGCCCGGCACCGGTCAGCTCCAGGAAGACGCTCTCCAGATCAGGCCGCAGCGGCGTCAGCTCACCCACCCACAGCCCCTGCTCGCCGAGCGCCCGACTGACCACCGTCGGATCGGTCACCCCGCTCACCACAAGCGCGTCGCCGTCCACGACCGCCGTCAGCTCCACCGCCTGCAACACCTCGGCGGCACGCTCCGGCTCGGCCACCCGGACCAGGAACTCGTGCCGGTCGTAGCCGGCCAGCACCTCGTCCACCGGACCCGCCGCCACCCGCCGGCCCCGCGAGATGATCGTGACGTGGTCGCAGATCAGCTGGATCTCGCCCAGGATGTGACTGGACACCAGCACTGTCACCCCGGTTGCCGCCAGCCTCCGCATCAGGTCCCGCATCTCCCGGATCCCCGCCGGGTCCAGACCGTTCGCCGGCTCGTCCAGGATCAGCAGCTGTGGATCCTTCAACAGCGCCGAGGCCACAGCGAGGCGCTGCTTCATCCCCAGCGAGTAGCCCTTGACCCGCTCGTCACCACGGTCACGCAGGCCCACCAGCTCCAGAGCCTCGTCCACCCGTGAGACCGGCACCCCGCCCGCGCGGGCGAGCAGCCGCAGCGTCCGGTACCCGGTGAAGTTGCCGAAGAACTGTGGGCTCTCCACTATCGCGCCGACCCGCCCGGCCACCCGGGGCAACAGCTCCGGCGACCGCTCGCCGAACACCCTCATCACCCCGCTGTCGGCGCGTACCAGCCCGAGCAGGGCACGCAGGGTGGTCGTCTTGCCAGAGCCGTTCGGGCCCAGGAAACCGTGGACCTGACCCGCCTCGACCAGCAGGTCGAACCCGTCCACCGCCACCCGCCGGCCGTTGCGCACGCTGTGGAAGGTCTTGCGCAGACCCTCGATCTCGATGACCGCGCTCATCCGCGCGGCTCCGTACGTCGACCTGGCACGAGCCGTCCTCCAGCGATGGTGATCAACGACACGGCGCTCACCCTATGGCCCAGACGCCGCCCATGGGGGGTACGTCCACGCTGCGTGGTTGGATGGACAGGTGACTGGTGACCTGATCCCCGGCGCCGTCAGCGCCGCGCCTGCCGCCGCCCCCGTGGACCCGGATCTGGTGGTCAGCCTCGACAGCGTCGGCGTACGCCGCTCCGGCACCGCTCTGTTGCAGGACCTGACCTGGCGCGTCGAGCTGGACGAGCGCTGGGTCGTGCTCGGCCCCAACGGCGCGGGCAAGACCACACTGCTCAACCTCGCCGCCGGCCGCCTGCACCCCACCACGGGTGTCGCGCACGTCCTGGGCGAGCGGATCGGCCGCACCGACGTCAACGAGCTGCGTACCCGGATCGGGCTCTCCACAGCGGCGCTCGCCGAGCGGGTGCCCGCCGACGAGCAGGTGAGCGACGTCGTGGTGACCGCCGCCTGGTCGGTCGTCGGCCGTTGGCGGGAAAGCTACGACCGCAGCGACGAGGCGCGGGCGCGGGCGCTGCTCAGCCAGCTCGGCATCGGCGGCCTGGCCGAACGTCGCTACGGCACCCTCTCCGAGGGCGAACGCAAGCGGGTCCAGATCGCCCGGGCACTGATGACCGACCCGGAGCTGCTGCTGCTCGACGAACCCGCCGCCGGGCTCGACCTGGGTGGGCGTGAGGACCTGGTCGCCCGGTTGGCCGAGCTGGCGTACGACCCGGACGCCCCGGCCATGGTGCTCGTCACCCACCACGTGGAGGAGATCCCGCCCGGGTTCACCCACGCGCTGCTGCTGCGCGAAGGGGCGGTGGTCGCCCAGGGGCTGCTCGCCGAGACGCTCACCGGCGACAACCTCTCCAAGACCTTCGGTCTGCCGCTGGTGGTCGAGCGGTCCGGCGACCGCTACACCGCCCGCGCCGCCTGAGCAGCCGACGGGGAGGGTGACCATGTCGCAGACCCGCGTGGTCGTCGTGGGCAGCGCCAACATGGACCTGGTCGCGATGGCGCCCTCGCTACCTCGGCCGGGCGAGACAATGCTCGGTACCGACTTCGTGATGGTGCCCGGCGGCAAGGGTGCCAATCAGGCGGTCGCCGCCGTCCGGGCCGGCGCCTCCTGTGTCTTCCTCGGCGCCATCGGCTCGGATGCCTTCGGCGTCACCCTCAAGGCCCGGATCACCGCGGCCGGTGTGGACACCAGTCATCTGCGCGTGGTCTACGGCGCGTCCGGCGTGGCGCTGGTGATGGTCAACGCGCAGGGGGAGAACGCCATAATGGTGACCCCCGGCGCCAACGACGCGCTTGTCGGTCTCACCGACGACGAACTCGCGGCGATACGCGCGGCGGACGTCCTGGTCGCCCAGCTGGAGATCCCGGTGCAGACCGTGGCCGCCGCCGCTGTGGCCGCCCGCGCCGCCGGCACCCGGGTCATCCTGAACGCCGCACCGGCCCGGGCCCTGCCGCCGGAACTGCTCGCCGCCGTCGATCTGCTTGTCGTCAACGAGGGCGAGGCGCAGGCGTTCACCGGTCGGGGCCGGGAGGAACCGCGCGCTCTGCTCGACCTGGTGCCCCGCGCCGTGCTCACCCTCGGCGACGCGGGCGCCTGGTACGTCGACCGGGACGGCACCGAGGCGCACGTGCCCGCGGTACCCGTCGACGTGGTCGACTCCACCGCCGCCGGTGACGCGTTCACGGCCGCGCTTGCCGTCGGCTGGGGCGAAGGTCGGGACGTTGTCGACGCGGTGCGCTGGGCGTCGGCGGCCGGCGCTGCCTGCGTCCGCAAGCTCGGTGCCTCGGTGGCACTGCCGCGACGCGCCGAGATCGACGAGCTGTACGCCCCGGGCTGACCTCCGGCTACCGCAGCCCGCCGCGCACGGCGCCGACGCGGAAAGCCCTGCGGTACGCCGTCGGGGACGTCAACATGAGCCGTCCGAAGTGGTGGCGGTAGGTGACCGCCGTGTCGAACCCCACTGCCGTGGCGACCTGCTCGACCGGGGTGTCCGACTCCTCAAGCAGCGCCAGACTGGCGCGGACCCGCTTGTCGATCAGCCAGCGGATCGGGCTGGTACCGGTGGCCTGGGCGAAGTGCCGCAGGTAGGTGCGGGGCGACATGTGCGCCTGCTGGGCGAGCCGGGCGACGGTCAGTGGCTCGGCGAGATGCGCGAGCGCCCAATCGATGCTGCCCGCGATCCGGTCGTCGTCGGTGCCGGCCGGCACGGGCGCCTCGACGAACTGCGCCTGCCCGCCGTCGCGGTGCGGCGGAATCACCAGCCGCCGGGCCACCGCGTTGGCGATCGCCGCACCGTGATCGCGCCTGATCACGTGGACGCAGAGGTCCAGGCCGGCAGCGCTGCCGGCACTGGTGAGCAGGTCACCGTCGTCGAGGTAGAGCACGCCCGGGTCGACCTGGACGCGGGGGTACCGGCGGGCCAGAAGTTCCGCGTACCGCCAGTGGGTGGTGGCTCGACGGCCGTCCAGGATCCCCGCGCCGGCAAGTGCGAACGCACCCGAGCAGATCGACATGATCCGCGCACCGTCGCGGTGTGCCCGACGCAGCGCGGCGACCAGCCCGGGTGACGGGTCCGCTGTCACGTCCGGCACGCCGGGCACGATCACCGTCCGCGCCGCCGCCAGCTCCGCCAGGCCGTACGGGGTGTGCAGGCTGGCGCCACCGACCACCGGCACCGGCCCTGGCCGCTCGGCGCAGACCACCAGGTCGTACCAGTCGACGTCGAACTCCGGCCGGGGCAGCCCGAACACCTCGGTGACGATGCCGGTCTCGAACACCGACATCCCCGGGTACGCGAGCACCGCGACGCGGTGACGGTCTGCCGGCCGCCGGCGCGTCGACGGTCGGCGCGGCTCGCTGACAGTGGTGCGGCTCGGCATGGCGGGATGTTAGCGCAGGTTGTCGTTCCCGCCACTCGCCCCGATCCGGCGACCACGGCCACGATCGGTGCATGACCTTCGCCTTCGCCGTCCCAGCGGCCGACCCGGCTACCGCCGCCGCCCACTTCCTCGCCCGGCTCAGCGTCGAGACCGACGTCAGCGACGTCCACGCCGACCTGTCCGCCCGTACCCCCGGTCTGGTGGTTGTCGACTCCCGGGGGGAGGCGGCCTGGGCGCAGGGGCACCTGCCCGGGGCCGTGCACCTGCCCACCGCCGAGATCGCCGACCGGGCGACCGGGTTGATCCCCGCCGGCACGGCGGTGGTCACCTACTGCTGGGGTCCGGGCTGCAACGGCGCGACCAGGGCGGCGCTGGAGTTCACCCGGCTCGGCTACCCGGTCAAGGAGATGATCGGTGGGTTCGAGTACTGGGTGCGGGAGGGGCTGCCGGTGGTGACGGAGACGGGGCTGACCCGACGCCCGGTGGACGACCTGACGGCGCCCACCGCGACGATCACCTGCGACTGCTGACCTGGCCCTCGGGCCCGGCGCGGGCTCAGCCGGCGGAGTCGTCGCCGAGCTTCTCGCCCCGGCGACGCAGCATGCCCAGGCCGGGGATGCCGGCCACGGCGAGCTTGAGGTCGCGGGTGACGTCCAGCAGGTCGTGCAGGTCGGGGCCGACCCGGTCCAGTGTGGACAGGATAGGCAGGATGTCGGCGGTCAGGTGCTGCTTGAGCTTTGGCAACTCGTCGATCAGGTGGATCGCCGCGGTGATCTCCTCGTGGCTCAGCTCCTCCACGAACCGCCCGGCCATCGGGGCGGCCCTGCGCAGCGCCGGCTCGTACGCCGCAAGCAGTTCGGCTGCCGTCGTCGCCGCCTGGGCGGCGCTGCGCACCGTGACCGCTGCGGTGCCGGCCACCATGCTGGCCTCGGTGACCACCGTGCCCGCGGCCCTGGAGACCTGCTCGGCTTCCCGGACCACCACGGCGGCGGACGCCGCCACCTCGGTGGCGGTGTCGATGGCGGTGGTCGCGGCGGCGCTGATGACTGCCACCTCGCGGACCGCCCCCTCGGCGTCGGTGAGCACCTGATCGGTCCGGTCCAAGGTCGTCTCGATCCGGTCCACCACGCCGTTGATCCGAGCCAGCAGCGCCTCCACCCCGTCCAGCACCGCGAACGCGCGGGCGGGCACGGCAGCGAACGAGACGGCCGAGCCCATCGCCTGGTCGAGAGCGGAGCGGGTCAGGCCGACCACAGCGGCTGGAGTGGGGAGGGGAATCGCCATGGGATCAAGTGTGCGCCGGTAGCGCCACAAGCGCTCGTCCGGCGGAGTCGCCGGCGGCCCGTTCGACGGTAGGGTGCCGGCATGCCGGCACCCTCGCCGCACCGCCCGCCGAGCACCCGGACCACAGTTCTGCTCGCCGTGCTCGCGGCCGTCGCCGCCGCGCTCGGCACGCTGGTGCTGGTCAGAGCCGACGACGGCCTCACCGTCCGGCAGGTAACCGTCGGCGGCGTGCCGATGACCGAGGTACGCGCCGGTGCGCCGACACCGGACGTGCGGCGGCCAGGCGTGGTGATCGCACACGGGTTCGCCGGCTCGGCCCGGCTGATGCGCCCGATCGGCGACACCGTGGCCCGTCGAGGGGCCGTCGCGCTGCTGTTCGACTTCGCCGGTCACGGTGCCAACCCGGCGCGACTCGGTGCCGACATGTCTTCCGCGACTCTGGCGGCCGACGTGGATGCCGCCGTCGCCCACGTGCGTTCACTGCCCGACGTGGACCCGAACCAGATCATGCTGCTGGGGCACTCGATGGGTGCCGGTGCCGTCACCAGGTACGCCGTCGACCACCCGGAGATCGCCCGGACCGTGGCGATCTCGCTGCCCAGCGCCGGTGAGCTGCCACCCGGACGGCCGGCGGAGCTGCTGCTCATCGTCGGCGGCGCGGAGTTCCCAGCGTTCCGGCGCGCGGCCGACGACGCCGTCGGACGGGGCGCGGCGGTGAGTCGACGGCCAGCGGCGGTGGTGCCGGGTGTCGAGCACATCTCGGTGCTCTTCGCCCCGCGTACCCATCAGGAGATCGTCGACTGGCTGCCCAGCACCGACGGGACGGCCGCTCCACGGCCGCTCGTCCGGCTCGCCGGGGCGGCGCTGCTGGTGCTGGCGTTCGGCGTCGGGGTGGTTCCGCTCGCGGCGCTACTCCTGCCGAGGCGGAGCGCCGGCCCGGAGCGGTCCGGGCGGAGGGCTCCGCTCGGTGGCCTGACCCTGTTCGGGCTGACGACTCTCGCCGCCGGGGCCGGTGCGGTAGCCGCGGCGGTGATGCCCACCAACCGGCTGCCACTCGCCGTCGGCGGCTACGTCGCAGGCTTCCTGCTGGTCACCGGCCTGCTGGTGGCCGCCGGGCATCGGTGGCTGCCGCGACCACCCTCCCCAGCGGCAGGTGTTCCGGCATCAGCCGCCGTCGCGGCAGGTCGCGGGGCTGGGGACCGGGCCGCCGTCGCGGCCGGTCCTTCGGCGGGGGCGCGGACCGCCGTCGCGGCGTTGGCCCTGACCGGGTACGCGGTCCTCGCCGTCGCGCTGCCGATCCACCTGGGCCTGACGTCGGCGTGGCCGGTGGGCCCCCGCTGGTGGCTGCTCCCGCTGGTGCTGGGCGCGTGTCTGCTGTACCTGCTGGGCGTCGAACTGGTCGCCGACGGCCGGGCGTGGCGACACCTGCTGGTCGTCGCCGTCACAGTGCCGGTGCTGACCATGGCGGCGCTTGTCGGCGTGGCACCGGGCTTCGTGCTGCTTGTGGTGCCGTTGTTCGTGCTGCTGCTCGGCTGGCACGCCATCTGGGCGGCGGTGCTGCGCCGGTACGCGGCCCCGCGCTGGCTGTTGGCAACGGTGGGTGCCGCCATCGTGGGCTGGCCGATCGCCACCACCCTGCCGCTGAACTGACCGGCGATCTATCGGTGGTCGCCCTGCTGCTCGACGGCCCGCTGTACGGCCCGGTAGATCTGCCCGAACCGCAACGCGTCCGGTGTACGCAGCAGCAACTGTTCCTGACCGTGGTGTTGCACCCACAACTCGTGCACATGGCTGCCGCGCTCGTAGGAGCGATCCAACCAGCCGAGCGGGATCTCCAGAAACGGTGTCAGCGCCAGCGCCCCCACCGCGCAGGCGGCCAGGATGATCAGCGCCAACTGCCAGTTGCCCCGGTCCTGCGCCGACCAGGCAAGCGAGAGCACGCACACGACAGCGACAAGCGGCGGCAGCGACAGCAGCAGCACCAGGACACCGCGCCCCAGCACACGACCGCGCACCGCGAGGGTCTTCGCCCCCCGCGCGTGCCAGACGAACGTCACATCCGACAGGGCGATCACGTGACCACCGGCCCGGATCGACTCGGAGGTCACCTGCACCGCGTCGTCCCGGTAATAGAGGGTCATCACTAAGCATAACCATTGGCTGGCAACCCGGAGCTGCATCGTTCACGACATCGCCGGCCCAGGGCGTCTTGACTTGCGGCGCTGCCCACGCCGAGGATGACAGTGATGAACTTCGATCACGGGGGATCGTTGATGAGGAATCGCATCGTCTGTTCGGCAGTTGCCGCGCTCGCCGCCGCCTCCGCGGCCCTCGCCGTGGTGCCTCCGGCATCCGCCGCCGGTGGGTGTGCCGTGCAGATGCAGACCAGTTACCAGTACCAGTCGATGGTCCGCGGCGACATCACCGTTGTGAGCGTGGGCCGGTCGCTGTCGGACTGGACGCTCGGGTTCCAGGTCCGATACCCGAGCGAGCAGGTCAAACACGTCGACGGCGTGCGCTGGGAGCAGCGCGGCGAGCAGGTCACGCTGCGCAGTCTGCCCGGCAGCGTCCTGCCGGCGGACCGGCAGGTGTCCTTCGAATACGTCATGACGTACGGGGTCAAGCGCAGCGGACCGGTTGCCTTCACCCTCAACGGCGTCACCTGCGGGACCATTTTGCCGCCGTCGTCCACGCCCGCCCCGACGGTCTCGGCCACACCTAACCCGACGGCCTCTGCCACGCCCAACCCGACGGTCTCATCCACACCCGCCCCGACGGTCTCGGCCACGCCCAACCCGACGACGAGCCCGACGCCGAGCCAGTCGGCCAGCCCCGGGCCCGACCCGAACAGGCCGGTCGTGCGGATCACGCGGCCCGAGAACGGTGACCACTTCTTCGCCCCGGCGACGATCACCGTGGAGGCCGCCGCCACGCCAGCGCCGGGCCGGCGGATCACCCGGGTCGAGTTCTTCGGCACCGGCAACACGCCGGAGCCGGTCCCGCTCGGCATCGACACGACGGCGCCCTACACCGCCCAGTGGCGTGACGTGCCTGCCGGCGGGTACAACGTGTTCGCCTGGGCGTACGACGACCAGGGCGCGAAGCAGGCAGCCACCGCCCCGTTCGTCCGGGTGCTCACGCCGGGCGAGGAGCGGCAGGCCCCGTACGTCAGCGTGGTGAGGAATCGTCTCTGGGGCATCTCCCCTGTCGTCGACGCCGTTGCCCCCCGACCGCTGTCGCCGATGGCGCGTACCGGTGCCGAGTCCCGATGCGTGAACGGGCAGGGCATCTGGGACGGTCCGGTCGACGCGAACGCCGTGGCCGGGCTCGTCGCACGTGGCTTCCAGGCGGCGTACATCTCGCTCAACGAGGCTTGCTGGCTCGGCCTGCCGTACGTCGACCCGCGCTACGGCGGCGAGCCGTACCGGCAGGAGGTCGTGGCATACACGCAGCGGTTGATCGCCGCCGGCATCACGCCGGTCGTCGCGCTCACCTGGAGTCACGGCCGCTACACCGGACCGGGTGCGACGTGCCGGGACGAACGGGCGGTCTGCGCCAAGCCGATGCCCGACGCCACGTACGCCATCGACTTCTGGCAGAGCGTCGGTCAGACCCTCGGCACCGAAGCGGTGGTGTACGACCTGTTCACGGCGCCGTACCCGGACCGGGCGATCGGTGATCCGGCTCTCGCATGGACGTGCTGGCGCGAGGGTGACGTGGCGTGCTCCGCGCTCGGCTATCCGGCGGTCGGCATGCGGTTGCTGCTGGCCGCGGTCCGGACCGGTTCCGCTGGTGTGCTGCTCGCCAGCGGGCTCAATGGCGGCAACGACCTTTCCCGGTGGGCCGCGTACCGGCCGGAAGACCCGGTCCACAACGTGGCCGCCGCCTGGCGGCCGGCGGCACCTGGCGACTGCCGACCGCCGGTGCTGACACAGGCGCCCGTCGTCGTCACAGCCGCCTGCCGTTAGGGCGGCCCGCCTGCCCGGGTGGGCTAGCGGCGGGCGGCGGGGCGGCGGATGGGCTGGCTGTGCTCGACGGCCCGTTGCAGCGCCCGGTAGATCTGGCCGAAGCGCAGCGCGTCACCGGTCTGCAACAGCCGCACCGGATGGCCGCGCCAACGGATCCAGATCTCCAGTTGCCGGCTGCCCCTGGCGTACGAGCGGTCGAGGTGTTCGAAGAGGAAGTCGGCGACCGGGCCGACGGCCAGGCCGACAAGCACCGAGGCGCCGACGATCGCGATCGTCACGGTGGGAGAGCGGTGCAGCCAGACGGCCACGCCGATGCCGAGCACCGCCGCGACAAGGGGGCCGGCCAGCGCCGCGCCGATCGCACCCCGACCGACGAGGACCCGCCAGGAACGGCTGCCCCGGCGGTGCCACACCATTGTGATCTGGCCCAGGGGGTAGCTGCGACCGTCGACCCGGACGGCGGTGGAGGTGACCTGCACCGACTTGTCGTCGTAATACGTGACCATGGCTGTACTCCCACCTGCGGGACTGACACCACACTACTTACCCAAACGAGCCTGGTCGTAAGGTTGGCACGCGACTTCGACGAGGAAGTGAGGGCAGCGTGGGCGAGTTCGTTCGGCTGGAGATCAAGGACGGCATCGGCACCATCCGGCTGGAGCGGCCGCCGATGAACGCGCTGAACACCCAGGTGCAGGAGGAGTTGCGCGCGGCCGCGACGGACGCCACCGCCGACCCCGAGGTCCGCGCCGTCATCGTGTACGGCGGGGAGAAGGTCTTCGCCGCTGGCGCGGACATCAAGCAGATGGCCGAGATGTCCTACGTGGACATGGCCGACCGGGCGGCTGCACTGTCCAGCGCGCTCGGCGCGATCGCCCGCATTCCCAAGCCGGTGGTCGCGGCGATCACCGGGTACGCCCTCGGCGGCGGCTGCGAGCTGGCGCTGGCCTGCGACTGGCGGGTGGTGGCCGAGGACGCCAAGCTCGGTCAGCCGGAGATCAAGCTCGGCATCATTCCCGGTGCCGGCGGTACGCAGCGGCTGGCCCGTCTTGTCGGCCCGGCCCGTGCCAAGGATCTGATCATGTCCGGGCGCATGGTGGACGCGCAGGAGGCGCTGCGGATCGGCCTGGCCGACCGGGTCGTCCCAGCTGCCGAGGTGTACGACGCTGCCGTGACGCTCGTCAAGCCGTACCTCAACGGGCCTGCTCAGGCGCTGCGGGCGGCGAAGCTGGCTGTCGACGGCGGCCTGGACATGGACCTGAACTCGGGCCTGGCGTGGGAGAGTCAGCTCTTCGCGGCGCTGTTCGCTACCGACGACCGGCGCGAAGGCATGGCGGCGTTCGTCGAGAAGCGCAAGCCGGGCTTCACGGGTCGCTGACCCTCGCGGGGTGCGCGGATCGTCGATCGAGCCGTGAATCGAGAACGGTTCACATTCTGTCTACCGGCCAGTAGCGTGGGCCCTCGGTCATGAGGCACGAAGGGAAGCGGCGAATGACGGAGCGGATCGAGGGTCACGGCGGGGAGTTGGCGCTGGCGGCACTTCGCGCGCACGGCGTACGGGAGATGTTCACGCTGTCCGGTGGGCACGTCTTCCCGCTCTACGACGCCGCGCACAAGAGCGACTTCCCGATCTACGACGTACGGCACGAGCAGTCAGCGGTGTTCGCCGCCGAGGCGGTGGCCAAGCTCCAGCGCCGTCCGGGCCTCGCCGTGCTCACCGCCGGCCCCGGCGTCACCAACGGCATCTCGGGCATGACAAGCGCCTTCTTCAACGCCTCACCGGTGCTGGTGCTCGGGGGCAGGGCACCGGCGTTCCGCTGGGGCTCGGGCAGCCTCCAGGAGATGGACCACCTCCCGCTTGTCGCTCCGGTCACCAAGCACGCCGAAACGGTCTTCAGCACCGACGACATCCCGCGCGCGATCGACACGGCCCTCACCGCCGCCCTCACCCCGCACCGCGGCCCGGCGTTCCTGGACTTCCCGCTGGAGACGGTCTTCTCGGTCTCCGAGGCGGACGTACCCGCGCCGACAGGCGTCGACCCGGTCGAGCCCGACCCGGACGAGGTCGGGCGGGCCGCGACGCTCATCGCCGGCGCGCAACGGCCCGTCATCATCGCCGGTTCGGACGTGTACGCCGGTGACGCGGTCGCCGCGCTGCGGGAGGCCGCCGAGGCGTTGCAGGTGCCGGTCTTCACCAACGGGATGGGCCGCGGCTCGCTGCCGCCGGAGCACCCCCTCGCCTTCGCCAAGGCCCGCCGCGCCGCGCTCTCCGGCGCCGACGTCGTCGTGGTGGTCGGCACCCCGCTTGACTTCCGGCTCAGCTTCGGTGACTTCGGCGACGCCAAGGTGGTGCACATCGTCGACGCGCCCAGCCAGCGGGCGACGCACGTCCAGCCGGCCGCCACCCCCGCCGGTGACCTGCGCCTGATCCTCTCCGCGCTCGCCGACCACGCCGGTGACCGCGCCGACCACTCCGACTGGATCGCCGACCTGCGCGTCGCCGAGGACGCGGCGAAGGCCCGCGACGCCGCCGAGATGGCCGCCGAGACCGACCCGATCCGCCCGGCCCGGATCTACGGCGAGCTGCGCCGGGTACTGGCCCGCGACGCCATCACCATCGGCGACGGCGGCGACTTCGTCTCGTACGCCGGCCGTTACCTGGAGCCGGCGCAGCCCGGCACCTGGCTGGACCCGGGCCCGTACGGGTGCCTGGGCACCGGCATGGGCTACGCGATGGGCGCCCGGGTCAGCCACCCGGACCGGCAGATCTGCGTGCTGATGGGCGACGGTGCGGCTGGTTTCTCGCTGATGGACGTCGAGTCGCTGGTACGCCAGAAGCTGCCTGTGGTGATCGTGGTCGGCAACAACGGCATCTGGGGGCTGGAGAAGCACCCGATGCGAGCCATGTACGGCTACGACGTGGCCGCCGACCTCCAGCCGGAGTTGCGCTACGACACGGTGGTCAGCGCACTCGGCGGTGCGGGGGAGACGGTCGCCAAGGCAGCCGACCTGGGGCCGGCGCTCCAGCGGGCGTTCGACGCAGGCGTGCCGTACCTGGTGAACGTGCTCACCGACCCGACCGACGCGTACCCCCGGTCGTCGAACCTGGCCTGAGTCGCAGCCGCCGCCGTCGCCCCAAGCGGGGCGACGGCGGTCGGCCTCAAACCTCGGGTCGCTCGCCCTCGCGCGGCGGGTCACCGTCGCGGCGGCGCAGATCGTCCTCGCGGCGGCGCAGGTCCTCTTCCCAGCGGCGGAAGAGTTCCTCGTCCTGCTTCTTGGCGCGGTCCTGCACGGACCGGAGGAACTCCGGGTCGTCGTCGGGGGCCAACGGTCGGCGCTGGGCCGTGCCGCTGCCGCCCGACAAGATCTTGCCGAGGCCGGTGGCGCCGCCGGGGGTGCGCTGCCGTCCGGCGACGAACCAGGCGATCGACCCGACCAGCGGGAAGAACAAGATGATCAGCGCCCAGACGATCCGGGGGAGGTTGCGAATCTGGTCCTCCTCGGCGGAGAGACAACTGATCAGCGCGCAGGCGGCGAGGACAACCTGCGCCAGGAATAGGAGTATGAACAGCCGGGCCATGCACCTATGATGGCGCACCGCGTCGCATCACCCCAGTGCGCGAGCCGTCAGGGCGACTCCCAGCAGCGCGAATCCGACAGTGCCCAGCGCGACCAGGGGCAGTGTGCGACCGCCGGTGCGCGCCGCGCCGGTACCGATGCTGCGGGGCCAGCAGAGCGTGAGCAGGGCTCCCCAGAGCAGCACCGCCACACCGGCGAGCAGCGCGCCGACCGGGCCGTCGTCGGCCGCCAACCGGACGGCGAGAGCCGTCACCACGGTCACCGTCAGCAGTGTGCGCCGCCAGGCCAGGCGGGTCCGTTCCGGTTGCAGCCCAGGGTCGCGTACGCCGCTCACTGCTCCCCGACCGCCCGGGAGAGCACAGCGATCACCAGCAGCACCGCGCCGGAGCCGACGGCGAGGGCGAGGATGGCGGGGAAACGGGAGGCGGGTAGCTCCTCGCCGAGCCGGATGGCCCGCTCAGTTCGTGCCCAGTGGTCGACAGCGCGGACCGCGACGGCGCCGCCGAGAAGCAGCAGCGTGACAGCGATGGCTTCCCGTAGGTGGTCGACGGCCAGCGGCGGCAGGAACTGCGCCGCGGCCAGCCCGCCGCCGACAAGCGCCAGGCTGGTGCGCAACCAGGCCAGGAACGTCCGCTCGTTGGCCAGGGAGAACCGGTAGTCCGGTGTCTCGCCGACGGCACGCAGATCCGCCGGGTCGAACCAACGTCTGATGGCCTGCCACACGCCGTCGATTATCCGCTTCCCATCCGCCTTAGCCTGGGCCGGTGACCGATATCGACGTGCTGACGCTGCGTGCCGCCTACGACAACCAACTCCGCCCGGAGATCCCCGACCCGATTCCGGCCGGCGTGACCGTGGAGCGGGACGGCCCGCTGGTCCGGATCATCGGGCTCGACGCCGGCGGGTTCCTCACCTACCGCGACCTCGGCGGCCTGACCGGCGAGGCGCTCGACGAGTTGATCGCCCGTCAGGTGGAGTTGTTCCGGGAGCGCGGCCAGTCGGTGGAGTGGAAGCTCAACGAGCACGACGAGCCGGCCGACCTTGCCGACCGCCTGCGCGCCGCCGGGTTCGTCGCGCAGGAGCGGGAGACCGTAGTGGTCGGGCCGGTCGCGCCGCTGGCCGCCGCGCTGCCTGTCGCCCCCGAGGGGGTACGCCTGCGTGAGGTGACCTCCCGAGAGGACCTGGAACGGATCGCCGCCATGGAGGAGGAGGTGTGGCAGGAGGACCGCTCGCACCTTGTGACGGGGCTGGGCAAGGAGATCGACGCCGACCCGCACTCGATCACCGTGGTGGTGGCCGAGGCGGGCGGGACGGTGGTGAGCGCCGGCTGGGTGCGCTTCCCCGCGAACACCGGGTTCGGCACGCTCTGGGGTGGCTCCACGCTGCCGCAGTGGCGTCGTAAGGGCATCTACCGGGCGCTTGTCACCTACCGGGCGCGGCTTGCCGACCAGCGGGGTCGGACGTTGCTGCAGGTGGACGCCTCCGAGGACAGCCGGCCGATTCTCCAGCGGCTCGGTCTGGTCCCAGTCACGACCACCACCCCGTACGTCTACACTCCGTGATCATGGAGCAGCGGTTGACGGTCGAGGAGCGGCTGACCCTCAAGACGGGCGTCTTCGGCGCCGTCGTCCTGGTCTCCAACGCCGACCCGGGGGTGGTGGCGCTGTTCCGGGAGAGCTTCGCCGCGTCCGGCGCGCTTGCCGACGCCAGCGGTCTGGTCAAGGACGCGTTGACCACCGGCCCGCTGCCCCAACTTCCCCGCACCTCCCAACTGGAGATCGAGTCGGTGGTGCTGCCCGCGCTGGGTCGGGCGGTGCGGATCCTGCGGGAGAAGTCGCCGACGGACGTCGAGGCGTACCGGTCGGTGGTGTTGACAGCGGCGGACCGGGTGGCCCGTGCGCACGGCGGGGTGACTCGGGCGGAGTCCGCTGTCATCGACCAGATCCGGGGTGCGTTGGCCGAACCGGCCTGAGGCGCGGCCGTGGGTGAGCTGTGTCACCCTGAGTGCCCGGCGGTCGCAACCTACTGACAGGTAACATTGCGTCGTGGGCAACTGCACAGCAGCCCGAGGTTGACCTGGCGTCAGCCGACGCGCGAGGCTGCGGCCCAGACCGGGCGAGCCAAATCGCACCACCACACAGGAGGGTCGTCGAAGCGCGATGAATATCGTCGTACTCGTCAAGCAGGTGCCTGATTCGGGCGCGGACCGCAACCTGCGCAGTGACGACAACACCGTCGACCGCGGTTCGGCGAACAACGTGATCAACGAGATGGACGAGTACGCCATCGAGGAGGCGCTGAAGATCAAGGAAGCGCACGGTGGCGAAGTCACGATCCTGACCATGGGTCCGGACCGGGCGACCGAGTCCATCCGCAAGGCGCTGTCCATGGGCCCGGACAAGGCCGTGCACGTGGTGGATGACGCCCTGCACGGTTCCTGCGCGGTGGCCACCTCGAAGGTGCTCGCCACCGCCCTCGGTCAGCTGAACGCCGACCTGGTGATCTGCGGCGCCGAGTCCACCGACGGCCGCGTCCAGGTCATGCCGCACATGATCGCCGAGCGGCTCGGCGTCGCGGCGCTCACCGGCGCCCGCAAGCTCACCGTCGACGGCTCCACCCTGACCGTCGAGCGGCAGACCGAGGAGGGCTACGAGGTCGTCACCGCCTCCACGCCGGCCGTGGTCTCCGTCTGGGACACCATCAACGAGCCGCGCTACCCGTCGTTCAAGGGCATCATGGCCGCCAAGAAGAAGCCGGTGCAGACGCTCTCGCTGGCCGACCTCGGCGTCGCGTCCAGCGAGGTGGGCTTCGACGGTGCCACCAGCGCCGTCGTCGAGCACAGCAAGCGTCCGCCGCGCTCCGGCGGTGCCAAGATCACCGATGAGGGCGAGGGCGGCGTCAAGCTGGTCGAGTTCCTCGCCACCGAAAAGTTCGTGTGAGAGCGGGTCTGGACATGTCTGAGGTTCTCGTCGTCGTCGAAGCCACGAAGGAATTCGGCGTCAAGAAGGTCACCCTGGAGATGCTCACCATCGCCCGTGAGCTGGGCACCCCGAGCGCGGTCGTGCTCGGTGGCGCTGGCGCAGCGGAGGCGCTGAGCGCCAAGCTGGGCGAGTACGGCGCGGAGAAGATCTACGCCGCCGAGGGTGACGAGATCGACGGCTACCTGGTGGCCCCCAAGGCCACAGTGCTGGCCGAACTGGTCAAGCGTGTGCAGCCGGCCGCCGTGCTGCTCGCGTCGGCCCAGGAGGGCAAGGAGATCGCCGCCCGGCTCGCCGTCAAGCTCGACAACGGCATCCTTACCGACGTGGTCGGCCTGGCCGCCGACGGCACCGCCACCCAGGTCGCCTTCGCCGGCTCCGCGATCGTCAAGTCCAAGGTCACCAAGGGCCTGCCCCTGGTCACCGTCCGGCCCAACTCGGTCACCCCGAGCCCGGCGGCTGCCACCCCGGCGATTGAGCAGCTCACCGTGTCGGTCACCGACACCGACAAGCTGGCAAAGGTCGTCGAGCGGGTCGCCGAGCAGAAGGGCTCCCGCCCCGAGCTGACCGAGGCCGGTGTGGTCGTCTCCGGTGGCCGCGGTGTCGGCAACGCCGACAACTTCAAGCTGGTCGAGGAGCTGGCCGACCTGCTCGGCGGTGCCGTGGGCGCGTCCCGCGCGGCCGTCGACTCCGGCTTCTACCCGCACCAGTTCCAGGTGGGCCAGACCGGCAAGACGGTCTCCCCGCAGCTCTACGTCGCGCTCGGCATCTCCGGTGCCATCCAGCACCGGGCCGGCATGCAGACCTCCAAGACCATCGTCGCGGTCAACAAGGACGGCGAGGCGCCGATCTTCGAGTTGGCCGACTTCGGCGTGGTGGGCGACCTGTTCAAGATCGTCCCGCAGGCTGCCGAGGAGATCCGCAAGCGCAAGTGACACCCGGCGAAACGAAAGTGGCCGTCCCCTCGCGGGGGCGGCCACTTTTCGTCGTTCAGGGAGCTGATCGGCGGGCCGGGGAGCTGAGCCGGCCCGCCGATCAGCCCGTCAAGGTGCCCCTCAGCAGGCTGTCGCCGGAGTGGGCGGGCTTGTTGTCGTACTGCTCGGCGGAGACGTCCACCACCGAGTAGGCACTCAGGTCGACGTTGGGCGGCAGCGGGAGCAGCGCGTCCGAACCTCCACCCAGCGTGCCGACCGAGAACATCTGCATCGTCGTCGGGTTGATGAGCCAGACCTCGTAGTACCCCGGCACGCTCGGGAGATTCGCCACATGCAGATGTAGTTGGCCGCCGTCGAGAACACGGGCGTCACCGGTGGCCGTTGGAGGCGTCGACCCGTACGCCGCCAGCGGCGCCCGGGCCACCACTGCCGGCGTCGGAGCAGGCGGCGGATCCTCTGGCCGTAGCACGGACACCGTGCCCACCACCCCGACCGCCGCGGCTGCGGCCGCGGTCACCGCAGTGGCCGCCCAGCGCGACCAGCCGCGTCGGCGGGCCCGTGACCTGCCGTTCGATCGGTGACTGCCGGCACTCGGCCCCTCGAAGCCCGTCGCCCTACCGCTGATCGGCCGCTCGGCCGTCGGGCTGATCGACCGCTCGGTGGTCGGCTCGTTGATCTGCCGCTCGGTCGGCTCGTTGATCTGCCGCTCGGGTGTCGGGCTGCTGATCTGCCGCTGCGCGATCGTGTCGCCGAGTGTCTGGTCGACGCTCTGCTGGCGGGGGGTCCCGGTAAGCGACGGCAGTGCCTGCGCCGCGCTGATCTCGGCGGCGATGCCCTGCCAGATGTGCTCGGGCGGGTCCGGCAGGTCAGCCAGGCCCTGCGTCTCCGCACCGAGCCCGGCCACCTGCTGAAGGGCAGTCAGCTCCGCCCGGCAGTGCTCACAGGTGTCGAGGTGGGTGCTCTCCCCGTTGGCCGCCTCGCTCTCACCGAGCGCCAGAAAGACCAGCCGGTCGTGGTCCAGGTGCTGCACCGTCCACCTCCCATCTGCGTTTCAAGCTCGCCATACCGCGTCGAATGTGACTCTTCACGGTGCCCAACGGCACCCCTGTCACCGTCGCTATCTGCTGATGTGTCAGGTCGTCGTAGAAGGCCAACTCCAGCATGCGTCGCTGGTCGTCGGGCAGTCGGGCCAACTCGTCGGCGATCACCAGCCGGTCCACCACCCGATCCGGGTCGGGGCCGGTCTGCGCCGGCTCGGGCAGCTGCCGGACCGTCTCCACCACCCGGGTCTCGCGGGCCGACGCCCGCATCCGGTCGATCACCTTGCGTCGGCCGATGCCGAGCAGCCAGCCGATCAACGAACCCTTGGCCGGGTCGAAGGTGTCCCTTCCCAGCCAGGCGGCGACGAACGTCGCCTGGGTCACGTCCTCGGCGTCGGCGCGGTTGGCCAGCATGGACGTGGCCAGGTGAAGCACGGCACGGCCATAGCGGTCGTACGCCTCGCGGAGCGCCACCTCGTCACCTGCGCGGAACCGGAGGGCTACGTCGTCCACCGGAGGGTCCGGATTCTGTGGTGGCGCCGTCATCGGGCAGCTCGCCTTCGATGGGGCATACCCGACTGTAGCTGCCACAGCCTTCGCCCCACTTCCCCGGTCGATGTCATGTCACCTGCTCTTCGCTCCGCGGGCCCGATCCGGATGCGAAAGCCGCCGAAAAAGAAATCGCGTCCAGAGCGCATCCAGCCGTCGCGCAGCCGGCGTAACCCGTTCTGCAAGCCAGGCCTGACGAATCAGCAGTTATCACCAGGAGGCAGACACATGCAGCTCTCGTACATCCGTCGGGTCGCCGCGGGCGGCGCGGTCGCCGCGCTGGCTTTCGCCGGTGTCGGCGCGTTCACCGCCACCCCCGCGTTCGCCGCCACGTCGAAGGTCTCCGTCGTGCACGGCATCCCGGACACCCCTGTCGACGTCTACGTCAACGGCAAGAAGACGCTCGACAACTTCAAGCCCGGCGACGTGGCCGGCCCGCTGAACCTGGAGGAAGGCGACTACGACATCGCCCTCACCAAGCCGGGTGAGGCGCTCGACAAGGCGATCCTCAAGGTCGACGACGCCGCGGTGCCGGGCGGAGCGAACATCAGCATCGCCGCGCACCTGGACGCCGCCGGTACGCCGAAGATCACCCCGTTCGTGAACGACGTCTCGAAGGTCGGCGCCGGCAAGGCCCGCCTCATCGTGCGGCACACCGCCGCCGCCCCGGAGGTGGACGTCCGCGCCGGCGGCACCCCGGTCTTCGAGGGCCTCACCAACCCGAACGAGGCGAAGGCCGACGTCGACGCCGGCACCGTGAAGGCGGACGTCGTGCTGGCCGGCACCGACACCGTGGCCATCGGCCCGGCGGACCTCAACCTCAAGGAGGGCACCGCGACGATCGTGTACGCGATCGGCTCCGCCGAGGGCAAGAACCTCGACGTGGTGGCTCAGACCATCACCGGCCTGCACTCCGCCCCGGGTGGCGTGCCGAGCGGTGACGGTGGCCAGGCCGGTACGGGCGTGAACACCTGGTGGTACGTGCTCACCGGCGCCGGTGTCCTGCTGCTGCTCGGCGGCGGGGTGCGGGTCGCCACCGCGCGGACCGGTCGCCAGTGACGGTGCGCAACCGCGGCGCGCTGGCGGCCATGGCCGTCGGCGTTGCCGCGCTCACCATCGCCACCCTGGTGGCCTGCGGCTCCCAGCCGGCCGAGAACGTCGGCGAGGAAGAGGCGAACGCGCTGGCCACCGCCACCGCTACCCCGCCGGTCAGCGGGGACGTCCCAGTGGCCACCGGTGACCTGCCGTCCGGCGCGAAGGTCATCCCGCCGGTGCGGCTGGTGATCCCCGAGATCGACGTCACCGCCACTGTCAACGCGGTCGGCATCAACGAACGAACCAACGAGTTCGAGGTACCGCCAAGCGTCGACCAGATCGGTTGGTACCGCTACGGTCCCGGCCTCGAGGCGGACGCCGGCTCGGTGGTCATCGCCGGTCACGTGGACAGCGCCAAACAGGGCAAGGGGGCGTTCTTCCGGCTGCGTGAGCTGGACCAGGGCGACACCCTCACCGCGACCGGCCGCGACGGCAAGGAACGGAAGTACCGGGTCGTCGCCCGGGAGGAGTACGACAAGACCAAAATCCCGCTGGACCGGTACTTCGCCCGCGACGGCGAAGCACGACTGACCCTCATCACCTGCGGTGGGCCGTTCGACGCCAAGGCCCGGAAATACCGCGACAACATCGTCGTCACGGCGGTGCCGGCCTGATCGGTACGACAGGCGAGGTGCCGGGGCGGGAGCATCCTCCCGCCCCGGCACCGCTGTTTCCAGGGCTGGCGGTGAGGGGCGTTCTTCGGCGGTGGCAGGTGCTGCTTGCAGGGCTGGCCGTGCTGCTCGCGGTGCTGGCCGTCGTTCCGAGTCCCCTCCGGCATCCGGCTGCCACCTTGTCGGCCGTAGGCTGACGGTGATGGCTTACCTGGATCACGCGGCGACCACTCCGATGCTCGACGAGGCACTGGAGGCGTACGTCGCTACCGCCCGCGAGGTCGGCAACGCGTCGTCACTGCACGCGGCCGGTCGGCATGCCCGTCGCCGCGTCGAGGAGTCACGCGAGCGGGTGGCCGCGGTGCTGGGCGCCAGACCATCCGAAGTGATCTTCACGGGTGGCGGCACCGAAAGCGACAACCTCGCCGTGAAGGGCATCTTCTGGGCCCGCCGCGGTGCCCGTCCCGACCGCCTGCGGGTCGTGTCCAGCGCCGTCGAACATCACGCCGTGCTGGACTCGGTCGACTGGCTCGCCGAGCATGAAGGCGCAGAGGTCGGGTGGCTACCGGTGGACTCCGCCGGCCGGCTCGACCCGGAGGACCTCCGAGCCGAGTTGACCACGTACGCCGATCGGGTGGCTCTGGTCACGGCCATGTGGGCAAACAACGAGGTCGGCACCGTGCAGCCGGTCGCCGAGCTGGCCGCCGTCGCCGCCGAACACGGCGTACCGTTCCACACCGACGCCATCCAGGCAGTCGGCCAGGTGCCCGTCGACTTCGCCGCCAGCGGGGCCGCCGCACTTACCGTGACCGGGCACAAGCTGGGCGGGCCGACCGGGGTTGGCGCACTGCTGCTCGCCCGGGACGTGGCGGCCACCCCGCTGCTGCACGGCGGCGGGCAGGAACGCGACGTCCGGTCCGGCACACTGGACACCGCCGGCATCGTCGCCTTCGCGGTCGCCGTCGAAACGGCGGTGAAGGGCCAACAGGAGTACGCCGCCCGCGTCGCCGCGCTCCGCGACAACCTGATCGAACGGGTCCGCCGGGCGGTGCCCGAGGTGATCTACAACGGCGACCCGACAGACCGGTTGCCCGGCAACGCGCACTTCTCGTTCCCGGGCTGTGAAGGCGACGCCCTGCTGCTCCTGCTCGACGCCCAGGGAATCGCCTGCTCGACAGGTTCGGCCTGCTCGGCCGGGGTGGCCCAGCCCTCGCACGTGCTCCTGGCGATGGGCGCCGACGACGACCGTGCCCGCTCCTCGCTGCGCTTCACACTCGGTCACACAAGCACCCAGGCCGAGGTGGACGCCCTGATCGCAGCCCTCCCCGCAGCAGTCGATCGAGCACGCCGAGCAGCCTCCCCCCGCACCCCCCGCTAACCCCGCGCGCGCCGCGCCGCGCCGTGTCCTCCCGCGCCGTGCCTCCCCCTCCCGCGCGATCTTGCACTTTCGGTCGCGGATTTGTCCTTTGTGGCCTCTTTATCCGGGCAGGAAGTGCAAGATCGCGCGGGCGAGAGCGAGAGCGAGAGCGAGAGCGAGAGCGAGAGCGAGGGTGTGCCGCGCGGTGGGCGCAGGTCGATCATGGAGTTGTGGTGGGGGATCTAAGTCACTTTTCGGCTCCTTTTGGGCACCACAACTCCATGATCGACAGAGGGGTGGGTGGGCACGGGGCCTGGGTCGGTGTGATGCGGTTCCTGGGTCCGGGAACAGGGCGAGGGGCCGTGAGGGCTTGGCGGAGCGGAAGCGGAAGCGGGAGCGGGAGCGGGAGCGGGAGCGGGAGCGGGAGCGGGAGCGGGGGCGGAACGGGGCGGGGGCGGGGGTGGGGGTTGGGTTGGGGTGGTGGATAGGGTTGTCGTGGGGGATTGGGAGGGGGTTGCGATGAGGGTGTTGGCAGCTATGTCGGGCGGGGTCGACTCGGCCGTTGCGGCGGCGCGGGCGGCAGCGGCCGGGCACGACGTGACAGGCGTACACCTGGCGCTGGCCCGCAACCCACAGACCTACCGGACCGGGGCGCGCGGTTGCTGCACCCTGGAGGACTCCCGGGACGCCCGGCGGGCCGCCGACGTGATCGGCATTCCGTTCTACGTCTGGGACATGGCCGACAGGTTCCACGAAGACGTGGTGGACGATTTCGTGGCCGAGTACGCCGCTGGCCGTACGCCGAACCCCTGCCTGCGCTGCAACGAGAAGATCAAGTTTGCCGCGGTGCTGGACCGGGCGGTGGCACTGGGCTTCGACGCCGTCGTCACCGGCCACCACGCCCGACTCGGCCCGGACGGGCTGCTGCGGCGGAGCGTCGACGTGGCAAAGGACCAGTCGTACGTGCTGGCGGTGCTGACCCGCGAGCAGCTGGACCGGTCGATGTTCCCGCTCGGTGACTCGACGAAGGCGCAGGTCCGCGCGGAGGCCGCCGAGCGTGGCCTGGCGGTCGCCGACAAGCCGGACTCGCACGACATCTGCTTCATCGCCGACGGTGACACTCGTGGTTTTCTCGCGGGCCGGCTCGGCGAGGCACCCGGCGACGTGGTGGACGCCAGCACCGGCGCGGTCGTCGGCAGCCACACCGGCGCCTACGCGTACACGGTGGGTCAGCGACGTGGGTTGCACCTGGACCGGCCGGCGCCGGACGGCCGGCCACGCTACGTGCTCTCGATCACGCCGAAGACCAACACGGTGACTGTCGGTCCTGCCGAGGCGCTTGAGGTGACCCAGATACGGGCCGCCCGCCCGGTGTGGACCGGCGGCCCCCGTCCGACCGCGCCGGTCGAGTGCGAGGTGCAGTTGCGTGCACACGGTGACGTGGTGCCTGCAACCGTCGACCTCGACGGTGGCACGCTCCGCGTCGAGCTGCGCCGGCCGGCGCGCGGGGTGGCGGCCGGGCAGGCCGTGGTGGCGTACCGGCCGGATCCGGCCGGCGACGTGGTCCTCGGCTCCGCCACCATCACCGGCTGACCGACCGAGGCGCTGACCGACCGATGCGCGGCCACTACCGAGGTGCCGCCCGCGTGCCGTGGCCACCGGGATAGCCTTCGGCCGTGACAGATCAGGCGTGGCCCTGGCCGGCCGGCGCGGCGACCGGTATCGGTTCGCTGCCCGGCACCGACATCGCCGAGGCCCAGCGGGTGGTCCTCGGCGAGCTTCCCGCGCTGCCCCACCTGCCCGAGCTGCCGGCGCGCGGCCCCGGCGCCGAGCTGATCGGCCGCACCGGAGGGCTGCTCGCGGAGCTGCCCGTCGAGCTGTACGCGGGGCGTTGGCGGGTCGCCCCGCGTCCGGGCCGCGACCTGCGCCGTGCCCGGGACCTGATGGAACGGGACCTGGACCAGTTGGGCGAGCAGGCCGAGGCGTACGCCGGGCTGGTCAAGGTGCAGGCCGGCGGCCCGCTCACCCTGGCCGCAGCTCTGGAACTACCGATCGGCGGCCGGCTGCTGCGCGACCCGGGTGCCGTGCGCGACCTCACCGGCTCCCTCGCCGAAGGGTTGCGCGATCACGTCGCGGCGGTGGCCCGACGGCTGCCCCGGGCGTCGGTGCTCCTGCAACTCGACGAGCCGTCGCTGCCGACGGTGCTGGCCGGGCGGGTGCCGACGGAGAGCGGGCTGGGCGCGTACCGGGCTGTGGATTCGGCGGACGCGGCCGCCCTGCTGCGCACGATCATCGACGCGGTCGGCGTACCGACGGTGGTGCACTGCTGCGCCCCGGAGGTGCCGCTGGAGCTGATCCGCTCCACCGGGGCCGTCGCGGTCGCCCTCGACCTGAGCCTGATCACCGAACTGGACCCGCTCGGCGAGGCGATCGACGCCGGCCTGGGACTGCTGGCCGGGGCCGCGCCCACGCTGCCGCCGCCGGCCGGCTCGGCACCGACGTCCGCACAGGTGGCCGATCGGGTACGTCGGCTGTGGGACCGCCTCGGCTTCCCCCGACGGCAGCTCGCCGAGCAGGTAGTCGTCACCCCTGCCTGCGGACTCGCCGGGGCCAGCGGGGAGTACGCCCGGGCCGTGCTCACCGCCTGCCGGGACGCGGGCCGGCGACTCATCGAGGAGTGACGTTTTCTGTCGTACCCGGTGGGCATGATGACCGCCATGATTGGACAGCTACGTTCAGTGGTGATCGACTGCCCGGACCCGCGGGCACTTGCCGCGTTCTATGCCGAACTGCTCGGCATAGACCTGGTCGAGAGCGACTCTGAGGACAACGAGTGGGTGGTGCTGGGCGGCCCGCCCGGTCATCAGCCCCGGCTGGCGTTCCAGCAGGCAGCCGATCTGCGGGCACCGGACTGGCCGGATCCGGAGCGTCCGCAGCAGTTCCACCTGGATGTGACGGTCGACGACATCGAAGCTGCCGAGAAGGCGGCACTCGCGCTCGGTGCCCGCCGGCTGCCGGGCGAGGGTGAGGGCTTCCGCGTCTACGCGGACCCGGTCGGCCATCCGTTCTGCCTCTGCTGGGACTGACCGGCCGGGGGTTGCGGCGGCCGGGCATCATGGCCGCCGTGACCTCTGCCTCCGCGCTGCGCGCCTCCGGTTCGCTCTTCGGCCTCGCCTACGGCGATGCGCTCGGCAAACCGACGGAGTTCCTGACCGTCGCCGAGATCGAGAGCCGCTACGGGCCTGGTGGTCCCCGTGAACTGACCGGTGACCCGGCCCTTGTCACCGACGACACGCAGATGGCCCTGGCTGTGGGTTGGGCGCTGCACGACGCGCCGTCGTACCGGCCGGAGGCGGTGGAGCCGCTGCTGCGGGAGCGTTTCGTGGCCTGGGCGGTCAGCCCCGACAACAACCGTGCCCCGGGGATGACCTGCCTACGAGCCTGCGCCGAGTTGGGTCGCGGGCTGCGTTGGCAGGAGGCGACAGTCGTCGGCTCGAAGGGGTGCGGGGCCAACATGCGGGTCACCCCCGTCGGGTTGCTCGATGTGGACCTGGCCACGCTCGCCGGGCTGGCTCAGTTGCAGGCCGGGTTGACCCACGGCCACCCGACCGGGCTGGCGGCCAGCGAGCTCACCGCGTACGCGGTCTTCGCGCTGCGCGAGGGCGCCGCGCTGGCTGAGCTTCCCGCGCTGCTCACCGAGCGGGCACTGTCGCAACGCCAGGTGTACCGGGAGCAGTGGCTTGGCGACCTCTGGCAACGCGCGGGAGCCAGCACGCCGCAGGAGTTCATCGCCCAGGGCTGGGACGAGTGCCTGGCGGTGCTGGGCCGACTCACGACCGCCCTGGGCGAGCCCGACGACGGCGGTGACCCCTGTCGGGCCACCGGGGAGGGCTGGGTGGCCGAGGAGGCGCTGGCCACCGCGCTGCTCTGCGCCGTACGTCACGCCGACGACCCGGTGGCGGCACTGGCCCGCGGTGCCACCACCGCAGGCGACTCCGACTCGATCGCAGCCCTGGCCGGGGCCTTCGTGGGTGCGGCCGCCGGGATGAGCGCCTGGCCGTCGGGATGGGCCGACCGGATCGAGTACGCCGACCAGCTCGTCACGCTCGGCGCGACCTGGGACTGAACAGCTGCGGCCGATTCCGCCGCGCCGCCCGCCGCGGCAGAGCTCTCCCTGCGCGGGCCCGCCGTGGCAGAGCTCTCCCTGCGCGGGCCCGCCGTGGTAGACCTCTCCCTGCGCGGGCCCGCCGTCATCGGCGCTGCGTCGGCGTCTGGCTTGATCGACTCGGGTTCCAGGAAATCGGGGTGTCCGAGATTCCGGAACACCCCGATTTCCAGGAACCCGAGTCGATGATGGCCGGGCCGCCGCCGGGCGGTCAGCTGGTAGGTAGGTGACGCAGGCTGCGGACCTTGCGCCACAGGCCGGCGTCGCAGGTGCCCGCGCGGTCGGCGAAGGCGGCCAAGTCGACCCTCGTCGGCTCGGCGAGGCTCAGGTAGCTGTCGTGCTCGGCACCGGGATCCCAGTCGCGGGTGGGGATCCGTACGTGGTCGTCGCGGTCGCTCTTGTCCTGACTGGTGATCTTCAGGACGTCGGCGCCCCGGGAGTCGGCCCGCAGCACCAGACACGGCCGGACCTTAGATCCGGTGCCGTCGGCGTACGGCACATCGGCCCACCAGATCTCACCCGGCGCCGGCGTGCCCACCTGGCGGTCGGCGGCGCGTGGCCGGGGCTTGGTGGCCGGCCGGTCGCCGCCGCGCGGCCGGGGCGGCGCGGGCCGACGGCCGGTACGTGCCGTGCTGCCCTTACCCGGCCGGGTGCCCGGGCGTCGGTTGGCCACGCGGTGTCGCCAGCTGTTCCACGCCCAGCCGGCCGCCACCGCCAGCAGGATCGCCAGCGCCCAGAGCAGTGCCTCGGGCATCGCCACCTCCGCGTCAGCGCGGCACTCCGGCCGCGTCGTCCGGCGATCCTCGCACGCCGACCACCACCGCGCCCGCCAACCACCCGCTGGTGGCGGCGGGCGTGGTCGACGGATTGTCCGACCGGACCGATACCGTGCCTTAGTAGCGTGACCAGGGAGGTCGCAGGGTGTCCGAAGGTCGCAGGGTGTCCGAAGGTTGCAGGGTGTCCGAAGGTGGCGGCGTGTCCGAAGGTGGGGGAGTGTCCGAGGAGCAGATCGGCCAGCAGGTGAGCCCGGCGCAGGAGGCGGCGGCCGGCGGCGAGCCCACGCCGCAGGCGCGGGAGCGGCACGCCACCCTCAGTCGCGAGCTGACCGAACACCAGTACCGCTACTACGTGCTGGACGCGCCGACGATCGCCGACGCCGAGTTCGACAAGCAGTTGCGTGAGCTGGAGGCGCTGGAGGAGGAGTTCCCGGCGCTGCGTACGCCCGACTCGCCGACGCAGCGGGTGGGCGGCACGTTCTCCACCGACTTCACCCCGGTCGCCCACGCCGAGCGGATGCTCTCGCTCGACAACGCCTTCGCCGACGAGGAGTTGGCCGCCTGGGCCGAGCGGGTCGAGCGGGACGCCGGCGGGCCGGTGCCCTACCTGTGCGAGCTGAAGGTCGACGGGCTTGCCATCAACCTCACCTACGAGGCGGGCCGGCTGGTCCGGGCGGCCACCCGGGGGGACGGGCGCACCGGCGAGGACGTCACCGCCAACGTGCGCAGCATCCGGGACGTGCCCAGCCAGCTCACGCCGTCCGACGAGTTCCCGGTCATTCCCGAGCTGCTGGAGGTGCGCGGCGAGATCTACTTCCCGGTCGCCGCGTTCGCCGACCTCAACGCCGGCCTGGTCGAGCAGGGCCGGGCGCCGTTCGCCAACCCGCGGAACGCCGCCGCCGGCAGCCTGCGGCAGAAGGACCCGCGCGTCACGGCGTCCCGTCCGCTGCGCCTGGTGGTCCACGGCATCGGCGCACGCCGGGGCTTCCAGCCCACTGCCCAGTCCGAGTCGTACGCGGCGCTCAAGGCGTGGGGGCTGCCCACCAGCGACCGGTGGCGCGTCGTGCCGGATCTGGCCGGGGTGGCGGAATACATCGCCTACTACGCGGAGCACCGCCACGACGTCGAGCACGAGATCGACGGCGTGGTGGTCAAGATCGACCCTGTCTCCATCCAGGGGCGGCTCGGTTCGACAAGTCGCGCGCCCCGCTGGGCCATCGCCTTCAAATACCCGCCGGAGGAGGTCACCACCAAGCTGCTCGACATCGACGTCAACGTGGGGCGCACCGGCCGGGTCACCCCGTTCGCCGTGCTCGAGCCGGTGCGGGTGGCTGGTTCCACGGTCGCGCTCGCCACCCTGCACAACGCCCGCGAGGTGGAGCGCAAGGGTGTGCTGATCGGCGACACTGTGGTGCTGCGCAAGGCCGGCGACGTGATTCCCGAGGTGCTCGGCCCGGTGGTCGACCTGCGGCCCGCCGACGCCCGACCGTTCGTCATGCCGACCACCTGTCCGGCCTGCGGCACTCCGCTGGCGCCGGCCAAGGAGGGCGACATCGACATCCGCTGCCCCAACACCCGCAGCTGCCCGGCCCAGCTGCGTGAGCGGGTGTTCCACCTCGCCGGCCGCGGCGGTTTCGACATCGAGGTGCTCGGTTACAAGGGTGCGGCGGCTCTGCTGGACGCGCAGATCATCGCCGACGAGGGTGACCTCTTCCAGCTCGACCCCGAACAGCTGTCCCGGTCCCCGTTCTTCGTCAACAAGGACGGCAGCCTCGGTTCCAACGCGGTCAAGCTGCTCGACAATCTGGCCGTCGCCAGGGAACGTGACCTGTGGCGGGTGCTGGTGGCGCTCTCCATCCGGCACGTCGGCCCCACCGCGGCCCAGGCGTTGGCACGGCACTTCCGCTCGATGGAGGCCATCGACGCGGCCACCGAGGAGGAACTGTCGTCGGTCGACGGGGTCGGGCCGACAATCGCGGCGAGCATCCGGGAGTGGTTCGCCGTGGACTGGCACCGCGAGGTGGTCCGCAAGTGGGCCGAGGCGGGCGTACGGATGGCCGAGGAGGCAGTCGACGAGGGGCCGCGCCCGCTGGAGGGCTTGACGGTCGTGGTGACCGGCACGCTCGCCGGTTTCTCGCGCGATCAGGCCTCCGAGGCGGTGCAGAGTCGAGGCGGCAAGGTCAGCGGGTCGGTCTCCAAGAAGACGAGTTTCGTCGTCGTGGGGGACAACCCGGGGTCCAAAGCCGACAAGGCGGCCAGTCTCAAGGTGCCGGTGCTCGACGAGGACGGGTTTCGGGTCCTGCTGGACGCGGGCCCGGACGCCGCGCGAGAGGTTGCCCAGGTGCAGGACTGACCTCGCCGCGAGCGGACGCGAACGGCTCGCCGCGCATACCAACTTAATTACGACTACGACCGATTCGTGACTGTCATACCGGGGAACGTGGGGCTGAGGGCGTTTCATTGGGTGACGACGTGCTCACCGGCACGTCGACCGTCGGTCGGGAGGTGTGATGGAGGTTGCCGACCCGCGCAACTCCCTCCCGCCTGGGCGGGTGGCGCCGTTCACCGCCTTTGTCGTCGGCATCCTGGCGGTCGCGGCGCTGACCGCCGCCGGTCCACTCGCGACGCTTCCGGGCGAGCTGTCCGAGCTGCCGGTGGCGTTCTGGACGATGGCCGCGCTCGCCGTGCTGTGCGACGCGCGCCCGTTCGTCCCGCCGGGTCGGCGGCAGTCGTCCGCCGTCTTCCCGTCCACCTGCTTCACGTTCGCGATCCTGCTCGGCTGGGGGCTCGGCCCGGCGGTGGCGGTGCAGGCGCTGGGCGTGGTGGTGTCGGGCTGGCGGATGCGCCACGCCGCGTGGCGGACAGCGTTCAACGTCGGCCAGTACGCCTGCGCCCTCGCCGCCGCGTACGGGATCATCCAGCTCGGCCCCGGCACCATCTTCGGGGGCGGGCACCTGCACTGGCCCGACGTGGCCGCCCTGGGCGGGGCGATGGTGGCCTGGTTCCTTGTCAATTACGGGCTGGTCAGCTGTGCGGTACGGCTGCGCTTCGGCGACCGGTGGTGGCCCACCGTCCGGCAGGGCCTCGGTTTCGAACTGCTCTCCACAGGTTCGCTGCTGCTGCTCGCTCCAGTGCTTGTCGCGGCGGCACGCCTCAGCGCGGCGCTCATCCCGCTGGTGCTGGTGCCGCTCTTCGCCGTGTACCGGATGGCCCGGTTGACCGTCGAGCAGCAGCATCTCGCCGCCTCCGATCCGCTCACCGGGCTGCCCAACCGCAAGGCGTTGTTGACCGAGGTGGCCGAGCAGGTGCACCTGCACGCCGAGCGGACCGCCCGCGGCGAACCCGGCGGGCACCTGGCGCTGCTGCTCATCGACCTGGACCGTTTCAAGAACGTCAACGACGCGCTCGGGCACGCGGTGGGTGACAGGTTGCTGGTCGAGGTCAGCGCCCGGCTCACCGACGTGGACCCCCGTCCGCAGATGATCGCCCGTCTGGGCGGTGACGAGTTCGCCATCGTGATGACCGGGCTCACCGACGTCGGTCAGGCACGTGACCTGGCCGACCGGGTGGTCCGTGCCCTGGCCGAGCCGGTGCCGCTGGACGGGCTGCCGTTGGACGTCGGCGGTTCGATCGGGATCGCCCTCTTCCCCGAGCACGGCGAGGACTTCGCCACTCTCATGCGGCACGCCGACGTCGCGATGTACGACGCCAAGCATCGCAACGACACTGTGGCCGTCTACGCCCCGGAGTCCGACCACAACTCGGCCGAACGTCTCGGCCTGCTCGCCGACCTGCGCCGGGTGCTCGAATCCGGCCCGTCGGCGGGCGAGCCGCTCGACGCCGCACCACCGGAGCAACGCGACCCGCTCGACAACGCGAGTCGGGCCACGTCGCCAGAGCAGGGCGTGCCTCCGGGGCACGGCACGTCGGCGGGGCAGGGCGACGGGGACTCCGGCGGAGTCGAGTCGGTGGGTTCCGAGCGGACTGCCGGCGTACCCCCTGTCGCTCCGGCCGAGGTGCGCGGCGGTGACGGCGCGGCGCTGCCCACCGGTGCGGAGGCCGCGCCGCACCCGGCCACCGCGCCGGTGATCGCGGAGGCGCCCTCGACAGGCGGGCGCTGGTGGGGTCGCCGTCGGCGCGCGGCGGGCGCCGAATTGGCGCACGCCGACGAGCTGATCAAGCAGATCGCCACAAGCGCCGACCCGATCCGGGGCCGGAACGCCCGCGCCACTGTCAACGGCGCCCGGCCCGGTCCGTCCCGGGACCGACGTGCTGGCGTGCAGGGGCGACGTTCGCCGAACGCCGGCGCGGGGCCGGCGCCGCGCGTCGACAGTGCGTGGCGCGACAGCGGGCCGGGCTCGACCGACCAGTCGTTCGGGTCGAGTGGGTGGGCGCACGACGGCGAGCAGGCCGACGACGCCGGTGAGATCACGATGTACTACCAGCCGCAGATCGCCATCGCGACAGGCGAGGTGGTGGGCGTCGAGGCCCTGCTGCGCTGGCGGCATCCGCGCCGGGGGATGGTCGACCCGGAGGAGCTGATCCGGGTCGCCGAGCAGAGCGCGGTGATGCGGCTGCTCACCCGGCGGGTGGTCGACGACGTGGTGGAGCAACTCGCCAAGTGGTCGGCGGCCGGCATCGGGCTGCGCGCGGCGCTGAACGTCAGCGTGCGCGACCTGCACACCGGTGAGATCGCCGACCAGATCGCCGACCGGCTGGCCCGGTACGGGGTGCCGGCCGAGCGGCTGCAACTGGAGATCACCGAGGGTGCCCTGATGGCCGATCCGCGTCGGGTGCTGGCCACGATCTCCCGGCTGCACCGGATCGGGGTGGCAATCGCGTTGGACGACTTCGGCACTGGGTACTCGTCGCTGCAACACCTGCGCCGGCTCCCGCTGTCGGAGGTGAAGGTGGACAGGTCGTTCGTGCTCGGCATGGCCGACGACCCCGACGACGCGGCGATCGTCCGGTCGATGATCGAACTGGCCGGCGCGCTGGGGCTGCGGGTCGTCGCCGAAGGCGTGGAGGACGAACGGACCTGGCGGATGCTGCACGCGGCGGGCTGCGACGCCGCGCAGGGCTGGTTCTACGCCCGCCCGATGCCCGCCGAAGAGTTGATCAACTGGCTGGCCCGGTACCGGCCGGTTCGCCCGAGCGGCGGTCCGGTCGAACCGGACGCCGAGCGCCGCCACACCCGCTGACCGCACGCCGCCACACCCGCTGACCGCCTGCCGGCACGGCACGCCGGCTGGCGGAGGGGGAGTGGGGGACGCGGCGCGGGAGCGGAACAATAGACTCGCTCCGGTCACCGCGCGTCACGCTGCACCCGCCGCGCGGCCGGCACACCGCCCGATCAGCAGGACATCAGAAGGGGGCACGGATGGCCGCCATCTCCCGCGAGGAGGTCGCGCACCTGGCGCGCCTGTCGCGGCTCGCCGTCACCGAGGAGGAGCTGGACACGTTCGCCGGCCAGCTCGACGTGATCCTCCAGGCGGTCGCCCAGGTCGGCGAGGTCGCCGCCGCGGACATCCCGCCGACCTCGCACTCGGTGCCGCTGACAAACATCTTCCGCGAGGACGTCGTCACGCCGTGCCTCACGCCGCAGGAGGCGCTGTCGGGCGCGCCCGACGCCGAGGACCAGCGGTTCCGCGTACCGCGGATCCTGAGCGAGGACGTGGCCTCATGAGCGAGCGGCAGCGAGCGAATCGGCAGTGCAGCGCGGTGGTGCCTCGTGGCGTCACGGAGCGAAGCGGAGTGACGTCATGAGCGAGCGGCAGCGAGCGAATCGGCAGTGCAGCGCGGTGGTGCCTCGTGGCGTCACGGAGCGAAGCGGAGTGACGTCATGAGCGACCTGACCAGAATGACCGCGACGGAGATCGCCACCCTCGTGGCCGGTGGCGAGACCTCCGCCGTCGAGGTGACGCAGGCGCACCTGGACCGGATCGTCGCCGTCGACGACCGGGTGCACGCCTTCCTGCACGTCGACACCGAGGGCGCGCTCGCCGCGGCCCGTGCTGTGGACGAGCGTCGGGCAGCCGGTGAGGAACTCGGCCCCCTCGCGGGTGTGCCGGTCGCCGTGAAGGACGTGCTCGCCACCCGGGGCGTACCCACCACCGTGGGCTCGAAGATCCTCGAAGGCTGGCGTCCGCCGTACGACGCGACGATCGTGCAGCGGCTGCGCGACGCCGGCACCGTGATGCTCGGCAAGACGAACATGGACGAGTTCGCGATGGGTTCCTCCACCGAATACTCGGCGTACGGCCCGACGCACAACCCGTGGGACCTCGACCGGATTCCGGGCGGCTCGGGTGGTGGCAGTGCCGCCGCGCTTGCCGCGTACGAGGCGCCGCTGGCGATCGGTTCGGACACCGGTGGCTCGATCCGCCAGCCCGGCGCGGTCACCGGCACGGTCGGCGCGAAGCCCACCTACGGCGGTACGTCCCGCTACGGGCTCGTGGCGTTCTCGTCGTCGCTGGACACCCCCGGCCCGTGTGCCCGTACCGTGCTCGACGCGGCTCTGCTGCACCAGGTCATCGGTGGGCACGACCCGCGTGACTCCACGTCGATCCCGCAGCCGGTGCCGGACGTGGTGGCGGCGGCGAAGCTCGGCGCGACCGGCGACCTGACCGGCGTACGGCTCGGCATCGTCTCCGAGTTCGTCGGCGAGGGTGCCGAGCCAGGTGTGATGGCCGCGTTCCGCGAGTCGGTGGACGCCCTGGCGAAGCTGGGCGCGGAGATCGTCGAGGTGTCCTGCCCGACGTTCGCCTACGCGCTGCCGGCGTACTACCTGATCGCACCGAGCGAGTGCTCCTCCAACCTGGCCCGGTTCGACGGCGTCCGGTTCGGCCTGCGGGTCGGCGACGACGGCAACCGGTCGCTGGAGGAGGTCATGTCGATGACCCGGGAGGCCGGCTTCGGCCCCGAGGTCAAGCGCCGCATCATGATCGGCACGTACGCGTTGTCGTCGGGTTACTACGACGCGTACTACGGGCAGGCGCAGAAGGTTCGTACGCTCATCACGCGGGACTTCACCGCCGCGTTCGAGCAGGTCGACGCGCTGATTTCGCCGACCACGCCGTCGGTTGCGTTCCCGATCGGCGCGCGCACCGCCGACCCGTACCAGATGTACCTGGCCGACCTGTACACGATCCCGACCAACCTGTACGGCGGGCCGGGCATCTCGGTGCCCTGCGGTCTGTCCGAAGGGCTGCCCGTCGGCCTTCAGGTGATGGCGCCGACGATGGCCGACGACCGGATGTACCGGGTCGCCGCCGCGTTGGAGTCCGCGGTCGGCACGTTCACCCCGCCGACGCTCTGACCTCAGCGAAAGTCGTCACGCGCCCGGTGCGGTCACCACGACCGCGCCGGGCGCTGTGTCGTCGCGGCGACACGACGATCTCCGGTCGGTGGATTGTCAGTGTCCGGTTGCGCTGGTCGAATAAGCTCCGAGTCTGCTGGATCGACTGGACCTGATCCGCTGGCGGCCGCGAGCGGCTCCGATCAAGACCTGGATGTGCGATGGGGACACTTCGCCCGGTCATGGCACTGACGATGGCTGTCGCAATGCTGCTGGGCGCCGCGCAGCCGGCCGCCGCCACCGCCCCCGCCGAGACCGTCACCATCACCTCGGGCAAGCCCCGGTCGCTCATGTACATCGGGCAGACGTACGCGATCCATACCGTCGAGGCGACCGGTGGCACCGGGCCGTACGCGTTGTCG
>NZ_JBNCKU010000006.1:338184-388318 GCF_049841715.1 Micromonospora sp. DT41 | reverse complement strand
GTGGTGTCGGGAAGTTTGCCGCCGGGGATGCTGGTGGTGGGTACGTCGCTCGGTGGCGCGCCGAACACGCCGGGCACGTACACGTTCACGCTGCGGATGACCGACAAGAACGGCCTCTTCGGCCAGCAGAAGGCGACGATCGAGGTACGCCAACAGAAGGTCGTCATCACCTCGGACGAGCCCCGGTCGCTCATGTACATCGGGCAGGTGTACGCGATCCATACCGTCGAGGCGACCGGTGGCACCGGGCCGTACGCGTTGTCGGTGGTGTCGGGAAGTTTGCCGCCGGGGATGCTGGTGGTGGGTACGTCGCTCGGTGGCGCGCCGAACACGCCGGGCACCTACACGTTCAGGCTGCGGATGACCGACAAGAACAAGCTCTTCGACGAGCAGGACGCCACGATCGTCGTCGCCAAGGCAGCAGCCGCGTTCACCTCCGGCGACCCGCCCGCCGGCACGGTCGGCCAGCCCTACTCCTTCCGGTTCACCGCCGACGGTGATTCGGACATCACCTTCGCCCTGGCCGGCGGGGCACTGCCGGGCGGCCTCACCCTCGACAAGGATGGCCTGCTCAGCGGCACTCCCGGCAGCGTCGGCACGTTCACCTTCACCGTCGGAGCGAAGGGGCGCAGCACCAGCGCCACGAGCGAGGTGTCGCTGATCGTCGCCGCCCCGGCGCCGAGCACCCCCACGGCGACCCCGACCGGCCCGACGGCCACGCCGACATCGAGCGACCCGGCCGCCACACCGTCGGAGAGCAGCCCTGCGGGGTCCCAGCCCACGCCGTCGAAGTCGAAGGCGAGTGGCGTGTGGCTGCCGGTCACCGGACCGGGCTCGCCCCTCGTGCTGCTGCTGATGGGCGTCGTGGCGTTCTCCATCGGCGGCATCCTGCTCGTGCTGGCCTACAACCGTCGGCGCTTCACCACTCCAGAGTGACGCCCGACCCAGGGCCGGTCTTCCCACGCCGCCGCGCCCGGCTCGCGCGTTGATCTCGAAGCCCGGCAGCGGGGTGGCCGGACCAGCCGATTAGGGTGGAACGGTTCTGTCCGGATCGCGCCTGGAGCTCAGATGACGACGACACTGCCCGCGTACGACGAGGTCGTCGCGCGCTTCGAACCGGTGATCGGCCTGGAGACCCACGTCGAGCTGGGTACGAACACCAAGATGTTCTGCGGCTGCCCGACGGACTTCGGCGGCGAGCCGAACACCCGGGTCTGCCCCGTCTGCCTGGGCCTGCCGGGCTCGCTGCCGGTGGCCAACAAGGCGGCCATCGAGGCGATCATCCGGATCGGCCTGGCGCTGAACTGCTCGATCGCCCAGTGGTGCCGGTTCGCCCGGAAGAACTACTTCTACCCGGACATGCCGAAGAACTTCCAGATCAGCCAGTACGACGAGCCGATCTGCGTCGACGGTTACCTCGACGTCGAGGTGAACGGCGAGACGGTGCGTATCGAGATCGAGCGTGTGCACCTGGAGGAGGACACCGGCAAGACACTGCACGTCGGTGGCGCGACCGGCCGCATCCACGGCGCTACCGAGTCGCTCGTCGACTACAACAGGGCCGGCATCCCGCTCGTCGAGATCGTCACCAAGCCGATCACGGGCACCGGCGCGCTCGCCCCCGACGTCGCCAAGGCGTACGTTGCCGAACTGCGGGACGTGATCCGTACCCTCGGTGTCTCGGACGTGCGGATGGAGGAGGGTTCGCTGCGCTGCGACGTGAACACCTCCCTCAACCTGCCGGGGCAGGAGTGGGGCACCCGTACCGAGACGAAGAACGTCAACTCGCTGCGGTCGGTGGAGCGGGCGGTCCGTTCGGAGATGCTGCGGCAGGCGTCGGTGCTGGACGCGGGCGGCCGGATCACCCAGGAGACCCGGCACTTCCACGAGGACACCGGCGACACCACCCCGGGGCGCTCGAAGGAGACGGCCACCGACTACAGGTACTTCCCGGAGCCGGACCTGGTGCCGATCGCGCCGGACCCGGCCTGGGTCGCCGAGCTGAAGGCCGCCCTGCCGGAGCTGCCGCGGGTGCACCGGCGTCGGCTCCAGGAGCAGTGGGGCCTGTCGGACCTGGACATGCAGTCGGTGCTCAACGCCGGCGCGGTCGAGCTGATCGAGGCCACGGTGGCCGCCGGCACCACCCCGGCGGCGGCCCGCAAGTGGTGGCTTGGCGAGCTGTCCCGCCGGGCCAACGAGAGCGGCGTGGAACTGGCCGACATCGGGGCCACCCCGTCGCAGGTCGCCGAGCTTCAGGGCCTGGTCGACGCCGGCAAGCTCAACGACAAGATGGCCCGTACGGTCCTGGAGGGCGTGGTCGACGGTGAGGGCTCACCCACCGAGGTCATGACCAACCGAGGGCTTGAGGTCGTGTCGGACACCGGCGCGCTCACCGCCGCCGTGGACGAGGCGATCGCCGCCAACCCGGGCATCGCCGACAAGATCCGCAGCGGCAAGGTCGCGGCGGCCGGCGCCCTGGTCGGCGCGGTCATGAAGACGACCCGTGGACAGGCCGACGCGAAGGCCGTCCGCGAGCTGATCCTGGAGCGTCTCGGCGTCCAGGGCTGATCGGTTAGGAAGGGCCCCTTCTTATGCACCAGGCGTTAAGAAGGGGCCCTTCCTTGCACCCCATGCACCCCATGCACCTCTGCACCCCTTGTTGCTAGGGCGTCAACGGCGACGCCCGGATGGAGCACCGTGAACCAGCACGACCTCGATGTCCTCGACGAGATCCAGCGACGGGTGCTGTGGCTCGCCACCCGGATCGTGGACGCCGCCAACCACGACCGCGTGACCGGAGACGGGGTGAAGGTCGGCGGCCACCAGGCGTCCAGCGCGTCCCTCGTCACGGCGATGACAGCGCTGTGGTTCGCCCACCTGGACGCCGAGGACCGGGTCGCCGTCAAGCCGCACGCCTCTCCGGTGTTCCACGCCATCCAGTACCTGCTGGGCAACCTGGACCGCTCCTACCTGCCCCGGCTGCGGGCCCGTGGCGGTCTCCAGTCGTACCCGTCGCGCACCAAGGACCCGGACGAGGTGGACTTCTCCACCGGCTCGGTGGGCCTCGGCGCGGCGGCGCCGCTGTTCGCCGCCGCCACCCGCCGCTACGTCGACGCGCACTTCGGCGCCCGCCCGCATTCCCGGTTCGTGGCGCTGATCGGCGACGCCGAGTTGGATGAGGGCAACATCTGGGAGGCGGTCGCCGACCCGGCCACCACCGGCCTGGGCAACGTGATGTGGCTTGTCGACTTCAACAGGCAGTCGCTGGACCGGGTGGTGCCGGGCATCCGGATCAACCAGTGGCGGGGCCAGTTCGAGGCGGCCGGGTGGCACGTCGTGGAGGTCAAGTACGGCCGACGGCTCGCCGAGGCGTACTCCAAACCGGGTGGCGAGGCGCTGCGCGACTGGATCGACGCGATGCCCAACGAGCAGTACCAGTCGCTGTTCGGGCTGACCGGCCCGGCGCTGCGCGAGCAGTTCCTGGACGGCGCGCCGGCCGAGGTGGGCGCCTTCACCGAGGGCATCGACGACGAGGAACTGCGCCCGCTCGTCACCGACCTGGGCGGGCACGACCTCCAGGCGATGCTCGACGCCTACGCCCAGTGCGACGCGGTCACCGACCGGCCCAGCGTCGTCTTCGCGTACACCGTCAAGGGTTGGGGTCTGCCCATCGCCGGCAACCCGCGCAACCATTCGGCGCTGCTCAGCACCGAGCAGGTGGCCACGCTGCGGGCCGCGCACGGCCTGACCCCGGAGACCGAGTGGGACCGTCTGGACCCGGCGTCGCCGGCGGGCATCCGGGCCGGCGCCCGCCGTGAGGCGCTGTCCCGCGCGCCCCGCGAGCGCGCGTTGGGGGTCACCGTCCCGGAAAGCACCGGAGTACGCGCCAACAAGCCGATCTCCACGCAGGAGGTCTTCGGTCGGGTGCTCGTGGACCTGGCGCGGGACCGGGAGGTCGGCCGCTACCTGGTCACCACCGCCCCGGACGTGGCCACCTCCACAAACCTGGCCGGGTTCATCAACAAGACCGGGGTGTTCGCCCCCACCGAGCAGCGCTCCTGGACCGAGGACCGGATGCTGCGCTGGACCGAGAGCCCCGCCGGGCAGCACATCGAGCTGGGCATCTCGGAGATGAACCTGTTCCTGCTGCTCGGTCAGCTCGGCCTGTCGTGGGACCTGTCCGGGCAGCCGCTGCTGCCGGTGGGCACCGTCTACGACCCGTTCGTGCTGCGCGGCCTGGACGCGTTCCTGTACGGGACGTACTCCGGTTCCCGGTTCGTGGTGGCCGGCACCCCGTCGGGCATCACCCTCGCCCCTGAGGGCGGCGCACACCAGTCCACGATCACCGCGTCGGTCGGCCTGGAGCTGCCCGGGGTGACATTCCTCGAACCGGCGTACGCGGGCAGCCTCGACTGGCTGCTCTGCGACGCGCTCGGGCAGATCGCCGGGGGTTCGTCGCCGGCCGCGACCGCCGCGCCCACCGAGGACGGGGCGTACTACTTCCGACTGAGCACCCGGCCGCTGGACCAGTCGCCGTTCGAGGCGGCCCGCGCCCGGCTCGGCGACGCGGTGCTGCGCCGTCAGGTTGTCGCCGGGGCGTACCGGCTTGTCGACGCGCACCAGGCGTACCCACACCTGGCCGACGCCCCAGTGGTGCAGCTGGCCGCCTCCGGGGCGGTGCTGCCCGAGGTGCTGGCCGCCGCCGCCGAGTTGGCCGAGGAAGGTGTCGCCGCGCACGTTGTCGACGTGACGAGTCTCGACAGGCTCTACCGGGCCTGGCAGCGCACCCTGCGGCAGGGCGTACGCACTGCAACCGTGCCGAGCGTGCCGGGCGCCCTGCGGTCCGCGTTCGCCGACCGGGTGCCCGTGGTGACAGTGCACGATGCCGCGTCGCACGCGATGGCCTGGCTGGGGTCCGCGGTCGGGGCACCGGCGGTGCCGTTGGGCGTGGACGAGTTCGGCCAGTCCGGCAGCGTGACCGAGCTGTACGAGTTGCACGACCTGCAGCCCGGCAGCATCGTCAACGCCGCCCTGGCCGCCCTCGCCCTACGCTGACCTGCCCTACCGACCCCGGCCCCTGCCCCGCGCTCAGCGGGTCGGGGTCGGGGTGGGGGTGGCGGACGGCCCGACGGCCGGGGCTTCGACAATGTGGCGTTCCAGGTTGACCTGGGCCTGCCCGGTGCCACCGACGGTGATGTCGTCGTACGCCTGGAGCAACTTCTGCTGGTCGAAGTAGAGCACGCTCATCGACAGCGGAGTCGGCTTCTCACCTTCCAGGCCGCGTAGCCCGGCGCCGCCGGTGGAGCCCTCCACCATCAGCGTGGTGGGCTGCTGGCCGGGCGCCTCGGGCAGCTTGGAGACCTGCCGGGCGTGGGTGTGCCCGGCGAGCACCAGCGGGCAGGTGCCGGCGAGTGGCCCGGCCGACGCCGGGTCGTGCACGAGCGCGATGTTGACCGGGCGGGGCGAGCTGCGCACGGTGGCGGCGAGCTGCTCGCCGGCGCCGATCACCTGGTCGGCGACCTGCTGGGTGAGCCCACTGCCGGCCGGAGAGGTGTTCTTGTCCGGTGTGAAGCGCGGGTCACCGATGCCGGCGATGGTCAGCCCGCCGACAGTGGTTGTCGAGTTGTTGAGCACTATCGCGTTCGGTTGGCGGGCCACCGCGGCAGCCGTACGACCCGAGTCGTGGTTGCCCCTGATGAACACGTACGGCTTCTTGAGCAGGCCGATAGAGCCGACGAAGGACTCCTCGGGCTCGCTGCCCCAGTCGGTGATGTCTCCGGTGTCGACGACCACGTCGATGCCGAACTGCTCCACCACCGTCCGGATCAGCTGCCAGCCGGTCGGGTTGAGGTGCATGTCGGAGACGTGCAGGACCCGCGTGGTGCCGGGGGCCGGCTCGTACACCGGCAGCGCCGACACTGTGGTGTAGAGCTGGCTGACGTTGCCGACGATGCGCTGCAACTGCTCGGCGTACTTCGTGTAGTCGTTCGCGATGCGGCGGGCGTCGCCGACGATGGCCGGCGCGTTGACGAGCAGACCCTCGTAGCGCGGCTCCTCGATGGCCTGCGGGCGCAGGGTCGCCGCAGCCGTTCCGAGGCTGCCGGCGGTGATGACCAGAGCCAGCCCGCCCGCCCAGGCGGTACGCCGCACGTTCCGGAAGATCAACGCGGCGAGGATCAGGGTGACGAGCACCGACGCGGCGAGGGTGCGCAGGCCGAGCCGCATCACCCCGCTGCGGACGTCCTCCACAGCGCTCTGGCTGGCGCGGCTGATGCTCGCCGGGTCGTCCAGCAGCGCCTCGGTGCGCCCCTGGTCCAGTGCGCCGAGCCGCACGGTGAGGTGCGTCGGCCCGTCATGGCTGTCAAGCAGCAGCGCGCCGAGCGGCGGCACGTCGATGGTCGTCCCACCATCGCTGGCCGGGGAGAGGGTGAGGGTGGCCCGGAACGGCCCGATGTCGGTGTCCACCTGCCCACCGGCCAGTACGCCGAGCACCGCCCCGGCGAGCGCCACGGCGAGCACGGCGAGGATCACACCGGCGCGGCGTACCGGCCCTCCGGGGCGACCGATCCGCCGGGTGCGTGGCGGCTCGCTGCCGGCCACCGGCTCGTCCCGGTCGCCGGTGTCGTCGTGCTGCTCGTCCATGCTGAGATTCTGACCTGCCCGTCGGAGGATCTTGGCAAACCTGCGCGGATGGTGACGCAGGTCAGCTGCGACCGCCGTCTCCACCGGCGAAGACCACCCGCAGCAGCCGGTCGTCGTCGCCCGCCGGGGTGCCCCGCCCGTCGTGGTTGGAGGTGCTCACCCAGAGCGACCCGTCCGGCGCGGCGGCCACCGCGCGCAGTCGACCGTACCGGTTGGTGAGCAGCTCACTGGGCTGACCGAGCAGGGTGCCCGTGTCGGTAAGCTCCATCACCCAGAGTCGCTTGCCGCGCAGGCAGCCGGTGACCAGCAGCCGGTCCGTGGCGGCCAGACCGGAGCAGGACGCGTCGGAGGTCGCCCACTGGGTGAGCGGATCGGTGTACCGCTTGTCGCCGGCCCGCCCCTCTACCTGCGGCCAACCGTAGTTGCCGCCCTTGGTGATCTGGTTGATCTCGTCCCAGGTGTTCTGGCCGAACTCGACGGCGTACATCCGCTTGGCCTCGTCCCACGCGAAACCCTGCACGTTGCGGTGCCCCAGCGACCAGACCGGAGAGCCGGGGTACGGGTTACCGGCCGACGGCTTGCCGTCTGCGGTGATCCGCAGGATCTTGCCGCCGAGGCTCTTGACGTCCTGCGCGGCGGGGCGTTCCCCGGCGTCACCCGTGCTGACGTAGAGCTGGCCGTCCGGGCCGAACCCCAACCCGCCGCCGTTGTGCACGTTGGCCTTGGGGATGCCGGTGAGGACGGGGGTCGGCTCGCCGCCGATCTGAAGCTTGGCGACCCGGTTGTCCTGCTCGGCTGTGTAGTAGACGAAGACCGTCCGGTCCCGGTCGTAGCTGGGTGACACGGCGATGCCCAGCAGACCGCCCTCGCCCGCCGCCGCCACGTCGGAGATGGTCTGCACCACCCGGACCTGTAGCCCTTCGGGCCCGGACTCCGGGCCGACCTTGAGGATCCGGCCGCTGTCCCGCTCGGTGACGAGTGCGCCGCCGTCGGGCAGGAAGGCGATGCCCCACGGCACCCGCAGGCCCTTCGCCAGCACCGTCGCCACCGCCTGCTGGCCGGCGCCGCCAGGGGTCGCCGCTGCCGACGGCGTCGGCAGGTTGGGGGGCTCGCCGGCCGGGTCGGGCTCCGGCTCACCGAAGCTGCAACCGGTGGCGAACAGCAGCGCCGCGCAGGACGCCGCGAGGACCGAGCGGAGACGGCGGGTGCGAGGGTACGGGGGACGGTCTCTCACCTGGCCCAGGGTAGCCCGCCGGACGACCCATCCGGGCCCGGCGGGCAGACGGCACCCCGGCGGCGGAGCCGACGAACCGGTCAGCGGGCCCGTACGGCAAGCAGCGCCGTGTCGTCCTCGCGGTGCTGGATCGAGGCGAGCAGCAGGTCGCACAGGTCGTCGAGCGGGATGGTGTCGGTGCCGGTCACCCGGCCCACCAGCTCGGCGAGCCCGTCGTCGATGGACCGGTCGCGGCGCTCGATCAGCCCGTCGGTGTAGAGCAGCAGCGTGTCGCCGGTGGCCAGGCTTGTCGACTGGCTGGTCCGCGGCGACGGTCGGGCCAGGCCGAGCAGCGGCTCCGGCGTCGCTTCGAGGACCTCGACCGCACCGCCGACGCGTACCACAAGGGCCGGCGGGTGCCCGGCGTTGCACCAGGTCACCTCGCGTACACCGGAATGCTGGCGGCAGATCCGGACGAGTGTCGCGGTGGCCGCGATCGGCAGCCGCAGGCCACGGATCGCACCGTCCAGGTGGCTCATCAACGCCCCTACCGCGTCCGGCCGGCCGAAGGCGTTGCCCCGCACCAGGTTGCGCAGCTGGCCCATCGTGGCCGCCGCTTCGATGTCGTGCCCGGCCACGTCCCCGATCGCCGCGATCAGGTCACCGTCGGGCTGGACGAAGGCGTCGTACCAGTCGCCGCCGACCTCCACCCGGTCGGCCGCCGGCTGGTAGCGGGCCGCCAGCTCCAGCTCCGGTACGGCAGGCAGGTGCGGCAGCATGCTGTGCTGGAGGACTTCGGCGACGTGCCGCTGCTCGCCGTACATGGAGCTGTTGCCGATGGCCTGCCCGGCCCGGCGGCCGATGTCCAACGCGGTGAGCAGGTCCCGGTCGTCGAACTGCTGACGCCCAGCGGCGTTGACAAGTGTGATCGCGCCCAGCACGGTGCCACTGGCAGCCCGCACCGGCACGCTGAGGTAGGAGGCGATGCCGAGCCGCTCGGCGATCGCCACCATCTCCGGATCGGTGGTGCCCCGTGCGACGTCGGCAAGCGACGCCACCGCGCCGAGCCGTGGCTGGCCGGTCCGCAGGACCGCGCGGACCGTCGACTCCTGACTCAGGCCGTTGCGCAGCAGGGCGGCGAAACCGTCGACGTCCGCCGCCCGGGCCGGGTCGCGGTGCACCGCCACCACCTCGCGGGGCAGACCCGTTGGTCCCGCCAGGGTGAGCAGGCACCAGTCGGCGAGCAGCGGCACCATCGTGGCGGCGAGCCGGCGCAGCGACGTACCAACGTCCAGCGTGCCGGCGAGCGTCTCACTCACCCCGGCCAGCAGCTCCAGCCGCTCGTGCGCCTGCACGACGCGTCGGCGGGCCTCCTGCGCGCCGTCCAGCGCGATCCGCAGCCGCAGCTCGGACGAACAGGCGGCGGCCAGGTCCGCAAGTGTCCGCAGCTGTCCGGCCGTCCAGGCCCGCGGCTTGCTGTCGATGGCGCAGAGCGCGCCGAGCACCCGGCCGGAGAGATCGGTCAACGGCATCCCGGCGTACGCGACCACGCCGAGGTCCTCGATGGCCTGGTTGTCCCGTACGCGGGGGTAGAGCCGGGCGTCCGGCAGCACCATCGGCACCTCGATGTCCACCACGTGCTGGCAGAACGAGTGGCTCAGGGGAGTCTGCCGCTGCTCGGACCAGGGCTCGGGCAGCCCCACCGCACCGGGAAAGAACTGCCGGTCGGCGGAGACCAGGGAGACCAGCGCGACCGGAACGTCCAGCAGGTCGCTGACCAGCCGGGCAAATCTGTCGAACGCCTCGTCCGGTGCGGCGTCCAGACCGGTGTCGGCGAGCGCACGCAGCCGCGCCGCGTCGGCGAGCCCCGGAGGCGGGGTGCTCGCACGTCGCGGGCTGGCGGAGGAGCCGTCGGTCATCGAGCACCTGTCTGCGGGGGCGGAGGCCGACCGGCCATCCGGCCTTGGTTATACCTCGTTCGGGCCCGCACCGAACATCGGTGTGCTGAGTCTCGCGCCCCCCGCCTCCGCGCGCCATCCCCCAGGACGCCCGATCGCCGCCGTGCCCGCTCCGGTCGCCGCGACGGGGACTATCGTCGGCGGACGTGAAGGTATGGATTCCACACCCGGCCGGCCTGAGCCTCGTCGGCGAACTGCCCGAGGGTGTGACGGTGGAGGTCGCCGAGCATCCCGACCGGCTGCCCTCCGGCGTGGCCGACGTCCGCTTCTGGGTGCCGCCGTTTCTGAGCGGCTCGGACGCGACAGCGCTGCTGCGCGAGCTGCCCGACCTGGCCGTTGTGCAGTTGCTCTCGGCGGGGGCGGACGCCTGGGCCGACCGGATGCCGGAGGGCGTCACCCTCTGCGACGCTCGGGGCGTGCACGACCCTTCCACCGCCGAGTGGGTGGTCACGGCGATCCTCACCCAGCTGCGGGCGTTCCCCGCCTTCGTCCGGGCACAGGCGCAGCGGCGGTGGGCGTTCGAGGGGAACGTCCCTACCGACGAGCTGACCGGTAAGCGGGTGCTCATCGTCGGCGCCGGCTCCATCGGTACTGCGGTGCGCGACCGGCTCGCCCCGTTCGACGTGAGCTTCACACTTGTCGCCCGGACGGCCCGGCCCGAGCAGGGGGTGCATGCCGTGGCCGAGCTGCCGCGTCTGTTGCCCGAGGCCGATGTGGTGGTGGTGCTGGTGCCGCTCACCGACCAGACCCGTGGTCTGATCGACAAGGAGTTCCTGGCCGCCATGCCGGACGGGGCGCTGCTTGTCAACGCGGCCCGGGGGCCGGTGGCCCGCACCGAGGCGCTCGTGGCCGAGTTGGCCTCCGGTCGGATCTCGGCCGCCCTGGATGTCACCGACCCGGAGCCGCTGCCCGCCGACTCCCCGCTCTGGACGATGCCGAACGTGCTGCTCACGCCGCACGTGGCCGGGTCGGTGCGTGGGTTGCTGCCGCGGGCGTACCGGTTGGTCGGCGAGCAGGTGCGGCGCTTCGCGGCCGGCGAGCCGCTGATCAACACGGTGGTCGACGGCTACTGACCGTCGCTATTACTGGTCGGGGGTTTCGGTCGCCTCGCTCGGCAGCGTCTGGCCGGTGGCCGAGACCAGCCGGGGCAGGTCCGTGCCGCGCACCGCGGGCAGGACGACCTGCTGACCGTCGTCGAGCCGGGCGACCGCCCGACCGCGCGGATCGGTGGCCAGCTCGACGATGTGGTCCCAGTCGATCCGGCGTTGCCCCAGCAGCGCGCGCAGGCGCAGCTCCCGGGGGTTGGCGTCGGTGCCGGCCCGCCAGGCCCACACCCCGACGGCGAGCGGGACGAGCAACACCGGCAGCAGGTACGTCCGGGCGTTGGCCAACGGAAGGGCGCCGACGAAGGCGACGAGCGCGGCGGCCAGGATGGCTTGGTTGTACCGGAAGCGGACGGTGTCGGGCGTACTCACCCTGCGATGATCCCACCTCGGGCCGGTCGGGCTCACGGCGGGCGGTGCCGTGCCGACCCGGCGCCCGTACAGTGACGCAGGTCACTGCCCATGTCGGTGGCTGACGCGTAACCGATCTGCCCGCCGGTCGTTTTGAACTGACGGGCAGTGGACCCGCAACGTCCACCGTCTCGCATCGCCGCACCGCCCCGTGCCCCCTCACGAAGGCGACCGCCGTGCCCCTCGCGTACCCGTTCCGTGTCCTCGTCCCCCGTCGGGCGGCACCGGAGGCCGCCGTGCTCGCGGCCGCCGCGCTGCTCGTCCTCGCCGGCGCCGCCGGCCTGGTCCCGGCCTCGGTGGTGATCGCGCTCGCCGGGGGCGCGGGTGCCACGCTCGCCGGGGTACGCCTCACCCGCCTGGCTGGCCGCCGCCGTGCCGCGGTGACCCACAGTGACCTGGCGTCGACCGAGCCGTCCCCGCTGGCGCTGGGAGTGCTGCTCGACGGGGCGGTAGTGGCTGCCGGTCTCACCGCCGCCACGTTGCCGCTTATCGACACCGGGCAGCGCGCCGCCGCCCTGGCGGGTGCGCTGATCGTGGTGGCGGCGTCCGCTGCCGGGCTGCTCCGGCTGCCGGGCCGGCCATCGCAGTGGGCAGTGGTCCGGCTGCGGGGGCCGGTGTCGGCGACCGCTCCGGCGGTGGGGCTGGCGCTCGCAGGCTGGCTGCTGCTTCCCGGCGACGTCGTCTCGGCACCGGTCCGGCTTGTCGGTGCTCTGGCGCTCGGCGGGCTGGGCATGGGCGCGCTCAACGCGTTCACCGGGCGGGGCCGACGCTCGGGTGCCGGCATCTGTCGTGGCGGGATCTTGCTCATCCTGCTCGCGCTGGCGCTGCTGATCATCCTGCCGCCCGTGGACGCGGGTCGGGCGGCGCTTGTGGCAGTGCCGCCGCTGGTGCTCGGGATGCTGCTTACCGCGTTCGGGGCGGATGCCGCGGTGGCCACGGGTGGTGTGCGGCCGACCGTCGGTCCCGCCGCGCTGAGCTGGCCCCGGGTGGTGCTTCCCGCGGCGGTGTTGCTGCTGGTGGTGGGCCTGCACGCCGCTTCCGGCGGCACACCGGACCGGACGAGCGTGCTGCTGGCCCTGGCTGCGGTGCCGCCGCTGGTGCTGCGGGAACTGCTGGGCGGTGCCGACGCGGCCACCGGCGAACGGCCCGCCGCGCACCGCCGCCGTACCGGCCGCGCCCTCCGCCAGCCGGGGCGCCTGCGCTGGCCGGGAACGCCGGACGACCGGGCCGCGCCGCCTGCGGACGCCAGCGCGCCCGGCCTCGAAGAGACCTGGCCGCCCGGTGGCACCTCGACGGGCAGCCACGAGACCTGGCCGTCCGGCGACGCCGGCACCTCGACGGGCAGCCACGAGACCTGGCCGTCCGGCGACGCCGGCACCTCGACGGGCAGCGACGCGCCCTGGCCGTCCGGAGATGATGCCGACACCTCGATCAGCGGTATGGCGTGGCCCGACTGTGGTGTCGCCTGGTCACCGTCCGGCCGTGGGTCGGTGTCGGGCGGCGACGGTCCGGCCGACCGGGCGGCTCTGCTGGACGCGCTTGCCTCGATCGGCGAAGTGCCGGCGCCGGCCGGCGCGCTGCTGCTTGTGGACCTGCACGGCGCCGACGGGCTCGGTCCGGTGGCCCGGGAGGACATCCTGGCCGAGGCGGTCCTGCGAGTCCGTGCGGTAGTCGCGCCCGGTGACCTGGTCACCGGCTGCACAGGCACTGGCTTCGCCGTGGTCACAGCTGCCGGCCCGGTGCTGGCGTACGCGCTGGGCACCCGGCTGCTGGCCGCGCTCACCCCACCGTACCGGTGGGGCGGTTCGGTGCTGCGGGTGCAGACGAGCATCGGGCTGGCCGAGGTTGGCGGTGCCGGGCCGGCGGACGTGCTCCGGCAGGCCGAGCTGGCCCGGCGACGCGCGGTCCAGCTGGGTCGGGACCGGGTCGAGTGGTACGACGCGTTCCTGGAGGAGCAGTTGGTGCGTCGGCTCGACCTGGAGCGCGAGTTGCCGGGTGCTGTCGCGCGGGGCGAGCTGGATCTGGTCTACCAGCCGGTGGTGGACCTGGCCGACCGGCAGCCGGTGGGCGCTGAGGCGTTGCTGCGCTGGCGGAGCCCGGTGCTCGGCACTGTGCTTCCGGCCGAGCTGCTGCCTGTCGCCGAGGATCTGGACCTGGTCGGGGAGTTGGAGTGGTGGGTGTTGGACCGGGCCTGCCGGCAGTTGGCCGACTGGTCGACGGGCAGCCGCGAGCTGTGGATGGCCGTCAACGTCACCACGCGGGAGCTGACCACCCCCGATTTCGTGCAGCGCGTCGCAGCTGTGCTCGCCGCGTACGGGGTGTCGCCGGAGCGGCTGGTGGTGGAGGTGGCGGAGCCGAGGATCGGTGGCGACCTGTCGACGGTGGTGGCCCGGCTGGCCGGGTTGCGCTCACTTGGTGTCCGTACGGCGCTTGACGACTTCCGGGCCGAGCACGCCTCGCTGGCCCACCTGCGCCGGCTGCCCATCGACCTGTTGAAGGTCGGCCCGGGCCTGGTGGGCGCGCAGTCGGCCGGGCAGCCGCCGCTGATCGACGTGGTGGTCAACGTGGGTGAACGGCTGGGTGTGGAGATCGTCGCCGAGGAGTTGGAGTCACCGATCCAGGTGGAGGGGGCGCACCGGGCCGGCTGCCACTACGGGCAGGGTTTCGCGCTGGCCCGTCCGGCCACCGCCGAGCGGGTCGAGGCGTACTTCGAGGAGTTTCCGTCGGCATCCCGCTGATCCCGTTTGCTGAACCGGTTCACCGCTGTCGGGGCGGTGCGGTGCTGCCGCGCGGCGTGAGGTGCGGTGTCTCGTCCTGGACGCGGGTCGCGGGCTGCCCGGCGATGACGGCGAGCAGTTGGCGGGCGGCGTGCGCCCCGTACGCCGGAATGTCGCGGCCCAGGGCCGTGAGGGGCGGGTGCACGAGCCGGCAGAGTGGTGAGTCGTCCCAGGCCACTATGGACAGGTCGTCCGGCACGGTGAGCCCCATCTCCTGGGCGACGGAGAGCCCGGCGATCGCCATCACGTCGTTGTCGTAGATGACGGCGGTGGGCCGCTGGGCGGAGCTGAGCAGGCGGCGGGTGGCCCGGCCGCCCTCCTCTCCGGTGTAGTCGGACCAGACGGTGACCGCGTCGACCAGGCCGAGCCGTTGGCACACCGCAGTGAAAGCCTCGGTGCGGATCTCGGTGTGTCGCAGGTCGGGCAGGCCACCGACCCGGGCGATCCGTCGGTGCCCGAGGGCGACCAGGTATTCCACGGTCTCGGTGAGCGCTGCGGCGTCGTCGGACCAGAGGCTGGCCAGCTCCCCGGTGCCGCCCGGCCCGCCGATGACCACTGCCGGCAGCTGGAGCTGTTCCAGGGCGGGGATGCGCCTGTCGTCGGTGCGCAGGTCGCAGACGAGCACCCCGTCCACCCGGCGCTCGGCCCACCAGCGCCGGTAGACAGCTATCTCGGCGTCGTGGTCGGCCACGACCTGCAGGGTCAGCGCGTACGAGCGGGCGGAGAGTTCCGCCTCGACGCCACTGATCAGCTCCATGAAGAACGGCTCGATGCCCAGTATCCGGGCCGGTCGGCAGAGTGCCAGGCCGACGGCCTCGGCGGTGGCGGCGGAGAGCGCCCGGGCGGCGCTGCTCCGGCTGAACCCGATCTCGGTGGCGATGGCGAGGATGCGTTGCCTGGTGGCCTCGGAGACGCCGGGCTGCCCGTTCAGCGCGTACGACACGGCGCCCTTGGAGACGCCGGCACGTCGGGCGACGTCGGCGATTGTCGGCCGCTTCACCGGCGTGCTCCTCCGCTCCTGCCCCGGGGTCTCGGGGTGCTGACCGTGCCATGGCCGTGGCCGGCCGTGGGTCGCGCGTCGGCGGCCCCAACGTAGCGCAACCGGGGGCGACCGGCCGTCCGCGCCGTCAGCGAGGGGTTTTGCTTGCCCGGTTCAGCGTACGTTAACCGGCCGTTGACACGCCTGGAACCGGTTCGTACGGTGACAGAACTTATCCGGTTCAGTCAACGTCCCCGACGCCTGAGGGGCGTTCGCTACCGTTCCTGCTGGTCATGCTGTTCATCGGTGGACGTCAGATCGTCCGCGGAATCATGGAAGGCGCGGTGAGGTAGTGACTCCGTTGCACGAGGGCTGGACCCTGCGGGCGGTACCCGGACCGCAGGTCCCGGACGGGATCGCCGACCGGGCGGTGCCGGCCACAGTGCCCGGCTGCGTGCACACCGACCTGCTCGCCGCCGGCCTGATCCCCGATCCGTACCTCGACGACAACGAACTGGCGCTCGCCTGGATCGGCCGCACCGACTGGGTCTACCAGACCACGTTCGTCCACCGGCCCGGCGACGACGAGCGCGTCGACCTGGTCTGCTCCGGCCTGGACACGGTCGCCACCATCACAGTCAACGGCGTCGAGGTCGGCCGTACCGCGAACATGCACCGCGGCTACCGGTTCGACGTGCGCTCGCTGCTGCGCGACGGCGACAACGACCTCGTCGTCGCGTTCGACTCCGCGTACCGGTACGCCGAGGCGCAGCGGGACCGGCTCGGCGACCGGCCCAACGCCTACCCGGAGCCCTTCAACTTCATCCGCAAGATGGCCTGCAACTTCGGCTGGGACTGGGGGCCGACGCTCGTCACAGCGGGCATCTGGCAGGACATCGGCCTGCACGCCTGGTCCACGGCCCGGCTGGCCACCGTCCGCCCGCTTGTCACACTGGACGGCCGGGACGGGCGGGTCGAGCTGCACGTCGAGGTCGAGCGGGTCGCGGCCGTCCCGCTGACGGTCCGCGCCACGGTCGCCGGAGTCCACGCCGAGGTCGTCGTCCCGGCCTGGCAGCGCACTGCCGTGCTCACACTCACCGTCGGAGAGCCCGCACTGTGGTGGCCCCGGGGGTACGGCGAGCAGACGCGCCACCCGCTAGAGGTGACCCTGTACGCCCCGGACGGCGAAGCCCTGGACACCTGGTCCCATCGGATCGGCTTCCGCTCGGTGCGACTGGACACCACGACCGACGAGCACGGCACCCCGTTCGTGTTGTCGGTGAACGACGTCCCGGTCTTCGTACGCGGCGTCAACTGGATCCCCGACGACGTGTTTCCCACCCGGATCAACCGGGACCGGCTGGCGCAGCGGTTCGACCAGGCAGCCGGCGCCAACATCAACCTGCTGCGCGTCTGGGGCGGTGGCCGGTACGAGTCGGACGACTTCTACGACCTCGCTGACTCCCTCGGCATGCTGGTGCAGCAGGACTTCCTGTTCGCCTGCGCGGCGTACCCGGAGGAGGAGCCGTTGCGCAGCGAGGTGGCCGCCGAGGTCGCCGAGCAGGTGACCCGGCTGGCGCCGTACCCCTCGCTGGTGCTCTGGACCGGCAACAACGAGAACATCTGGGGCTGGCACGACTGGGGCTGGCAGGAGGCCCTCGCGGGGCGTACCTGGGGTCGTGGCTACTACCTCGACGTGTTGCCCCGGATCGTCGGCGCCCTCGACCCGACCCGCCCGTACTGGCCGGGCAGCCCCTGGTCGGGCAGCGAGGCGATCCACCCCAACGATCCGGCGCACGGCACCACACACATCTGGGACGTGTGGAACACCGACGACTACACCAGATACCGGGAGTACGTGCCGCGCTTCGTCGCCGAGTTCGGCTACCAGGCCCCACCCGCGTACGCGACGTTGCGCCGGTCGCTGTCCGACGACCCTCTCGCGCACGACTCGCCGGGCATGGCCCACCACCAGAAGGCGGCCGACGGGGACGCGAAGCTGCAACGCGGTCTGGACGCGCACCTGCCGCCGCCCGCCGACTTCGACGACTGGCACTACCTCACGCAGCTCAACCAGGCCCGCGCCATCCAACTCGGCGTGGAGCACTTCCGCTCCCACCGGGATGTCTGCGCCGGCACCATCGTGTGGCAGCTCAACGACTGCTGGCCGGTCACCTCCTGGTCGGCAGTCGACGGTGACGGCCGGCGCAAACCACTGTGGTACGCGCTGCGAAACGCGTACGCCGACCGGCTGCTCACCGTGCAGCCGCGTGACGGAGGGCTGGCCCTGGTGGCGGTCAACGAGACCGCGCAGGCGTGGACCGGGCCGGCCACCATCACCCGACTCGCCCTCACCGGGGAGCCGAGGGCGAAGACCTCGGTCGACCTCGACGTTCCGGCGTACTCCTCGGTGGTGCTGGCGCTGCCGGCGGAGCTGGCGGGGCCGGACGACGACCGCGCCGAGCTGCTTGTCGCGGAGGCGGGGGACACCGCGGAGCGCGCGCTGTGGTTCTTCGCCGAGGACCGCGACGTCGACTGGCCGGCGGCGGCGTGGGACGCGACGGTCGAGCCGGTCGACGGCGGCCAGCAGGTCCGGGTGACCGCCCGGACTGTGCTGCGCGACCTGACGCTGTTCCCGGACCGGCTCGATCCGGCCGCGCAGGTCGACCGGGCGCTGGTGACGCTGCTGCCGGGGGAGAGCGCCGTGTTCACGGTGCGTGCGTCCGGCCCGCTCGACCCCGTGGCGCTCACCTGCCGTCCGGTGCTGCGCTGCGTCAACGACCTCACCTGAGCCGGCCGTCATCCCCGTCGATTTGAAGACTTTTGCAAGTGGTAAAGTCTTCAGAGTCGTCGGAGAGGTGTGTCATGTCGGTGCCGCTGTACCAGGCGAAGGCGGAGCTGTTCCGGACCCTCGGGCACCCGGTCCGCATCCGGGTGCTCGAACTGCTCCAGGACGGGCCCAAGCCGGTACGGGACCTGCTTGCCGCCATCGACGTGGAGGCATCGAACCTCTCCCAGCAACTCGCCGTGCTGCGGCGGGCCGGCATGGTCACCTCGTACCGGGACGGCCCCCTGGTCATGTACGCGCTCAGCACCCCCGACGTGGCCGACCTGCTCGCCGCCGGGCGGCGCATCCTCGGCGCGGTCCTCACCGACCGGGACGCCCTGCTTGACGAACTACGGGCCTCGGGGACCGACCGGTGAGTGCGGCACCCGGCTCGGCGGCCGGCCGTCGTCGCGGCGCACAGGCCGTACGGCAGGCGGGCCGGCTGTTCGGAGGGCTGCTGCCCCGCCGGACCGACTGGGAGAACGCGCGTCGCTCACCTCGGCGCGACCTCGTCGCCGGGCTCACAGTGGCAGTGGTGGCCCTGCCCCTCGCGCTCGCCTTCGGTGTCACCTCCGGGCTCGGCGCGCAGGCCGGCCTCGTCACCGCAGTTGTCGCCGGGGCCGTCGCGGCGGTCTTCGGCGGCTCCAACCTCCAGGTCTCCGGTCCCACCGGCGCGATGACAGTGGTGCTGGTGCCCGTGGTGCAGCAGTTCGGCGCCGGTGGCGTGCTGATGGTCGGCGCGCTGGCCGGGCTGATCCTGATCGCGCTCGCACTGGCCCGCCTGGGCCGCTACGTCCGCTACCTGCCCACCCCTGTGATCGAGGGCTTCACCGCCGGCATCGCCGTGGTCATCGCGTTGCAACAGGTGCCGGCCGCGCTCGGCGTCGCCGGCGCGCACGGCGAGAAGGTGTGGGCGGTGGCCGCCGACGCGGTCGCCCGGTTCGCCGCGCAGCCCCGGCCCGCCGCGATCGCAGTGGCGCTCGGCGTGGCCGCGCTGATGCTGCTCGGCGGCCGGTGGCGACCCGCCGTGCCGTTCTCCCTGGTCGGAGTGGCCGCCGCCACGATCCTCGCCGAGTTGGCTCCGATCGACCTGGCCCGGATCGGCGAGCTGCCGCAAGGGCTGCCCGCGCCGTCGCTGGACTTCATCGACGTCGGCGCGCTCGGCACGCTGCTACCGAGCGCCGTGGCCGTGGCCGCGCTCGCCGCCCTGGAGAGTCTGCTCTCCGCGACAGTGGCGGACGGGATGACAGTCGGCGAACGCCACGACCCCGACCGGGAACTGTTCGGTCAGGGCCTTGCCAACCTCGCCTCCCCGGTCTTCGGGGGCATCCCGGCGACCGCCGCCATCGCCCGTACGGCGGTGAACGTGCGCGCCGGGGCGTCCTCGAAGCTCGCCGCGCTCACCCACGCCGTCGCCCTCGCCGCGATAGTGCTCGCCGCCGCCCCGCTCGTCGGCCGCATCCCGCTCGCCGCACTGGCCGGGGTGCTGCTCGCCACCACAGTCCGGATGGTGGAGGCGGCCTCCCTGCTGGCGCTGATGCGGGCCACCCGCGCCGACGCGGTGGTGCTGGTGCTGACGTTCGCCGTCACTGTGATCTGGGACCTGGTGACAGCCGTGGTCGTCGGGCTCGCCGTCGCCGTCGTCCTGGCGCTGCGCGCTGTCGCCCGCAGCGCCCGGCTGGAACAGGTCCCCCTGGACACCGGCGAGCACAGCGCCGAGGAGCACGCGCTTCTCGCCGAGCACATCGTCGCGTACCGGCTGGACGGGCCGCTCTTCTTCGCCGCCGCCCACACCTTCCTGCTGGAGCTTGCCGAGGTGGCCGACGTGCGGGTGGTGATCCTGCGGATGTCCCGCGTCTCCACGATCGACGCCACAGGCGCCCAGGTGCTCGGCGACGCCATCGCCCGGCTGCGCGCCCGGGGGATCACGGTGCTGCTCTCCGGCATCACCCCGGGCCACGACCAGGTGCTCAGCGTTCTCGGTGTCGCCGACGAACTGCGTCACGAGGGCCTTGTCTTCCCGGACACCCCGTCCGCCATCCGGTACGCCCGGGGTGTGGCCCTCGCCGCGCGCCCGGCCTAGACGCCCGCCCTGCACCACGGCCCCGACCCCGGTTCGCGTCACGGATCCGAGGTGTCTTCACGGATGCGAGGTGTTAGGAAGGGCCCCCTCCTATACCTGAGGCGTTAAGAGGGGGCCCTTCCTTACATCACTCGGGGACGCGGCGGTAGGCGCCGTCGCTGGCCGACGTGGCCATCGAGGCGTACGCGCGCAGTGCCGCCGACACCGGACGCTGCCGGTCGACAGGGGTGTACGGCTTGTCGCGCTTCTCCTCGGCCACCCGGCGCGCCTCCAACTCGTCGGCGGGCACGTTCAGCTCGATGGAGCGGCCCGGGATGTCGATGACGATCTCGTCACCGTTGCGGACCAGGGCGATCAACCCACCGGAGGCGGCCTCGGGGGAGGCGTGCCCGATGGAGAGCCCGGAGGTGCCGCCGGAGAAGCGGCCGTCGGTGAGCAGCGCGCAGGAGCGGCCCAGCCCTCGGCCCTTCAGGAACGAGGTCGGGTAGAGCATCTCCTGCATGCCGGGGCCGCCCTTCGGGCCCTCGTACCGGATCACCACGACGTCCCCGGCGACGATCTCCTTGGCGAGGATCGCCGTCACGGCGTCGTCCTGCGACTCGTAGACCTTCGCCGGTCCACGGAAGGTCAGGCACTCCTCCGGCACGCCGGCGGTCTTCACCACGCAGCCTTCCGGGGCGAGGTTGCCGAACAGGATCGCCAGACCACCGTCGGCGGAGTAGGCGTGCTCGCGGTCGCGGATGCAGCCCTCGGCCGCGTCGGTGTCCAATGTCGACCAGCGGTTGGTGGTGGAGAACGGTTCGGTGGTGCGCACCCCGCCGGGCGCGGCGTGGAACAGCTCGACCGCCGTCTGCGTGGGTGAGCCGCCGCGGACGTCCCAGTCGGTAAGCCACTGTGCCAGCGAGGGGGAGTGCACGGCGTGCACGTCGCGCTTGAGCTGCCCGGCGCGGTCCAGCTCACCGAGGATGGCGGGGATGCCACCGGCCCGGTGGACGTCCTCCATGTGGTAATTCGGGGAGTTCGGCGCGACCTTTGCCAGGCAGGGAACCCGCCGGGAGATGGCGTCGATGTCGGCGACGCCGAAGTCCATTTCCGCCTCGCGGGCGGCGGCGAGCAGGTGCAGCACCGTGTTCGTGGAGCCGCCCATCGCCACGTCCAGGGCCACCGCGTTCTCGAAGGCGGCCTTCGAGGCGACGGTGCGGGGCAGCACCGAGTCGTCGTCACCGTCGTACCACCGCTTGGCGATCTCCACGACGGTGCGGCCGGCCTCGACGAAGAGCGACCGGCGCGCGGCGTGGGTGGCAAGCGTCGAGCCGTTGCCGGGCAGTGCCAGCCCGATCGCCTCGGTGAGGCAGTTCATCGAGTTGGCGGTGAACATGCCGGAGCAGGAGCCGCAGGTGGGGCATGCGGAGCGCTCGATCTCGCCGAGCTGGTCGTCGGTGACGGCCTCGTTGGAGGAGGCGATCATCGCGTCGATCAGGTCGATCTTGGAGTGCACGATGCCCTCGATCGCCGTCGTCTTGCCGGCTTCCATCGGGCCGCCGGAGACGAAGACGGTGGGGATGTTGAGTCGCAGCGCGGCCAGCAGCATGCCGGGGGTGATCTTGTCGCAGTTGGAGATGCAGACAAGGGCGTCGGCGCAGTGCGCGTTGACCATGTATTCCACCGCGTCGGCGATCAGCTCCCGGCTGGGCAGCGAGTAGAGCATGCCGCCGTGGCCCATGGCGATGCCGTCGTCGACAGCGATGGTGTTGAACTCCCGCCCTACCCCGCCGGCCTCGGCCACCGCGTCGGCGACCAGGCCACCCATGTCCTTGAGGTGGACGTGGCCCGGCACGAACTGGGTGAAACTGTTGGCGATGGCGACGATCGGCTTTCCGAAATCGTCGTCGGTCATCCCGGTGGCCCGCCAGAGGGCCCGGGCGCCGGCCATCGTCCGACCGTGTGTGGAAGTCCTCGACCGCAGCTCAGGCATGCGTACCAGCATGCCACCGTCCGCGCACGGGCCGTCCGGTGTGTGTGCCGTGTCCCAACAGATGCACATCAGGTCCCCACGGCGCGTGCCCATCCGGCACTCTTGAGACGTGCATCTCCCCCCGGGCATGGTCGCCGTCGCGGCGCTGAGCGGGCTGGTCGCCGTCGCGGCCACCGTGCTGCTGACGATGGTCGCCCGGCGCCGCACTGGCCTGCACCGGCCGGCGCACGTGCTGCTCGCGGCGGCCGCCGGGGTGTCCCTGGTCAGCCTGCTTGCCGGCATGGTTGCGGTGCTCTCCGCGAGCGACCACTGGGCGCACGAGCAGGGCCTGCGCACCGGTTGGGCCACCGCTGCGGCGGTCGGCACCGCGCTGAGCGGGTTGGCCTTCGCAGCCGGCCTGCTCCGGCTGCCGGGGGTGGCCGCCACGACGGCGGGGACGGCCCGGCTCGCCCTGGACAGCGTGACCATGGCGGCGGCGCTGTGGTTCGTCGGCTGGGTGATCTTCTCCGAACCGACCCGGCTGCTGGGCGCCGCCACCCCGATGGCCTGCCCGGCGATAGTGGTGGCCACGGTCAGCGCCGCGCTCGGCGCGGGGCTCGCCGTGATCGTGGTCTTCCGGGCTGCCGCCCCGCGTCGCGGCCTGACGGTGCTGGCCGCCGGGATCAGCGCGGTGAGCTGCGGCGGCCTGGGTCTCAGCGCCGGGCTCTGCCAGGCCGGGCCGACCATGGCGTTGGCCGGCGCTGCGGTGCTGGCCGCAGGTCTGCTGGCCGTCGCCTTGGCTGTGTACCGGGACGACAGGCCCAGGCAGATCGAACTTGACCTGATCGGGCGCGACGGCGAATACGCTGTGGTTCCGATGGTGGCGATGGCCGCGTCGGCGACCTATCACCTCCTGCAGGACGGCCAGTTCACCGCGCCGGGCATCGTGGCCGGCATCGTGGAGGGCTTCGCGCTTGTCGCCCGGCAGTACGTCACCCTCAAGGACGTCCGGGACTACGCCGGCCGGCTGGCCGAGCGGGAGGCGCACTTTCGCGAGCTGGCCCACACCGACCCGTTGACGTCGCTCGCCAACAGGCGGGGTCTGCTGCGTACGTTGCACGACAGCGCGGCGGCCGGCACCCCGTGCGTCCTGCTCAGCCTCGACCTGGACGGCTTCAAGCACGTCAACGACATGCGCGGTCACGACGTGGGCGACGCCGTTCTGGCCGAGGTGGGCAGCCGGCTGCGCGGCAACCTGCGCCCCGGCGACATGGCGGCACGGCTCGGCGGCGACGAGTTCGCCGTCCTCATGTCGGCTCGGCCGGCCGAGGCGGACCGGGTCGCCGAGCGGCTGCTGGGGGTGATCAACCGTCCGTACGACCAGGCGGAGGGGCCGGTTTTCCTGTCGGTGAGCATCGGTGTGGCCGGGTGGGCGGGCGCGCCGGACGTGGACCTGCTGCTGCGCCACGCGGACCTTGCCCTGCGCTACGCTAAGCAGCGCGGCAAGAACCGGATCGAGCGTTACGACGCCGCGTACGACCAGTTGCTGCGCCGTCGCACGACGCTGGAGCACGAGATGCGCGGTGCCATCGAGCGCGACGAGCTGCGGCTGGCCTTCCAACCGGTGGCGTCGCTGCCGTCGGTGCGGCCGGTCGGTGCCGAGGCGCTGCTCCGCTGGCACCATCCCGAGCTGGGCAACGTGCGCCCGGACGAGTTCATCCCCCTCGCCGAGGAGTGCGGGATGATCGCCACGCTCGGCGCCTGGGTGCTGCACCAGGCCTGCTACCAGCTCTCCCGGTGGCTCGCCGACGGGCACGACGTCTGGGTCTCGGTGAACGTCTCGCCCCGCGAGCTGCACGCACCCGAGTACGTGGTGCAGGTCGCCGAGGCGCTGCGCGCCCACCACGTGCCGCCGCAGCGCCTCGTGCTGGAGGTCACCGAGCACGCGGTGGCCACCGACCTGGACGAGCTGATCCGGCGGTTGACGGCGCTGCGGCTGACCGGTGTGCGGATCGCCCTCGACGACTTCGGCGCCGGGTACTCCTCGTTGGGGCAGTTGCGCCGTCTGCCGATCGACATTCTCAAGATCGACCACAGTCTGGTGGCCGAGCACGAGCCGGTCCGCCCGGTGGGCAAGGACGGCCCGGCGTTCGCCCCCATGGTCGACATCGTGATGCGGCTGGGCCATCAGTTGGGATTGGAGGTCATCGCCGAGGGTGTGACCACGCCCACCGAGTTGGCAGCGGTGGTGGCTGCCGGGTGCCGGTTCGGTCAGGGCGCCCTCTTCGGCTGGGGAGTGCCGGCCGAGCACCTGGAGGCGATGCTGGAGGCGGCCACCTCGCCGGGTGCGCGGCAGAGCCGGGTGCCCGCTCCGCGCCGGGTTCCGGGCGGTTCCGAGCAGGTCATCCCCTCTGCGGAGGGCGTGTCGGTGGCCGACGCGCCGTCGTCCGTTGACCAACATGTGAGATCAGTTGACTCATCGCGTGAGATGCGTCAGGCTTAGCCGCATGTCGTCGTACCGGTCGCTGCGAGTACTTACCTGAGCGCACTCTCCCTCATCGAGAGTGCGCTGGCCCCGTGCATCTGCACGAGGGCCGTTTTTATTGCCGTCGGAACCTGTCGCGACGGGCCCCGCCCGCCTCGCATCGCTGAACGAGCCCCAGCCATTCCAGCCGAAGGCCAGAACCACAATGACGAGACCCACGCCCGAGACCCTCGCCCACACCGCCCGGCGGGCCCGCGCGGCCGAGCCGGCCGGCACCGTCGACCCCGCCGCCCCGCGCGCCGCAGCCGTCCCGGCCGCCCCGGCGGTACGGCCTCCCGCTCCGACCGAGGTTTCCGGCGCCGGTTCGCTGGTGCGATCCCTTGAGGCCCTCGGCGTCGACGTCGTCTTCGGCATCCCCGGCGGCGCGATCCTGCCGGCGTACGACCCGCTCTACGACTCCAGCGTCCGGCACATCCTGGTCCGCCACGAGCAGGGCGCCGGTCACGCGGCGACCGGGTACGCGCAGGCCACCGGCAAGGTCGGCGTCTGCATGGCGACCTCCGGCCCGGGCGCGACAAACCTGGTCACGCCGATCGCCGACGCGTACATGGACTCGGTGCCGATGGTGGCGATCACCGGCCAGGTGGCCCGTCCGTCGATCGGCACCGACGCCTTCCAGGAGGCGGACATCCAGGGCATCACCCTGCCGATCACCAAGCACAACTTCCTCGTGCAGAGCCCCGACGAGATCCCGCAGGTGCTGGCCCAGGCGTTCCACCTGGCCAGCACGGGCCGACCCGGTCCGGTGCTTGTCGACATCCCCAAGGACGTCCTCCAGGCGTCGACGACCTTCGCCTGGCCGCCCACGCTGGACCTGCCCGGCTACCGGCCCACACTGAACCCGCACGGCAAGCAGATCCGGGAGGCGGCCCGGCTGATGGCCGCAGCCCGCCGGCCGGTGCTCTACGTGGGTGGCGGTGTGCTCAAGGCCGGCGCCACCGACGGGCTGCGCCGGCTCGCCGAGCTGACCGGCATCCCGGTCGTCACCACCCTGATGGCGCTCGGCGCCTTCCCCGACTCGCACCCGCAGCACCTGGGGATGCCCGGCATGCACGGCACCGTCTCCGCCGTGTACGGCCTGCAGAAGGCCGACCTGATCGTGGCGCTGGGCGCCCGCTTCGACGACCGCGTCACCGGCAAGCTGGACTCGTTCGCACCGGACGCGACAGTCGTGCACGCCGACATCGACCCGGCCGAGATCGGCAAGAACCGGCACGCGGACGTCCCGATCGTCGGCGACGCCCGGCACGTCATCGACGAGCTGGTCGCCGCGGTGACAGTCGAGCGGTCGGCGGGGCACACCACCGACCTGGCCGACTGGTGGACCCAGCTGGACGATCTGCGCAACCGCTACCCGCTGGGGTACGACGAACCGGCGGACGGCACGCTCTCTCCGCAGTACGTCATCAAGCGGCTGGGTGAGATCGCCGGCCCGGACACGATCTTCGTGGCCGGCGTGGGGCAGCACCAGATGTGGGCGTCCCAGTTCATCTCGTACGAGAAGCCGTACACCTGGTTGAACTCCGGTGGGCTCGGCACGATGGGCTACGCGGTGCCGGCCGCGATGGGTGCGAAGGTCGGCAAGCCGGACACCGTGGTGTGGGCGGTCGACGGCGACGGCTGCTTCCAGATGACCAACCAGGAGTTGGCCACCTGCGCGCTGGAGGGCATCCCGGTCAAGATCGCCGTGATCAACAACGGAAATCTCGGCATGGTCCGGCAGTGGCAGACGCTGTTCTACAACGAGCGGTACTCCAACACCGAACTCGGCACCCACAAGCACCGCATTCCCGACTTCGTCAAGCTCGCCGAGGCGCTGGGCTGCGTCGGGCTGCGCTGCGAGAGCCCCGACGACGTGGACAAGACCATCGCCGCCGCCATGGAGATCAACGACGCTCCGGTCGTGATCGACTTCGTGGTCGGCAAGGACGCGATGGTCTGGCCGATGGTCGCCGCCGGCACCAGTAACGACGAGATCATGTTCGCCCGTGGCGTTCGCCCGGCCTTCGACGAGGATGACATCTAGTCATGGCCGAATGCACCGAGCGCAGCGAGGGCCATGAGGGCATGACAAAGGAGACGCAGTGACCATGCACACCCTGTCCGTGCTCGTGGAGAACAAGCCGGGCGTGCTCGCCCGCGTCTCCGGCCTGTTCTCCCGGCGCGGGTTCAACATCGACAGCCTCGCCGTCGGCGAGACCGAGAACCCGGACGTCTCCCGGATCACGATCGTGGTCAACGCGGACTCGTCCCCGCTGGAGCAGGTCACCAAGCAGCTCAACAAGCTCGTCAACGTGCTCAAGATCGTCGAGCTGGACGCGCAGGTCTCGGTCGCCCGGGAGTTGCTGCTGGTGAAGGTCCGCGCCGACCGGTCCGCACGGACCCAGGTGCTGGAGACGGTAAACCTGTTCCGCGCCCGGGTTGTCGACGTGGCACCGGACACGCTGACCATCGAGGCCACCGGTACGCCCGACAAGCTCGACGCTCTGCTGCGCGACCTCGAGCCCTTCGGCATCAAGGAAATGGTGCAGTCCGGGCTTGTGGCGATCGGGCGCGGCTCGCGTTCGATCACCGCCGGTCCCGCCCTGCGGGCCGCCTGACCCGCTGCCGGTCGGCCCCTGCGGGCCGTCCTCCGAATCCATCCGCACCGACCACGACGGGCCGCCCGGGCCGTCGTACGAAAGGGAAGTTCTCATGAGCGTTGAGGTTTACTACGACGACGATGCCGACCTCGGCCTGATCCAGGGCAAGAAGGTCGCGGTGATCGGCTACGGCAGCCAGGGCCACGCCCACGCGCTGTCGCTGCGTGACTCCGGCGTCGACGTGGTGATCGGTCTGCCGGAGGGCTCCAAGAGCCGTCCCAAGGCCGAGGAGCAGGGCCTGCGGGTGCTCACGCCGGCACAGGCCGCGGCCGAGGCCGACGTGATCATGGTGCTCGCGCCGGACACCGCCCAGCGCTCCCTCTACACCGAGTCGATCGCCCCGCACCTCGCCCCGGGCAAGGCCCTCTTCTTCGGCCACGGCTTCAACATCCGGTACGGGCTCATCAAGCCCCCGGCCGAGGTGGACGTGGCGATGGTCGCGCCGAAGGGCCCCGGCCACCTGGTCCGCCGCCAGTACACCGACGGCAAGGGCGTGCCCTGCCTGGTCGCCGTCGAGCAGGACGCCAGCGGCAACGCGCTCGCGCTCGCCCTCGCGTACGCCAAGGGGATCGGTGGCACCCGCGCCGGCGCGATCAAGACCACGTTCACCGAGGAGACCGAGACCGACCTCTTCGGTGAGCAGGCGGTGCTCTGCGGCGGCGCCGCGGCGCTGGTGCAGACCGGTTTCGAGGTGCTCACCGAGGCCGGCTACGCCCCCGAGGTGGCCTACTTCGAGTGCCTGCACGAGCTGAAGCTGATCGTCGACCTCATGTACGAGGGTGGCATCGCGAAGATGCGGTACAGCATCTCCGACACCGCCGAGTACGGCGACCTCTCCCGCGGCCCGCGCGTCATCGACTCCCGCGTCAAGGACGAGATGCGCAAGATCCTGGGCGAGATCCAGTCCGGCGAGTTCGCCCGCGAGTGGGTCGCCGAGGACGAGGCGGGCCGGCCCAACTTCACCAAGTGGCAGAACGAGGGCGCGGCGCACCCGATCGAGGAGACCGGCGCGAAGCTGCGCGGCATGATGAGCTGGGTCGACCGCCCGATCACCGAGACCGCCTGACGGCCTCGTAGCACCTGTCCAGCCGTCACCGACGGCTGATGATCCACCGACGGCCGGTGGCCCGGCGCTCTCCCCAGCGCGGGTCACCGGCCGTCGGCCGTACGCCTGACGCTCACCCTCTGGGATCGGGTGACAAACGCCTCGGCTGTGCCGTGACGAGCCGCAACATCGATTGCGGCCAGGTGAACGGGCCATGTCCATCGCCGGACCGGGCGTGTGAGGGCACTCACCTCGCAGACCGGAACATGCCGGCCAGCGGGGCCCTACGATCGCGGTAGGTGCGCGCAGCCGGCACCTGACGGCCACGGCACGGGACCAGCGCAGGACGCAGTGCGGCGCCCTGCCGCCCGGGCCGATCGCATACACGACCTCTACGAGGACCGATGAATCCTGTCGTACTGATCGCCGAAGAACTCGCCCCCGCCGCCATCGAGGTGCTCGCCCACGACTTCGACGTCCGGCACGTCGACGGCACCGACCGTCCGGCCCTGCTCTCGGCGCTCTCCGAGGCCGACGCCGTCATCGTGCGCAGCGCGACCCAGATCGACGCCGAGGCGATCGCCGCCGCGCCGCGACTCAAGGTGGTCGCGCGGGCGGGTATCGGCCTGGACAACGTCGAGGTGCCGGCGGCCACCGCCCGGGGCGTGATGGTCGTCAACGCTCCCACCTCGAACATCGTCTCCGCCGCCGAGCAGGCCGTCGCGCTGCTGCTGGCAGTGGCCCGCAACACCGCGAGCGCCAGCGCGGCACTCAAGGCGGGGGAGTGGAAGCGGTCCAAGTACACGGGCGTCGAGGTGCAGGGCAAGACCGTCGGTGTGGTCGGGCTCGGCCGGATCGGGGTCCTCTTCGCCTCCCGCATCGCCGCGTTCGGCACCCGGCTGATCGCGTACGACCCGTACATCCAGCCGGCCCGCGCGGCCCAGCTCGGCGTACGCCTGGTCGGGCTGGAGGAGCTGCTGCGCGAGAGCGACTTCATCTCCATCCACCTGCCGAAGACCCCGGAGACGATGGGGCTGATCGGTGAGAAGGAGCTGGCGATCGTCAAGCCGGGCGTGCGCATCGTGAACGCCGCCCGTGGTGGTCTGGTCGACGAGCAGGCGCTCGCGGACGCCATCGCCGAGGGCCGGGTCGCCGGCGCCGGTGTGGACGTGTACGCCAAGGAGCCGTGCACCTCGTCGCCGCTGTTCGCGTTCGACAACGTGGTGGCCACCCCGCACCTGGGTGCCTCCACCCACGAGGCGCAGGACAAGGCCGGCCTGGCCGTGGCCAAGAGCGTCAAGCTGGCATTGCAGGGCGAGTTCGTGCCGGACGCCGTGAACGTGCAGGCCGGCGGTGTGGTCGCCCAGGACGTCCGGCCGCTGCTGCCGCTGGCCGAGAAGCTGGGCCGGGCGTTCACCGCTGTCGCCGGTGGGGTCGCCGCGAGCGTCACCGTCGAGGTCCGTGGCGAGATCGTCGGCCACGACGTGTCGGTGCTCAAGCTGGCTGCGACGAAGGGCCTGTTCAGCTCCGTCGTCGAGGAGCAGGTCACCTACGTCAACGCCCCGCACCTGGCCGCCGAGCGCGGCGTCGAGGTCACCCTCGCGAGCCTCGCCGAGACCGCCGAGCAGCCCACACTGGTCACCGTACGCGGCGCGCTGCCGGACGGCCGGACGGTGAGCGTCTCCGGGACCGTGACCCACTCGGGCGCCCGGGACATCATCAAGCTGACCGAGGTGGACGGCTTCGACGTGGAGATCGGCGCCGAGGGCATCCTGCTCTTCCTGCGCTACGCCGACCGGCCGGGTGTCGTCGGCACCGTCGGCACCCTGCTCGGCGAGTCGGGCATCAACATTGCCGCGATGCAGGTCGCCCGGCGTGAGGCGGGCGGCGAGACGCTCATGACGCTCACCGTCGACCAGGCGCTCGGCGCCGACCTGCTCACCTCCGCGGCGGACTCGATCGGCGCGACATCTGCCAGCGCGGCCGACCTGCGCGACGAGTAGTCGACGGCAACACCACTGGGGGCCCGGCGGTATGCCGGGCCCCTTCGTCGTACCCGGGGAGGGTTGCGGGCCGTCCCCGGTCGGTCAGTTGGTGACCCGGGTCGGCGGCGGGTAGACCGAGCCGTCCTGCGGGTCGAAGAGCATCAGCCCGTGCGTGCCGGCCAGCCGCTCGATGTCAAGCAGCACCTGATCCGCGCAGGTCGGGTGCAGGTTCAGCTCGACATGGTCGTGGGCGGCGTGCAGGGGCGCGACGGCCCACGGGCTGTCCGGGCCGGGGTGACGGTCCGGATAGGAGGCGGTGATCGCCCGGTAGAAGGCGACAACCCGCGGGTCCGGGTAACGGTCCACGTGCCGCCCCTGCCGGCAACCGTCGACCGCTGCCCGCACGTCCTCGGGCGTCGCCCCGTCCTCCAGGGCCCACACACTCAGATCGAAACTCACGGCGGACAGCGTGCCATCCGTCGTTCACCGTGTCGAAACTGCCTCGCCGCAGCCGGATCGTCCGACCCGGGACTCGTTGCCCGCGACGGTCCGCTGTGGAGCCTCTTGCCTCGAGTTGCGTCGATTCGCTAGCGTACGACTGCGGTCACTGGCCGAGTTCGCGGCGCCGGCCCGTCTTCGGGTGGCGCGGTCGACGTCCGGCCCGTCCGGTCCGCACCCCTCGATTGCGCAAGCCACGCGCACTCGTCGCTGACCGGCCCCCACAGCCGTTGCCGAGGCGGTGGGGGCCGATCGCAGCCCGACCAGCCGCCGCGCTCAGGCGGCAGAGGCGCGAATCGGGCGGGGAGCACCGCGGGGAGACGGCGCTCGTGCGGCGCGTTTCAAGCCGGTGAGCGAGCGTTCAGCGCCGGTGGGCGAAGAGTGCGCGATAGTCGGAGCCACCACGGAACCACGCCAGGCCGGTGGGGCCTGCGGCGTAGAGCGCTGTGGCGTAGGCATCGGCGACCGCCAGGTCCGGGCCGACGACAGTGGCGGCAGCGAGCTGGGTGGCCGGTTCGCCGGTGTGGGGGTCCACCACGTGCCCCTGCCGGCCGGTCACCCCGGAGGTGCCGACGGCGCCATCGGTCATCTCCAGCACCAGCGGCGCGCGGTCGGGTTCCGTCGGGTGGTGCACTGCCACCCGCCACGGGCCGCCGTGCGGCGCCCGGCCCCGCACCACCAGGTCGGCACCGGTGAGCACCGCGTAGTCGTGCACCCCGGCAGCCCGCAGCCGAGCGGCGGCGCGTTCCACGGCCCAGCCCCCGAGCAGTCCGCCCGGGTCGAAACCTCCGGGCACCGCCCAGGCGTCGAACCATCCGTCGGTGGCGGCGCGCATCGCCGCGCAGCGGTCCACCAGGTCGGCCAGCGGGGGGTACGACTCGGGGCTGACCTCTCCGCGGCGCAGCTTGGAGACCAGGCTCTCCGGCCGGTTCGGGCCGTAGGTCAGGTCGATGGCGCGCAGCTCCGCGACGCTGTCCCGCAGCGCTTCCCCGACGCCCCGACGGCCGAGCCACTCGGGCGCGTTGAGCAGCATCGTGTACTCCGCGGTCGCCGTGCGCACCGTGTGCTGCAGGGCGATCCGGCCCTGCGTGGCGCTGGCCGGGTCGATCTGGTGCCGGCGCCTGCCAAGTCGCAGGTCGGGCCGGCGGTTGCGGAACGCGGACGTGTCCGGCCAGCGGGTCCGCGGCTGCTCGTCGATGCGCATGGCATCTGCCCCCTCGCAGTTGGCGTCGCGGCGTGGCGAATCGCCGTTCCCGGGTCTGTTGACCCGTCGACTTCGACCGTAGGCAGCGGAGATGACCACCACATGGATCCCGGCTGAGAGGATGCTGTGGATCGGAAATCCCATATCGTGGAAGCTTCGTACCGGGAATCGGGACGAGGTCGTACCGTTGCCCGGACAGGGCAGTCGACGTAGGGAGTGCGGTCGTGGCGCGGATCGCTGTGGTGGCGGGGGACGGCATCGGACCCGAGGTGGTCACGCAGGCCCGCAAGGTCCTCGACGCGGTGCTGCCCGGCGGTGTCGAGGCCACCGAGTACGACCTCGGTGCCGCCCGCTGGCACCGTACCGGAGAGGTGTTGCCCGACTCGGTGCTGGCCGAGCTGGCCGGGCACGACGCGATCCTGCTCGGCGCGGTGGGCGACCCCACGGTGCCGCCCGGTGTCCTGGAGCGCGGGCTGCTGCTCAAGCTCCGGTTCGCCTTCGACCAGTACGTCAACCTGCGCCCGTCCCGGCTCTGGCCCGGTGTCGCCGGCCCCCTTGGCAACGTGAAGCCCGGCGAGGTCGACCTGGTGGTGGTGCGCGAGGGCACCGAGGGTCTCTACGCCGGCGCCGGCGGGTCGCTGCACCGCGACACCCCCGCCGAGGTCGCCACGGAGGAGAGCCTCAACACCCGGCACGGCGTGGAGCGGGTCATCCGTGACGCGTTCGCGCGGGCCGGCCGCCGGGAACGGCGCAAGGTCACGCTCGTGCACAAGACCAACGTGCTGACCCACGCCGGGTCGCTGTGGGCGCGCACCTTCGAGGCCGTCGCCGCCGAGCACCCGGACATCGCCACCGAGTACCAGCACGTCGACGCGGCCGCGATGTTCCTGGTCACCCAGCCGCAGCGGTACGACGTGGTGGTCACCGACAACCTGTTCGGCGACATCCTCACCGACATCGCCGCCGCGGTCACCGGTGGCATCGGCCTGGCCGCCAGCGGCTGCATCAACCCCGAGGGCACGTACCCCTCGATGTTCGAGCCCGTGCACGGCTCCGCCCCGGACATCGCCGGGCAGGGCGTCGCGGACCCGGTCGCCGCGGTGCTCTCCGCCGCGTTGCTGCTGGAGCAGCTCGGGCACGCCGACGCGGCGGCCCGGGTCAACGCGGCGGTCGCCGCCGAGCTCTCCGGTCGCACCCCGGGCGTCACGCTGCGTACCGCCGAGGTCGGCGACCGTCTCGCCGCCCACGCCGTAGCCTGACCGCCCCGGCCTCTCCAGCGCCGGGGCGGTATCCGCCTGTCCGGGCACTCAGCCCGCCCCGAGCGGCGCTTTCCGCTGAACGACCGTTCGGGGTAAGTTTTCGGCACAGCCATGTCGGCGTGCGATCCCGCATGCCGTTGTCCCGCAGGGAGGTCAGCGCGATGAGCGGTGGTGACATGCTCGACTTCGAGATCCGTCCGAATCCCGCGCCGGTATCCGCCGCCGACCGGGCCGCCCTGCTGGCCAACCCCGGCTTCGGCCGGGTGTTCACCGACCACATGGTCACCATCCGTTACGCCGAGGGCAAGGGTTGGTACGACGCCCGGGTGGAGGCACGCGCACCGATCCCGATGGACCCGGCCAGTGCCGTGCTGCACTACGCGCAGGAGATCTTCGAAGGTCTCAAGGCGTACCGGACGGCCGACGGTGGCGTGACCATGTTCCGGCCGGACGCCAACGCCGCCCGCTTCGCCAGCTCGGCGCAGCGGATGGCGATGCCGGTGCTGCCGCCCGAGGTCTTCGTCGACTCGCTGCACAAGCTCATCGAGATCGACAGGGAGTGGATCCCGACCGGCGAGGACGGCAGCCTCTACCTGCGGCCGTTCATGTTCGCCAGCGAGGTCTTCCTCGGCGTCCGTCCGTCGAACGAATACCTCTACATGGTGATCGCCTCACCGGTCGGGGCGTACTTCAGCGGCGGGGTCAAGCCGGTCACCGTCTGGGTCTCGCCGGACTACACCCGCGCCGCTCCCGGCGGCACCGGCGCGGCCAAGTGCGGCGGCAACTACGCCGCATCACTGGCCGCCCAGGCCGAGGCCATCGAGGCCGGCTGCGACCAGGTGGTCTTCCTCGACGCTGTTGAGCAACGCTTCGTCGACGAGCTGGGCGGCATGAACGTCTTCTTCGTCTACGACGACGACACCGTGGTCACCCCGCCGCTGACCGGCACGATCCTGCCGGGCATCACCCGCGACGCGGTCCTCACGCTGGCCGGGGGCGCCGGCCACCGGGTCGAGGAGCGGCCTGTCACGTTCGCCGACTGGCAGGCCGATGCGGCGAGCGGCCGGCTCCGCGAGGTCTTCGCCTGCGGCACGGCCGCGGTCATCACCCCGATCGGTGGGGTGCGCTTCCCCGACGGCGAGTTCCTCATCGGTGGCGGCGAGCCCGGCCGGGTGACGATGGCGCTGCGTCAGCAGCTTGTCGACATCCAGCGGGGCAGCGCACCCGACCCGCACGGCTGGGTGCGCCAGGTCCTCTGACCCGCCCTGACGGCGTATCCGCAGCTCAGCGAACCGGTCGGCGGGCGCGACACCGCACGGTGCCGCGCCCGCCGACCGTCGCTCTCAGTCGAGCAGATGCTCGCGCAGGGCGTCGAGCTGCGCGTCGGTCACCCCGGCGTGGCGCAGGTACGCCTCGACCGAGCCGTACCCCGCACGCAGTTCGTCAAGGAAGGTCTGCATCGCCTCGGCGGGTGAGGCCAGGAACGGCGCCGGCACGTCCACCATGTTCGGCAGGGTGGCGGTCAGCCAGGCGCTGAACCGGGCCGACGCCTCGGTGCTGAGCGCGTAGTCGGCGACGATGTCGGCGTCGTCGACGCCCAGCACGGCGAGGGTCAGCGCGCAGACGATGCCCGTGCGGTCCTTGCCGGCGACGCAGTGCACCACCACCGGGGCGTTCGCGGAGTCGGCGATGAGCCCGATCGCCTCGGCCAGGCCGGCGGTGCCGGTCTGGGCCAGGTCGGCGTAACGGTCCGCGAGGTAGCGGGCCAGGTCGGCGCCCTCCTGGTGGGGCGTGGCGGCCCAGTCCTCGTGCTCCGGGTGGATGTTGCGGTAGGTGAGGCCCGGGTAGCTCGGCACCCGCCCGTCGCGCTCGACCTCCCTGGGGCGGCGCAGGTCGATGACTGTGCGGATGCCGATGGCGGTGAACGCGTCCCGGTCCTGCTCGTCGAGGCGGTGCAGGGAGTCGGAGCGGTAGAGACGGCCCCGGCGTACGGTCCGACCGTCGTGGCCGTGATAGCCGCCGACGTCGCGGAAGTTGAAGGTGGCGGGCAGCTGAATGTTTCGGTTGTCGTCGATGGCGTCCACGCTCACACGGTAACGGTCGGTGGGGTCGGACCCCACCGACCGTTGTGCTCGATCGGTCAGCGTGCGGTGCCGGGCGGCAGCGCGCCGTACGTCTCGTCGTAGTAGCCACCCAGCTGATCCCGGTACGCAGGGTCGCTGTGGCTGGTCTCGTCGTACTCGGGGGCGGCCTTGATCTGGTCGCGGGTCCGGTCGATCGAGATGGTGCGCTGGTCGTGGTCGACCTGGTTGACCGTCCCGGCCGGCAGCATCACCTTCTTACCGAAGATCCACGGGCCGGTGTCCACCACCAGGTAGCTGCCGTCCACCTCGTGGCTGGCGCTGTCGATCTTGCCGATTCCGCCGTCGGTGGCTTCGACCTTGTAGCCGACCAGGTCGGCGTCGGCCACCCCGGCCTGGTCCCGGTAGCGCCAGGGGTCGAAGACGCCGGCCGGTGCGCCGCCGGCAACGGCTCCCTGGTCGCCGCCGCGCAGCGGGTCCGGCCCGGCGTGGGTGGCGTGCGGATCGATCCTGTCCATGCCGTTCACTCCTGACTGTCGCCGATCGTCTCGGCGTCGGTGGTGTGTCCCCCTCCGAGCTACCCGGCGGCCGGGGGCGGGAAACGGCGTCGGCGACGGCGTGGGGCGCACATCACGTCCCGGGATGTGGATTGTTGCTCCCAGAAACGGGGAAGCGGTGGCAGAGTAGCGGACGTGACCAGCACCGCCCTGATTATTGCGACCTAGCGCGCCGGCCTCCCCCTCCGCCGAGCGCGCAGACCTCCCGCATCCGCGGGAGGTCTTTTTGTTGCTCTGAGAAAGGACCCTGATGACGTTCCAGGTCTACGACACGACGTTGCGCGACGGCGCCCAGCGCGAAGGGCTCACCTACTCGGTGGTCGACAAGCTGGCGGTGGCCCGGCTGCTCGACGAGTTCGGCGTCGGGTTCATCGAGGGCGGCTGGCCGGGCGCGGTACCCAAGGACACCGAATTCTTCCGCCGCGCACGCGCCGAGCTGCAGCTGCGGCACGCCGTGCTCGTCGCGTTCGGCGCCACCCGCAAGGCCGGCGTCGCGGTCGCCGACGACCCCCAGGTACGCGGCCTCCTGGACGCGCAGACCCCGGCGATCGCGCTGGTGGCCAAGGCCGACATCCGGCACGTCGAACGGGCGCTGCGCACCACCGGCACGGAGAACCTGGCGATGATCCGCGACACCGTCACCCACCTCGTCCGCGAGGGCCGCCGGGTCTTCGTCGACGGCGAACACTTCTTCGACGGCTTCCGGCACGACCCGGCGTACGGCACGGCAGTGGTGCAGACCGCTCTCGACGCTGGCGCCGAGCGCATGGTGCTCTGCGACACCAACGGCGGCATGCTGCCGTCCCAGGTGACAGCCGCGATCCTCGACCTGACCGACCGGCTCGGCGTGGACGCCGGCCTGTTCGGCATGCACGCCCAGAACGACACCGCCTGCGCTGTCGCCAACACGATCGCCGCCGTCGAGGCGGGCGTCCGGCACGTCCAGGGCACCGCCAACGGGTACGGCGAGCGCCCCGGCAACGCCGACATCTTCGCGGTCGTCGCCAACCTCCAGCTCAAGCTGGGCATGCCCGTCCTACCGGACGGCTGCCTGGAACAGATGGTGCGGGTCTCGCACGCCATCGCCGAGATCGCGAACATCGCCCCCGACACCCACCAGGCGTACGCCGGGGCCGCCGCCTTCGCCCACAAGGCGGGGCTGCACGCGAGCGCGATCAAGGTCGACCCGTTGCTCTACAACCACGTGGACCCGTCTGTGGTGGGCAACGACATGCGGATCCTGGTAACCGAGATGGCCGGCCGGGCCAGCGTCGAGCTCAAGAGTCGTGAGCTCGGCCTGGACCTGGCCGGCCGTCCGGAGGCGCTGACCCGGGTGACCAAGCGGGTCAAGGAGTTGGAGGCCGAGGGCTGGTCCTTCGAGGCCGCGGACGCCTCCTTCGAGCTGCTGGTCCGCTCCGAGCTGCCGGAGGGCGGCCCGGCCCGTCCGTTCACCCTGGAGTCGTACCGAGTGCTTGTCGAGCACCGCGAGGACGGCGCCGTCGTGTCCGAGGCGACAGTGAAGATACGGGTACGCGGCGAGCGGGTGATCGCCACCGCCGAGGGCAACGGTCCGGTCAACGCACTCGACGAGGCGCTGCGGGTCGGGCTTACCCGGCACTATCCGCAGCTGCGCAACTTCGAGCTGGCCGACTACAAGGTCCGCATCCTGGAGGGCAGCCACGGCACCGGCGCCGTCACCCGGGTGCTGCTGGAGACGTCCGAGGAAGGCGGCCGGGACTGGACCACAGTGGGCGTACACAACAACGTGGTCGAGGCGAGCTGGCACGCCCTGGTGGACGCCCTGACCTACGGCCTGGCCCCCACAACGGTCTAACCCACCCACCCACCCCGCCGGCCCTCACCCCCGCCGGCCCTCACCCCCGCGATCTTGCACTTTGTGTCGCCGCTATGCGGCTTCTGGCCCTGTATGTCGCGGCATCAAGTGCAAGATCGCGGGGGTGGTGGGCGCGGGGCGTGGTGGGGTGTGGGTTAGGGGGTGGGGAGGCGGAGGGTTGCCAGGACGGGGCGGTGGTCGCTGTTGGGTAGGTGCAGCACTTTCAGCGAACGGACCGCGATGCGCCTGTCGACAAGCACGTGGTCGATGGTGACCGGTGGGATGAGGTCGCCGTCGTAGGGGCCCCACGTGCCGGTCAGCCCCGACCCGGTGGCGTCGGCGGCGTCGACGTAGCCGGTGCGCAGCAGCGCCCGCAGGGGGCCGTGGTCGAGGGTGGCGTTGAAGTCCCCGGCGAGGATCCGCAGGCCACCGTCCGGCGTGGCCGGTGGTTGGGTGGTCAGGTCGGCGCGCCACGCGACGACCTGGTCCAGCGCGGACGGCGCCGAGGGGTGGGCTGACTCGACACGCACCGGTGGCGCCCCGGGGACGGCCACCGTGCCGTACGCCTGGCTGAACCCCCAGCCGCCCTGGCCTTGGTTGTGCCTGATGCCAACGTCGCTGAGCGGCCAGCGCGAGTAGAGCCCGGAGCCGGGCGTGCCGATCTGCGGGTTGAGCTGCCGGTGGGGGAGCAGCCGGTCGAGGCCGAGCCGGTCCAGGGCGGCCTGCGCGTCGGGGGTGAACTCCTGCACGGCGAGCACGTCGACCTGGTGCCGCCGGACCAGCTCCACGAGCGTGGCCGCGTCGGCGGAGCCGGCGAGCAGGTTGGCGGTGAGCACCCGGATCGTGGGGCCTGTCGTCGCGGGCTGCGAACTGGCAAGCGCGCGGGGAGCGACCGCGACGAGCAGCGCCACCGCGGCCAGGGCCGCGACCGCCGCCGGCCACCAGCGCCGTAGGGCGGCGGCGAGGGCGAGGGCGATGATGCTCCATCCCGCAACGTACGGGGTGAATGCGAACGCCTGCACGAGCGGCCCACGGTCCAGGCCGGCGAGCCGTAGAGCGGCCCAGGTGGCCGTCGGTACGACCGCCGCCCAGCAGAGCGCCGAACCGATCGTCGTTGCGCGGCGACGCGTGGACGTGGATGTGGGCGTTGGCGCGGCGTCGACGATCACGGCGAACAGCATAACGGCACCGGATGCGCAATTCGTGAATGGTTGCACGTTCACCTTTCACAATTATTCGACCGCCCGTCGGCAACCCGATAATGCGAGATCAACTATTGCCGCTCAGCTTTTTCCGGTGCTACGTTCCAACTGGTTCAAACGACGCAACTCTGAGTAGTAATCGCAGCTCAAAGTGGCTACAAGCAAGGGCTTGCAGTCGGATGCCGCGTCGCCGCCGCCTATTTTCCGGCAGTTATCCGTCCCGCCCCGCGGGTCGGCCGAATTCGCACGGTCACACAAAGGGGACCTGTCATGAGCACATCTTTCCGACGTAAGGCAGCGGCGATCGCATTCGCCGTCCTGGGGCTCACCCTCGCCGGAGGTGGGATCGCCGTCGCCCAACCGACGGCGAAGGCTCCGGTCGAGGCCGCCCAGCCGGCCGCGCGCGGCACGAACGCCCAGCCGCCGGTAACGGCGGAGTCCGCCCGCAAGGCCAAGGCCGCGCTGAGCGCCAAGGCGACCACGCTCGTCGCCTCCACCACCACCGTCGTCGTCAACGCCAACGGCACCAAGGCCCGCGGCACCGGCACCGTCATCAAGTACGGCACCGGGCAGTACGAGGTGCAGTTCGGCACGGTCGTCACAGCCGGCACCTTCGTGGCCACCATCGGTCGGGCCGACTCCTGCTGCATCCCGCCGGCCGGCGAAGTCTCGGTCGCGCCTCGGCTCAGCACGCCGAACGCTGTCTTCGTGCAGACCCGCAACTCGGCGGGCACCCCGGCCGACCTGGGCTTCCACCTGGTCGTCCACCTGTCCTGACCAACCGACACCCGGCCCCCGCACCTGGCGTGCGGGGGCCGCGCCGTGCTCGCAAGGACGTCTCGTCACGGCGGCCCGGCTCCTGCCGGCCCGGGGTCGACGTACTCGTCCGGTCGTCTTCTTCCGGTTGTCACCCGTCCGGGCGGCTCGTCCTCATCCGGTGCACAACGGACCGGTCCGGTGCGCACAATCCGACGTTTGCCGGCCCCTCCGCCCGGGAAGCAAGCACCGTGACGGACATCTCGGACACCCTGGCCAGCATGCCCAGCGCGGTCGAACCCGAGCCGACCGGCGTCGAGCTGGAACAGACCCTCTTCGAGGTCAAACGCGTGATCGTCGGGCAGGATCGGCTCGTCGAACGACTGCTCACCGCTTTGATCGCCAACGGGCACTGCCTCTTGGAGGGGGTTCCCGGTGTGGCAAAGACACTTGCCGCGCAGACCCTCGCCACAGTGGTCGGCGGCACCTTCTCCCGGATTCAGTTCACCCCGGACCTGGTCCCCTCCGACATCGTGGGCACCCGGATCTATCGGGCATCGAAGGAAACGTTCGACATCGAACTGGGCCCGATCATGGCCAACCTGGTGCTTGCCGACGAGATCAACCGCGCGCCGGCCAAGGTCCAGTCGGCGCTGCTGGAGGCCATGGCGGAACGGCAGGTCTCCATCGGCGGCCGCAGTTGGCCGGTGCCGTCGCCGTTTCTGGTGCTTGCCACCCAGAACCCCATCGAGTCGGAGGGGGTCTACCAACTCCCGGAGGCGCAGCGCGACAGGTTCCTGATGAAGGTGGTCGTCGACTATCCCAGCGACGCCGACGAACTGGCCATCCTCTACCGGATGAGCACCGATCGGCCCAGCCCACGGCAGGTGCTCGACGCGCAACGGTTGCAGGATCTCCAGGTCCGTGCCGAGCGGGTCTTCGTGCACCACGCCATCGCGGAGTACGTGGTCCGGCTCATCCTCGCCACCCGCGATCCGGGCCGGTTCGGGCTGCCGGAGATCGCACCCCTGCTGGCGTACGGCGCCAGCCCGCGCGCCACCCTCGGCCTGGTCGCGGCAGCCCGGGCGCAGGCGCTCCTGCGCGGTCGGGAGTACGTGCTGCCCGAGGACGTCCGGGAGTTGGCGGTGGACGTCCTCGCCCACCGGCTCGTGCTCTCCTTCGACGCGGTGGCCGACGGGGTGTCGGCCGAGAGCCTGGTGCGGCGGCTGGTGGAGGCGGTGCCGCCACCCCGGGTGGCGAACTCCCATCCACACCAGACGCCGGACCTGGCGGCGGCATGAGACGCGCCAGCCGTACGACTGTCGCGGCGCCGCCGGACCCCGGCCTGGCCGAGCTGAGCCCTGATCAACGACTGCGGCGTCTGGAGTTGACAGTCACCCGGCGGCTCAACGGCCTGCTGCACGGCCAGTACCGTGGCCTGCTGCCCGGGCCGGGCAGCGAACCCGCCGGCAGTCGTGAGTACCGGCCGGGGGAGGACGAGGTCCGCCGGATGGACTGGGCGGTGACCGCCCGCACCGCCGTACCGCACGTCCGGCAGGTCGACGCCGACCGGGAGCTGACCACCTGGATGCTTGTCGACGGCACCGCGAGCATGGAGTTCGGCACTGCCGAGCTGGACAAGCGGGAGCTGGCCGTCGCCGCGGTGGCTGCCGTCGGTTTCCTGACCGCAGGCGTCGGCAACCGACTCGGTGCCCAGGTGCTGCGCGCCGACGGGGTACGCCGATTCCCCGCCCGCAGCGGCCGTACCCACCTGCTCGGTCTGCTCCGCGCGCTGCTGGCCGCCCCGCGTACGCCGGGCCACGGCGACCCGTCCCGGCCGCCGGTCGGATCAGCGGGCACGTCTGTCGGATCGCCGGAGCTGGCGGACGGGCTCGACGCGCTGCACCGGGTCGCCCACCAGCGCGGTCTGGTGGTGGTGGTCTCGGACTTCCTCGACGGCCTGCCCGACGACCCCGGCCACCCGCCGCCCTGGGAAGCGACCCTGCGCCGGCTGTCCGTACGCCATCAGGTGCTGGCGATCGAGGTGACCGACCCGCGTGAGTTGGAGTTGCCCGACGTCGGCCTCATCACGCTCGTCGATCCGGAGACCGGCCGCCACCGTGAGGTGTGCACATCGGACCGTCGGCTGCGGGAGCGGTACGCCGAAGCTGCCGCCGCCCAGCGTGAGCAGGTCCGTCAGGCCCTGCGCCGGGGCGCGGCGACGCATCTGGCGTTGCGTACCGACCGGGACTGGGGTGCGGACATCGTCCGGCACGTGCACGCCCAGCGGCGGATGGCCGCCGCGCCGGCCGGGCTGGCCCGGGGAGGTACCGCGTGAACTGGGAGTCGCCGCTGCGCCTCTGGCTGCTGCTCGGCGTGCTCGCCCTTGTCGTCGCGTACCTGGTGATGCAGCGTGGTCGCAGCCGGTACGCGGTCCGCTTCACCAACCTGCGGCTGCTCGACCGGGTCGCGCCGGAGCGTCCGGCCTGGCGTCGGCACGTTCCGGCCGGGCTGTTCCTGGCCATGCTTGCGTTGCTCGTTGTGGGGTTCGCCCGGCCCAGCGCCGAGGTTCGGGTGCCCCGGGAACGCGCCACAGTGATGGTGGCGGTGGACGTGTCCACGTCGATGCTCGCCACCGACGTGGAGCCGGACCGGCTGGCGGCGGCCAAGCAGGCGGCCCGGCGGTTCGTCGAGGGCCTGCCCGACGAGTTCAACGTGGGGCTTGTCGCCTTCGCCGGCAGCGCCGCGGTGCTGGTGCCGCCGGGCACCGACCGGGACGCCCTGGACGAGGGGATCGGTCGGCTCGCCGAGGGAGTGACCGGGGTGCAGGGCACCGCTATCGGCGAGGCCATAAACACCTCGCTGGGCGCGGTCAAAAGCCTGGACAGCGAGGCCGCGAAGGAGCCACCGCCGGCCCGGATCATTCTGCTCTCCGACGGGGCGAACACCTCGGGCATGGACCCGATGGAGGCGGCGGCGGAGGCGGTGGCGGCGAAGGTGCCGGTGCACGCGATCTCCTTCGGTACCCCGTCCGGGTTCGTGGACCGGGGCGGGCGGCCCATCCAGGTGCCGGTCGACGGGCAGACGCTGCGAGCGGTCGCCGACGAGACCGGCGGGATGTTTCACGAGGCCAGCACCAGCGACGAGTTGCGCGCCGTCTACGACGACATTGGCAGCTCGGTCGGCTACCGCACCGAACGCCAGGACGTCTCGGCCCGGTTCATCGGCCTCGGACTCGTCTTCGCGATGGGCGCGGCCGCCGGCTCGATGCGCTGGTTCTCCCGACTGCCCTGATCCGCCGGGCCAACGCCCGACCGTGAGGAGTACGCATGGCTGTGCAGACCGGACTGGGCGAACCGCGCGGTCCCTTGTTCATCTCGCCCGAACTCGACCCGGACGGTCGCGGGTGGTGGGACGCGCCCGGCTCGGGCCGGGACCCGGGCGGGTGGCGTCCCGGCCGGCTGGTCGCCGCGCTGGCTGTCGTGGCGGTCTCCGCCGTCTCGGGCGCTCTGGCCGGCGGTGTGGTGGCCAGCCAGAGCGGTACGCCCGGCCCGGCTGCCGCGTCCGCCGCCCCGGTGCCCGCGGAACTGGTCACCGCCGCCGAGCGGACTGTGCCCGGGGTGGTGTCGGTGCTTGCCGGTGGTGCAAACGGCGCGTCCGCGACCGGGTCGGGGTTCGCCATCGACGACCAGCAGCACCTCGTCACCAACGACCACATCCTCGCCAAGGGCGGCGGCGGCCCGGTGACGGTCGAGTTGCCCGACGGCCGCCGCTACGAAGCCGAGGTGGTCGGCCGGGAACCGCGCAGCGACCTGGCGGTGCTGAAGGTGCCGCCGTCGGCAGGGCTCTCCCCGCTGCCGCTTGCCAAGCCGGGTGCGACCCGGGTCGGTGAGCCCGTGCTGGCGGTGGGCTCACCGTTGGGATTGTCCGGGACGGTCACCGCAGGCATCGTCAGTGCGCTGGACCGCCAGGTACGGCTGGGCAACAACCGGCACAGCGCGGTGCAGACCGACGCGTCGATCAATCCCGGCAACTCGGGCGGGCCGCTTGTCAACGCCCGTGGCGAGGTGGTCGGGGTGAACACCGCTATCGCCACCATCGACGGAAACGGGTCGATCGGCATCGGCTTCGCCATCCCGATCGAGCAGGTGCAGCAGAGCGCCGACACGATCATCGGGAAGGGCGGCTGAGCTGCCCGGACACTCCTCGGCTGTCGATCCGGCCGGCGGTGGTGTCGGATATCCGGCCGGACGACATCAAACGGTGGAAATATGACGCTCGATATGGATACTGGCGGAGGTGGAGCGTCCTCTTCTCACGGCCCTCCTGCTGGTGGGCCTGGTCATCGGATGTGCGGTGGGGTCGGCGTACGCCCGGGCGCGGCGCGGGTGGACCGACTACCAGACCGTGAAGAAGTCAGTGCCGACGGCACGCAGTGGCGCCTGGCTGCTGATCCGTGGGGTCGCCGTGAAGGCCGCGGTGATCGGGTTGCTGCTGTTCGGCGCGGTGGCGTACGCCGCTGTCGGCTCGGACGACGAGACCGCAGGCCCGACGCCCAGCCCGTCCTCGACGCAGAGTGAGCCTCCGCACCGGTGACTCCCGGTGCGCCGGTGCGGGTTAGCCTCGGAGCGTGGACGACGGACTGCGGGTGACCGACCGGTGGGTCGTCCCCGCCGGGGAGCTGCGGGAGCGCTTCTCCCGTTCGTCCGGGCCGGGTGGGCAGGGTGTGAACACCGCCGACTCCCGGGTCGAGCTGAGCTACGACCTGGCCAATTCTCCGTCGGTGCCCGACTGGATCCGGTCGCGGGCGCTTGCACGTCTGGCCAACCGCCTGGTGGACGGCGTGCTGACGATCGCGGCAAGCGAACACCGGGCGCAGCTCGCCAACCGGGAGGCGGCACGCGCGCGGATGGTGGCGCTGCTGCGTGAGGCGGCTGCACCTCCGCCGCCACCTCGACGTGCGACCCGGCCGTCGCGGGGTGCGAAGGAGCGCCGGCTGGCCGAGAAGAAGCGCCAGTCGCAGCGCAAGCGCGACCGCCGCGTCGACGGCGAGTAGTCCGACCCTTCGCGAACGTCAGCTCGGCACCGACCCTCTCCGGCTATCCAGTGACAGAATCAGGAATCTGTCAGTCAAAGTATGTATGCTGACGGGGTGAACGAGGAGAGGAACACCCCCATGGACACCCGCACGCTCGGCACCACCGGCCCGACCGTCTCCGCCCTCGGCCTCGGCCTGATGGGCATGTCCGACCTCTACGGCGACGCCGACGAGGTCGAGAGCATCGCCACCATCCACGCCGCCCTGGACGCCGGCGTCACCCTGCTGGACACCGGCGACTTCTACGGGATGGGCCACAACGAACTGCTGCTGCGCGACGCATTGCGCGGTCGCAACCGCGACGACGCGGTGATCAGCGTCAAGTTCGGCGCCCTGCGCGACGTCGACGGCGGTTGGAACGGCGTCGACGTTCGACCCGCCGCGATCAAGAACTTCCTGGCGTACTCGCTGCGGCGCCTCGGCACCGACCACATCGACATCTACCGTCCGGCCAGGCTGCCGGGGGACGTGCCGGTGGAGGACGTGGTCGGCACCCTCGCCGAGCTCGTCCAGGCCGGTCACATCCGGCACATCGGCCTGTCCGAGGTGAGCGCGGAGACGCTGCGACGGGCGCACGCCGTCCACCCGATCGCCGACCTCCAGATCGAATACTCGCTGATCTCCCGTAACCCGGAGTCCGACATCCTGCCGACGGCCCGTGAGCTGGGCGTGGGGATCACCGCGTACGGGGTGCTGTCCCGTGGCCTCATCAGCGGCCACTGGACGGCTCGCAGGGACACCGGCGGCACCGACTTCCGCAGCTACCTGCCCCGGTTCTCCGGCGCGAACCTGGACCGCAACCTGGCTCTGGTCGACGCCCTGCGGACCATCGCCGAGGCTCGGGGCGTCACCGTGGCGCAGATCGCCATCGCCTGGGTGCTCGCCCGGGGCGAGACCATCGTGCCCCTGGTCGGCGCCCGCCGCCGGGACCGGCTCACCGAGGCACTGGGCGCGACGGCGGTCACCCTGACCGACGCGGACCTGGCCGCCATCGAGGCCGCCGTCCCGGCTGACGCCGTAGCCGGCAGCCGCTACGACGAGGCGCAGATGGCGTTGCTGGACAGCGAGCGGGCATGACGATCCGGCCGTGGCGTGCCCGCCACCCGGGGGTCGCGCCACGGCCGCGCACGCGGTCAGGGAGGCTGGAGCGATGAGCGACGCCACCGCCCTGACGGCCGACCGCATCCTCGACACCGCCGAGGAAGCGCTACGCCGGTACGGGCCCGCCAAGGCCACAGTGCTTGACGTCGCCCGTGCGCTGGGCGTCAGCCACGGCAGCGTCTACCGACACTTCGCCAGCAAGGCCGCGCTCCGCGAGGCGGTCGCCGAACGCTGGCTGGCCCGGGTCTCGACCCCGCTCGTCGAGGTCGCCACCGGCACCGACCCCGCCCCGCAGCGGCTGCGTCGGTGGCTTGCCGAGCTGAGCGGCACCAAGCGTCGGATGGCCCGGGAGGATCCGGAGCTGTTCGACAACTTCCACCAGCTCGCCACGCTCTCCGAGGGCGCCGTCGCCAACCACCTGGAGATCCTTGCCGGTCAGCTCAGCCTGATCGTCGCCGACGGGATCGCGGCCGGCGACTTCGACGTGCCGGACCCGGCGGTGGCCGGCCGGGCGCTGTTGCAGGCCACAGCCCGATTCCACCACCCGTCCCACCGGACCGAGTGGACCGAGCCCGGCCTCGACGCGGACATGGCAGCGGTGGTCGCGCTGCTTCTCGACGGCCTGCGAACCCGTCCGGCGACCTGACCCCGCCGTCCCCGGGCCGCGCCGCGCTCAGCCGGTCAGGCTGGAGCCGCCGGTCAGGCGGCGAGCCGTCGCCTCACGCGGGGACGGCCGCGAGGAGCCGGTGGCGCAGCACGCCGGCCCGGTCGGCGAAACCGCGCTGCGCGGCGGCGTACTCCGCCCGACCCTCCGGCGTCTCGACCCGCACCGGCGGGTAGCCGAGCGCCGCCAGGTCGTAGGGGCTGGCCCGCATGTCGAGGGTACGGATCTCGCGGGCCAGCTCGAAACAGTCCGCCACCAGCTCCGAGGGCACCAGCGGCGACAGCTTGTACGCCCATTTGTAGACGTCCATGTTGGCGTGCAGGCAGCCCGGCTGCTCGTGTTCGTGCTGGGTTTCCCGGGTCGGGGTGAGCAGGTTCAACGGACGGGCCGGCGGTGTGAAGAACCGGAACGCGTCGAAGTGGCTGCACCGCACCCCGCGCTCCTCGACGATCGCGGCGGTCTGATCCGGATCCAGTCGCAACGGCCACGCGTTGTGCCGCAGCTCCTCCTGCGTCTGCCGGTAGACCATCGCCCACTCGTGCATCCCGAAGCAGCCGAAGTGCGCCGCCCGCCCCGCCGTCGCCGCGAGCAGGGAGCGGATCCACCCGATCGACTCGCCACGCCGCTGGCGTACCCCATCGGTGTCGAGGATGACCCCGACGGCGGTGGCGCGGTAGTCCCTGCCGAACTCGGCAAGGTCCGCGCCGCGCAACTCGACCCCCGCGCCCGGATGCCAGCGGCGCAGCTGCGCCGGCCGGTGCGAGTAGTACGTGAACAGGAAGTCGGCCACCGGATGCCGTTCGCCCCGGCGCCGCCGGGCCAGGTGCGGGGTCAGCCAGACGTCCACCCGCTCCTCGTGGGCCCGGCGCCGTGCCTGCCAGGTCGCCGCGTCGAGCACGGCGGGGGCGAGGGCGGCGGTCACGGACCCCAGGGTACGACCGCCGCCCGACCGCCGGTCAGGGCATCTGCACCCGCACGCCGGCGGAGAAGACGCCACTGCGCAGCTCCAACTGCCGGGGCGGGTCCCGCCCGTCGACGGTGAAGACCAGCGGAAGCACCACCCGGCTGCCCGCGGCCACCGGGTTGGCGAAGACGTCCCGGCCCAGGTTGGCGGCCTGGGTGGCCGGCTCGTCGGCGCTCACCCAGCGACCACCGGGCAGGTACGCCCGTTGCAACTGGCCGTGCCAGGGCTGCTGGGTGCCGGTGATGTTGCGCACTCCCACTGTGGCCTGGCAGCGCCGCGCGGAAGCCGGGGCCGCACTCCCTCCGCTTGCCGCTTTCGCGCTGCCGGGCTCCGCGCAGGTCATCCGGTAGACGGTGAACTCGAACGCGGACTCGCGCAGCGGCACACCCACCGGCCCGGACACCCCGGTGCCCATCCACGCGCCGCTGGTCGGCTGCTTCTGCGTGTCGATCTGGGAGACCTGCCGGGTCGCCGTCCAGCCGGCGGTGCCGACCACGGCGGCCAACACCACCACCGCCCCGGCGACAAGCAGAGCGACAGGCGGGGTACGCCGACGACGTACCGGTTTCGGGGTGGCTGGACGCGGATAGACAGTTCCGCGCTCGTTGCCGGGTCCGCTGCCGCTGGACAGGGCGGCGGCGGTCACCCGCCGGCCGCGCCGACGACGCCACAGCCAGAACAGGGCGGCGCCGAGCAACAACAGGACCGCCACGCCGGCAAGCAGCAACGGGACCTGCCGCCAGAGCGGCTGCGCCTCGGTGACCTGCGCCGCAGGTGTTCCCGCCGCCTGCCAGGTGGCCGACGCGCAGTCGTACGGCCGGTTGCCGTCGCTTGTGAAGGCGCAGGCCGGCGCGGTCAGTGCCTGGCCCGGCGCGGTGGTGGTCAGCGCGGTGCCCAGCGTGGTGGTGCTGTGCGCGGGCAGCCGTAGCCGCCACGTCACCTCGCCGGTCGACCCGCCGGAACGGGTGGACCGGCCGCCGTCACTGATCGCGGTGACCGACGCCCCGGAGGGCAACTCCTGGCGCACAGTGGTGTCGACAGGCGAGTCACCCACGTTGCGCACGTGGATCCGGTACCGCGGTGCCGGGCTGCTCTCCGGCGCGATCGCCACCGTGACCGGAGGCGGTGGTGCCGACGCCGGTGTCCGCGTCGGTGGCGCCATCGCCGGTGGCGCCGACGGTGGGGTGGGCTCCGCGCTCGCCACGCCCGGCAGCGGTGCTGCCATCGCGGGTGGGGCCGGCGCGGTGCTCGCCGCCCCCGTTAGCGGTGCGGCCATCGCCACAGCAGACGGCACCGCTGGTTGTGGCGTGGGCGTCGGTGGTCGTGGCGCGACCGTCGGTGGTCGTGGCGCGGCCGACGCCTCCGGCTCCACCGCGGGCAGGGCCGGCACGGCGGCGAGGATGCCGAGGCAGTGGACGAACACTGCGAGGGCCTTGTGGTGTCGTGTCGATGCAGGCATACGAACGAACCTCCGGAGCCGACGCTAAGGGCGCGGTCTCTCCGTGCGGGTACGAAGTCAGGAATCCCGCCCCGGTCACCCCGGCGGCCGGTATGGTGCCGCCGCGCTGACGGGTTGCGCACACCCGGCAGCCGGTCGTGGCCGGTGAACCCGTCGGCAGGGCTAGATTGGCGAGGTGCGTATCGCTCGTTTCGCTCATGCCAAGGGAATGTCGTTCGGGGCCGTCGAGGGCGAAGCGGAGGCCGGGCCGCAGGGCCTGACCATCGCCGAGATCGAAGGTCACCCGTTCGGCCAACTCTCCTTCAGCGGGGCCCGGTGGGCCCTCTCCGACGTTCGGCTGCTCTCGCCGATCCTGCCCAGCAAGGTGGTCTGCGTGGGCCGCAACTACGCCGACCACGCCGCCGAGCTGGGCAACGACGTACCCAAGGAGCCGTTGCTCTTCCTCAAGCCGTCCACCTCGGTGATCGGTCCCCGGGACGCCATCCGGCTGCCGATCTTCTCCAAGCAGGTCGAGCACGAGGCGGAGTTGGCGGTCGTGATCGGCGCACCTGGCGCCCGCCGGGCCGACCGTGCCGCCGCCGAACGCGCCATCTTCGGCTACACCTGCGCCAACGACGTCACGGCCCGGGACCTCCAACGCTCCGACGGGCAGTGGACGCGGGCCAAGGGTTTCGACTCCTTCTGCCCCATCGGTCCGTGGATCACCACCGGTCTGGACGTCTCCGACCTGGAGATCCGGTGTGAGGTGGGCCGCAATCCCGACGAGATGGAGGTACGCCAGCTCGGCCGGACGAAGGACATGGTCTTCGACGTGGCCGGCCTGGTGTCGTACATCTCGCACGTGATGACCCTGCTGCCCGGCGACGTGGTGCTCACCGGCACACCGGCGGGGGTTAGTCCCCTCGTCGAGGGGGATACGGTCACCGTGCGGATCGAGGGCATCGGTGAGCTCAGCAACCCGGTGGTCCCCGTCGCCTGACCGGTCCGATGCCCCTGTTTCCGCAGCTCAAGGGCGTTTCGGGGGGATCGGATTTGGCCTGCTGGCGCTGGGAGGGTAATGTTCAATCCCGGCGCCGCAAGGGGCCAATGGGGTATGGGGTAATTGGCAGCCCGACTGATTCTGGTTCAGTTAGTCTAGGTTCGAGTCCTGGTACCCCAGCGCAGCTGGGATTCGCGAGAATCCCGGACGCTGGATTCTGACGGAGTTCTCCTCCGCCCCGCGAGGGGCGGAGGATGATCTCTGGTAGAGTGCAGCTCCTCTGCCCGCAAGGGTGGGGGAGCGAAAGTTTGTTC